>JAJZWV010000021.1 GCA_021846505.1 Bacillota bacterium
CGTCGCGGCGTTGACGACCTGGATCCCGGCGGGGCGGACGGGCGTCCGCCTCGGGTTGGAAGCCACCGGCGTCTACGCTTGGCATCTGGCCCTGTTCCTGAGTCAGGCGCCTGCCCTGACCCCGTACACGGCGACGGTCTCCCGGCTCCAGCCGCGCACCGTCCATCGCTACCTCGCGGCCTTTGCCAGCCGCCGCAGCAAGACGGACCCCGAAGACGCGTGGCACATCGCCGCCGTGTTGGGCCAACCCGCCTGGCTGCCCCACCCGTTCCAGATCACGGAGCGGACGGTGGCCCTGCAGCGCCTGACCCGGCATCGGCGGCACTTGGTGCAGGACCTGGCGCGGCTGAAAAACTACGGAGCGAGCTACCTGTTCTGGCAGGCCAACGGCCTGGCCACGGCGCCCCCCGGGAGTGACCCGTGGGGGGCGAGTGCCACGGCCCTCCTCACGCGCTATGCCACGAGTGAGGAGATCGCCGCGGCGCCGCTGGCCGACTTGGCCCAGTGCCTCGACGACGGGGCGCGCGGCCACCTGGCCGACCCCGCCGCCGTGGCCCAGGCCGTCCAGCGGGCCGCGCGCGACTCGTATCGCTTGCCCGCCGTGTTGAAGGATCCCGTGCACCAGATCCTGCGTGGGACGGTGCAGGACATCCGCTGCCTGACCCAGCAGATCCACGCCGTGGACCAGCGCATCGCGCGAGAACCCGCCGTGATCACGACCCGCTTGCAGACCGTGCCCGGCCTCGGGCCGGTCTTCGCCGCGGGCCTCCTCGCGGAAATCGGCGACGTCAGCGCCTTCCCCTCGGATGATTTGGCCGGCTCGTGCCCGCGCGGGAAGTCCTCGGGCACGGCACACGGCCGCCGGAATCCGGCAGAGCTCCCTTCTCAGTTGACCCGCTCCACAGGCGGCCTCCCCAGGCGGGCAGGAGCCCCCACCCCGTCGCAGTTTGGTTCTCGGTCACGTGTTCCTCCCAAGCGGTTTCACATCTAGCCGCGACGCCCGCGGCGCCGCGATGGGTGCACCAGGCGACAGCCGGACGGGTTCCCATGCCCCATCTCACCACCCTCGCGGCCCCGGAGACCTCCGCCGCGGACAATCGGCCCCTGAAGGAGCTGGAGGGGGAAAGATCTCGCGATCCCCATCCTCCGGAACCTCGAAAACGTAGACCGCGCCCCCAGGATCGCTGTGTCGTCGTGCACACCGAGATCGCGCGGGCGCGTCGCACCAGCCCGGGCTGTCGTTTGGCCGGGGTGGCGCGATCCACGTTCTCCGCCGGGCAGGGCCTCCCGGGGCGGTCATCACCCGAACCTGGGCGGCGGCGTGCGCCGCGCTGCGCCTCCGGCACGGGCATTCTGCCGGCCAGACGCACCCAGAACACCCATCTGGAAGGCGCGGGCACCGCCGGCGGGAGCGGGGGTGCTTGGCGAACGAACCTTCGGCCACTGCCCGGCCGTGTGCCGCACTGCCGCAGCGCGGCTGCACGAGCTGCCGTCGGGTCCTCTCGGGGACCTTCACACGGAAACCGGTCCGGGGGTGACCCGCAGGCGTCGCGCCCTCAAAGCCACCGGAGCGGATGGAAACCGGAGCGCGTGTCCACGATCGGGGGGTAAACCGGTGCCGCCACCCGTCGAGCGATTCCCTGTGGGTGCGATGGCTTGCACCCCTGCACCCTGTAGCGGCGGCGCGCTGCCGACAGCCGGTGAAGAGCCCTCTGGGGCTGAAGGCAGTCAGCCGCCGGACCTGCCCGGCTAGTTGCGGCAACCGGGCCCCATGCATCCCCTGGGATCACGGGTGACGCTGCCAGACCCTGGGCAGGCCCCGGACAGCCCCGTCGACCGCCTCACCCGGCTGCCTTCTCAAACCCCCGCCGCGTCCCTGCCTTATTTGTGGTGGACCGCCGGAGTCGACACCCCCGTGACGCCGGATGCTGCGGCGCGCAGGCGGGTCAGCGCCGCGGCGGCGATCGCCAGCAGTGCCGCTCCCGCGACGGTGGCCGGCTCGAGCCGCTCGTGCAGGAACGCGATGCCGAGTGCCACTGCCACGACCGGCTCGAAGTAGATGTACGAGGCGGCCTCCGAAGCTCGAATTTGTGTGAGCGCGTAGTTGTACAGCAAGTAGCCGGCCACCCCGCACACGACTGATAAGAACAGCAGGTTCGCCCAGCCAGCGGCCGACAGATGCCATACGGCGTTCCACCCTTCGGCGGCCGGAACCATGACGGAGGCCAGAACGAGTCCGAGCGCGCCAAAGGCCATGGACCCGCCGGTAAGCACCAGAGGTGGAAGACTCGGATCCCGCATCCACGCCTTGCTCAACGTGGAATTCACAGCCCACAACACCGCATTGGCAATGAGGCAGAGGCCGCCGAACACGTAGGTGGAGCTCCAGGAGACAACGGAACCGTGATGTGGTCCTGCCACAATCAAGATGACGCCGACGAGGCCGAGAGTGAGGGCCGTCAGCGTCGCCAGCGTGAGTCTCTCCTGTCCCAGCGCGTACGCGCTGACCGCCGTCATGATCGGCACGAGTCCAACGACCAGAATGGACGCAACGGCCGCGTTCGTGTCTGCCACGCCGGTGTACTGAAGCCAAAAGTACATCGTGTAGCCGGTCAACCCCATGACCGCCATCTTAAGGACGTGGCTAAGACGGATCTGGCCCGCACCTATCGCCCGTGCAAGCGGAACAGCGAAGAAGAGTGCGGCGAGGCTGAACCGGGCCGCAGCCAGCACGACCGGCGTCAGGTGAGAAGTTCCTCTGAGCAGGCTGTCCGCGGCGACAAACGACGCACCCCAAACCGACACGGCAAACCACACGCCGAGGCGCGCTAAGCCTCCTGCCCTCATGGCGCCCCCTCCCCGAAAGCACTCGATGAGACATTCTAACACTCGACTTCTGATCCATCGCACGATCTGACATGAGTATCGGTGGTTCGGCTCCATATCTAACACTTCCACGCCATACCTGACCCTCGCTATCCATAAGGCGCCTGTGTTGCAGCGGACCCGGCCATGCGTCCCGGGCGCGTGGCCGGGCGATTGGAAGTACGAACGCCTAGCGGCCGGGCGCAGGCTCGGCGTCGCAGCCAGGACTGTGCGGCGCGGTCGCTCCACGTGGTGTTGGACAACCCGGTCGGCCCACGCCTCGCCCCGTGCGCTTGCGCTTGCCAGGTGCACCCCTCCTGGCTCCGTCGCATGGACCGATTCGCGGCCAAGCTGTGCCGGCGGGGATTCGCGACGCGTGGGTGGAGGACTGGGAGCAGTGGCTGCGGCAAGGCCTCGCGCGATGAGCACGGGCCCCGCCGGGACCGAAGCGGGACGGTCCGACACCCTCGCACGATGACGCGGCTCGGGCTGCTTCTGCTAGTGCAGCACAGTGGACGGCAGTGCCTCGCCGAGTGCCGCCAGCACTGAGGCGCGCAGCGCCGCGTGGTCGCGGTGCTGGAGGTCCGGATCTTGGTCCAACAGCTGGCGCGCCATGCGCTGCGCGGCTTGCAGGCGCCCCAGGTCTTCCGTCGGGCGCGTCAGGCCAAACCCCGGCACGCCGTGCTGGCGCAAGCCCAGCACCTCACCCGGCCCTCGAATCTCCAAGTCCCGCTCGGCCAGCTCGAACCCATCTTGGCATTCGACCAGGGCGTTCAGCCGTGCCTCGCCGTCCTCCCCCGCAGGGTCAGCCACTAGAATGCAGCGGCCCGCTTGGCGCCCTCGCCCCACCCGGCCCCGCAGCTGGTGCAGCTCCGCCAAGCCAAACCGGTCGGCATCCTCGATGACCATCACGGTCGCGTTGGGCACGTCCACGCCCACCTCCACAATCGTGGTAGCCACCAGCACGTCAAGTTCGCGCCGCCGAAACGCCTGCATGGCGTCCGCCTTCGCCGCTGCCGGCAGACGCCCGTGCAAAAGCCCCACGCGCCAGCCCGCCACGGTGCGCATGCCCTCGTACACCTGGACGGCGCTTTTGGCATCCGACGACTCGGACGGATCCACAAAGGGACACACCACGAACGCCTGCTCACCCCGGCGGACCGCCGCCAGCACCTCCTGGTACACTTCGCGCCGCTCGGCGCGCGCAGCCCGGCGAGTGGCCACCGGCTGGCGGCCCGGCGGGCGCCCCAGCATGCGCGACAGCTCCAAGTCGCCATAGACGGTGAGCGCCAGGCTCCGCGGAATCGGAGTGGCCGTCATCACCAGCAGGTGGGGGTAAGTGCCTTTGCTGGCTAACTCCGACCGCTGCCGCACGCCAAATCGGTGTTGCTCGTCCACCACCACCAACGCTAGGCGGTGAAACTGGGTGCGCTCCTGCACCAGCGCCTGGGTGCCCACCGCCACGTCAATCGCGCCCGCCTCCAGCTGGGCCCGAGTGTCGCCACGCAGCGCCTCGCTGCCCGCCAAGAGCCCCACCGACACGCCCAGCGGCGACAGCCACTCCTCAAGCACATCGGCATGCTGCGAGGCGAGCAGTTCGGTCGGGGCCATAAATGCGGCTTGCTGCCCGGCATCCACAGCCGCGAGGCATGCCAGCACCGCCAAAATCGTTTTGCCCGCCCCGACGTCTCCCTGCAAGAGCCGCGCCATCGGGGCGCCCTTCTCGAGGTCGGCGGCCACCTCGGCCCACGCGCGGGATTGGGCCGGGGTGAGCTGGAACGGCAGCCCCGCCACAAAGCGCCGAGCCAGCGGCCCATCGGGCTGCAGGGGAATGCCAGACACGCCGCCCACCGCCCGCTGGCGCAGCCACTGCACCCCCACCGTCAGCACTAGGGCCTCATCCAGCACCAGCCGCGTGCGCGCCCGCTCCGCATCCTCGGCGCTGTCGGGAAAATGCAGGTGCTGCAGCGCCCACGCCCGGCTGGGCAGGCTCCACGCTGCGCGGACCGCACTCGGCATGGGATCGGCCACTTGCGGCGCATAGGCGGGCACGACCCGCTCCATGAGGGACCGCATCCAGCGCTGGGACAGCTCGCCCGACAGCGGGTAGATAGGAACAATCCCGCGGCTGGGTGCGCTCTCGTCCACTCGCTCCCACTCGGGGTGCACCATGACCAGCCGCGGCCCGCGGCGATCCACGCGGCCCGACAGCCACAGCCGGCTGCCCGCAGGCAGCATCCGCGCCAGGTACCGGGCATGAAAAAACAGGACGTCCAGCTCCGCTGACCCATCCCGCAGGTATACGTGCGCCGTGACGTCGCTGCCAAAGTGGGGCTGGACGCGGACGTCGCGCACGGTCCCCATCACGTGATAAACGCCGCCCGCCGCCAGCTGGCTAATCGGCGTGACGCGCGAGCGGTCCCGATGCCGGCGCGGCCAGATGGTGAGCAAATCAGCAACCGTGGCGGCGCCCAGGCGCGCCAAGTCGGCCGCGCGGCGCGGCCCCACGCCCCCGAGCCGCGTGACGGGATCACCCAGCAGCGGTGCAGGCCCGGCGCTCATGCCCATCGCCCTCCCACCGCTATTCGCCCGAGCTGGCGACGCGCAGTCCCACGACATGGGTCCGAACGCGCAGCGCCTCGATGCCGGCCAGCGTGCGCAGCGTCTGCCGCACCGCCTGCCCCACCGCTTCCGCAACGGCCGGGATTGATTGGCCGTAGTCGACGGCGACGCTCACTTCCACCGCAATTCCCGCCGGCTGATGCTCCACGTGGACGGCGTGCACCGCCGCAGCCGCCATCTGGCGCCACACCGCACTGCGGACCACCAGCCCGGCCACGCCCGGCACTTGAAGCGCGGCCCACGCCGCCAGGGACATGACCACATCGTCATGAACCGAAATGTGCCCAGCCCCCGCGCGCGCGTCCACGGCAACCCTCCTCAGCTTAGGCTTGGCTCAGGTTTGGGCTTCGGCTATCGGCCGGCGCGTGACGGGCTGCCGGGGCGCCCGGACACACTAAATGGCTCGCTCGACCTTGCCCGCCTTGAGACATGAGGTGCAAACGTACATGCGCACCGTCCGCCCGTTGACGCGGGCGCGCACGCGCTGAATGTTGGGCCGCCACACTCGCTTGGTGTGTCGGTTTGAGTGGCTCACAGCGTTGCCGTGCACCACGTGCTTGTCGCAAATCTGGCAGCGATATGCCATGGCACGGGCCTCCTCCTAGTCTGGTCTCAAAATAGCTCGCGTAAATATACCACAGGCGGCCCCTCGCCAACAATGGCGACCCGCGCCGCCAACAGCGGCTCTTCTCCTGATTCGACCCACCTGACGGCGCTCGTGCCTCGTGCGCGCACGCCAGCCCCAATGCGGGGAGTCGGCCTCGCGCCATCGACGCACGGCCGCCTCATCAGACTGGCCTGCCGCCGCGCAGCGCCCGAGCCGCCGGTGCAGGCGCTGCCTCATCCCCGCTCGTATCGGGCATGGGGCAGGAAACGCCGCGATCCCGTCCGCGCGCCAGTGCTCGCGCTGCCACGCTCGGTGTCGGATCCTGCGCGCTGGCGCGGGTGGCCGGGCAAATTGCGACACTCCCTGGGCGGTCCTCCTTTGGGGATCGTCTCAAGGATCTGGCGGTGCTGGACGAGAGCGGGTCACGGGGGAGCCGACGCCGCCTCGCCGGCAGACCCGCGCCCCTCATGACAGGTTGTCCAGCGATCGGCCGAGTCCATGCTCGCGGTCGCGGCCGACAGCTCCGGGCACACCTCACCGAAGGCTGTTTGCCATCACTTTGCCGACGGCGGGGCCAGGACGCGCGCCATCCCACTCGACGGAGCCATTGGCTGTGACTTAAGCCTGTGCCGTGGAGCCAGCGCCATTCACCTGACCCGCACCGTTCCGGCGGGACCTGTCGGCTAGCCGTGGCCTGGGCCTGCCGGTCGGAGGAGTCGGTGCCGCACGGCGCGCCTGCCTTTCCGCCACAGCACCCCCGCGGGCCAGCCGTCAGGGGTCCGGGTCGCCTGGGGAGGCCAGCTCGGCCACCTCCGCGGACGCAAACCGATAGTGGGTCTGGCAGTAGTGGCACACCACCTCGGCTCCCTCGTCCGCCGCCCACTGCCGCCGCTCCGCGCCCGGCACCACCCGCAGCAGATCGCGCGAGTGCTCTCGGCTGCACCGGCAGCCAAAGTGCAGGGGCTCTTCCACCAGGCGGGGCAGTGCCTTGTCCACCACCCAGGCGAGCAAATCGGGGATGGCCTGGCCCTCGGCCAGCCGCCAACTCAAGTCGCGGAGGGACTCCAGCCGCGCACTCATCGCCTCCAGACGGTCCGGATCCGCGCCCGGCAGCGCCTGCACCAACAGCCCTCCCGACGCCGCCACCGACCCATCGCGCTCCACCAGCACCCCCAGCGCCACTGCGGATGGCACTTGCTCACTCGCCCACAGAAACTGCGCCACGTCTTCTCCCAGCTCGCCGCTCACTAAGTCGCTCGCGCTGGTGTACCCGATCCCGGCTCCATCTACTCGCTCGACGATGAGTCGGCCCGCTCGCCCCACCGCCGCGCCGACAGGCAACTTGCCGCCCGGCGCTGGAGGCAGTTCAACCTGCGCATGGTCGACGCGCGCCCGCAAAAGGCCGTCCGCGCAAGCCTCCGCTCGCACTCGCCCCAGTGGCCCCCCTCCGTCAGCGGTAAGTTGCACGCCGCTGCCGGCCTCCTTGGCGTCGCTGGCCAGGAGCGCCGCCGCCGACAAGAGTCGGCCCATCGCCGCCGCCGCCACCGCATAGGCGCCGTGCGCCCGCGCGGCGCCTTCCGCTGCGCCGCGGGTAGTCACGCCCAGCAGCCGGACGTCCTCCGCAACCGCCCGCCACCGCCGATCCCCCACGGATGCCGGCGCTTCTCTCACGGCCTCGCCCCCCATTCCCGCTATTGTGCACGAGGGCGGACGGGGGCACGGGCTACCGCTTGGCCCAGATGGACAGCACCATCTGCAGGATCCGCCCCACCAGCGGCGGAACTTTAATGACCTGCACACGCATCGGTGCACCTCCTTGCCGGATGGCTTCTATCGGGCCGCCAGCATCCTGTATCCCGCCCACACCAGCACTCCGCCAATCAGGAGGGGGCCGAGGCCCGCCCACACCAGCCACAGCCCCAGTCCCAGCGGCCACAGCGCCCAGGGGCACACCTTGATTACCAAGAGCCCACCGGCCAGCACCAGCCCGGCGCCCACGATCTTGGGCCGGCCACCGTGCCGCTGCCAGCGGGAAAATCCGCTCACCTGCCCACCCCCTTCGGCCCCGCGAAGCGAGGAACCGTGCATCCTATGGGGGAGGCAGCGCCGGGGTGACCGCACGCCGAAGATTCGCCAGCCGCACGGCCGGCTGTTGGCCGTCAAACACATACGACCCGGCTATCAGGACATCGGCACCCGCCGCCGCGAGCTGCGGCGCGGTCGAATCATCCACGCCGCCATCCACGGCGATGCGGGGGCGCGCCAATCCCCCGCGCCGCTCATGGGCTGTTTGGACCTTATGTATCGCGCGCGGCCAAAATGGCTGGCCGCCAAATCCGGGATTGACGCTCATCACCAAGAGCCAGTCGCACTCGTCCCACACCTCCGCCAGCAGCGAGATGGGGGTGGCCGGATTTACCGCAATGCCCGCCAAACGCTCGCGCAGGCGAATGTGCGCCAGCAGGCGCTCCAGGTGGGTTACGGCTTCCCAGTGCACCGTCACCACGTCGGCGCCCGCGTCAATGCAGGCGTCCACCAAATATTCCGGGTCGCGCACCATGAGATGCACATCCAGCGGGAGCGCCGTCGCCCGGCGCAGCGCGGCCACCACTGGGGGGCCGAAGGTAATGTTGGGCACGAAGTGGCCATCCATCACATCAATGTGCAGCAAATCGGCGCCGGCCGCCTCCACCTGCGCAGCCGCGTCCGCCAGCCGGCCCGCATCGGCCGACAGCACGGATGGAGCTAGTTGGATGACATGTGGAACATCCTCTGGCATCGCGGGTCCCCCCCTCTCTGCGCCCTCGCCCGTCACCCCCATGCGCGGTGGCGTGGCGGCGGCTCCTGCTGCAGCAGCCGATAGTGCTGATACCGCTCCTGACTGACCACGCCCCGGCCCAGAAGGTCCGGCACCGCACACCCCGGCTCCTCCAGATGGCGGCAGTCGGCGTACCGGCACCCCGCCCCCCGCCACTCCGGAAACGCATCGCGAAGCTCCAGGGAATCGTGTGGCGGCAGGTCCAGCTGGGTAAATCCCGGTGCGTCCGCCAGCCACCCCTTTCCGACGGGCGACAGCGCCACCGTGCGGGTGGTATGCCGGCCGCGCCCGGTGCGCTCGGACAGTGCACCCACCGCGCCTGCACGCCCCGCAGGCAGCAGCCGTGCCAGGAGAGATGTTTTGCCCACCCCACTTTCGCCGGCCATCACCCAGACGGCCGTGCCCAGCAGGCCAGGCACCAGGTCCACGCCCTCGGTCGATACGGTGGACACCGCCACCGTGGGATAGAGGGCGCGCCAGGGAGCCATCCGCTCCCACACCCCGGGGCGGGCCTCCCACAGATCCCGCTTGGTCATGACAATCGCGGCCCGCAGTCCCATCAGCTCGGCCGTCACCAGCCGCCGGTCTAACAGTGCCACGGAGCCCGGGGGCTCTACCGGCGAAAACACCGCCAGCAAGCCGTCGGCGTTGGCCAGGGGCGGGCGCACCAAGTGATTGTGGCGCGGGAGCACCTGCTCTATCATGCCCACCGGCTCCGCCGGGCGCACGTCCACCCAGTCACCCGCCAGCACCTGGCCCACCGCGCGGCGCAGCCGGCCGCGAAACTGGCACACGTGCCGCTGGCCGCCGTCATCCACCACCCACGCCTGCTCCCCCAGCACCTCCAGCACGCGGGCCCGCACTGGCGCACTGGAATCGCTAGGTGCCGTTGCTCGACCCTCCCGGCGGATTTTGACCCGGGCTCGCCTGGGGCACCAGCACCGTCGGACTGCCTTGGGCCACCCCGTTCAAGTAAAGTACCATTTCGCCACTCTGGCCGTACCAGGACACCGTGAAGCTCACCTGCTGGCCAGGGGCCACGGACTGGTAGTACACCTCTTCGTTGCCCGCAGAGTCCGTCACTTTGGCTTCGACCAGTGAGTGGCGGGGCGCGCTCGACGGCACCGTAAAGCCGACATTGCTTTTATTCGCCAGCGCGCTGGCCGAGGCGGGGCTCGGTCCCTTCGACAGGGTCACGTTCACCGGGGCACCAGACTGGGCGGTGGCATCCGGTGCCGGGCTTTGGGTGACCACGGTGTTGGCGGGTTCGGTGCTGTAGGTGTAGGACAAGTTGCCGAGGGTCATCCCCACACTGGACAGCGCGCTGGACGCGCTGCTGGTCGTCATGCCAGACAAAATCGGCACCACCTGGTTCGCTGCGGCGCCGCCGCGCCCATTGGACACCACCAGCGTCACCACCGTGCCTTTCGGCACGGTGCGCCCGGACGGAATGCTCTGCTTCACCACCTGGCCGGCCGGTGCGGCGCTGGTGACGGTGCGGGGATGCGACTTCAGCCCCGCTTGCTGAAGCGCCTGGGCGGCCTGCTGCTCGTCATCCCCTACCAGCGGCGGCACCACCGCCGGGCTCGGGCCCGAGCTCACCAAGAGTCCCACGGTCTGCCCGGGGCGCAGCACCGTGCCGGCGGCCGGTGACTCGCTCACCACCCGCCCCCTGCCAATATGGCTGCTGGACCGCTGGCCCAGCATCACCGGCTGGAAGCCCTCCTGGGTCAGCCGCGCCTTCGCCGCCGCCACCGTCAGGTTGCGCAAATTGGGCAGCGTCACCGGCGCCGGCCCTTGGAGCCAGCGGAGAAACGCATAAATCAAGCCGGCCAGCACCAGCAGCACGATGGCCAGGACGTACAGCCACGTGCGCCGCTTGCGGCGCGGCACCGGCTGTGTCGGGGGCGCCGCCCCCCCGGTGGTCCCCACCTCTGGCTCCGGCTCCCCACGCCGCACCGCCTCCAACTGCCGGCGGAACGCCTCCGCACTTTGATAGCGCTCATCCGCATCCTTGGCCAGCAAGCGAGCCAGCAGTGCGGCTACGCCCGGGGGCACATCTGGGCGCTCACCCCGGATATCGGGCGGAGCTTCCTGCACATGGCGCAGTGCCACCGCAATCGGCGACTCCCCCGAAAAGGGCGGGTGGCCCGCCAGCAGTTCGTACAGCAGGACACCCAAGCCGTACAGGTCGCTCGCCGGGCCCACGCTGCGGCCCCGGGCCTGCTCCGGCGACACGTACTGCGCTGTGCCCAGCATGCTGCCGGAATTGACCAGCGTGCCGGCCGAGATGGCCTGCGCAATGCCAAAATCGGTCACTTTGACGCTGCCGTCCTCGGACAGCAAAATATTTTGCGGCTTGATGTCGCGGTGGATGATGTGCTGGGCATGGGCCTCGCCCAGGGCCGCGGCCACCTGGTCCACAATCCCCAGCGCTTCATCCACCGGGAGCGGGCCCGTGCGCGTGAGGTAGTCCTTCAGGTTCTCCCCGTCCACCAGCTCCATCACAATGTAGTGCGACTCCAGGTCGGTGCCGACGTCAAACACCTGCACCACGTGGCGATTGTCCAGCGACGCCGCCGAGCGCGCCTCCAGCTGAAACCGCTCCACGAGGCTCGGATCTTCGGCCAAGTGCTCCCGCAGCACCTTCACCGCCACCAGGCGGTTCAGCGCTAAGTCGCGGGCGCGGTACACCACCGCCATGCCCCCTTGGCCGATGCGATCCAAAAGGTCATACCGGCCGGCCAGGACGCGGCCCACCATCTCCCGCCCGGTCATGCGGGCGACCTCTCCGGAGCCGCCGCGGCCTCCGACACCGATTCCCAGCCGCGGCCGGGCTCATCTTCTTCCACCAGCACCGCCGTCACATTGTCTGCGCCACCCCGCTCCAGCACCCAGGCCACCAGGTGCTCCAGCAGGTCCTCGCCGTGGCGCTGCTGCCACTGCTCCTGCAGCTCATCGTCGTCCACCAGCCCGGAGAGGCCATCGCTGCACACCAGCAGCCGGTCCGCAGCGTGCCACGGCACCGCCAGCAAGTCCACGCGCACCTGCAGCCACGGGCCCACCACGCGAGTCAGCACGTGGCGCTGCGGATGGTGGGCCGCCTCGGCGACACTGATTTGGCCCGCCTGCTGCAGCTCGGCAGCCACGGAGTGGTCCTGGGTCAGCCGGTCCACCTGGCCCGCACGCAGCCGATAGGCCCGCGAGTCTCCCACATGGGCCAGCTGGAGCTGGCCCGGCACAATTTGGGCCACGGTCAGCGTGGTGCCCATACCCGTCAGGCGCCGCTCGCGCTGCGCCCACTCAAATAAATCCTGATTGCACGCTTTGACCGCTTGCTCCAACTCCAACACCGAGTGCGGGCGCTCCGACAGGCGCTCCGCCACAATCTCGAGAGCGCGCGAGCTCGCGCCGCCGCCGCCAGGGTATCCCCCCATGCCATCGGCCACCGCCACCAGCCACCCCGCTGGCTTTAACGGGAGCACCAAAAAATGATCTTGGTTTTCGTGCCGGACCAAGCCCCGATGCGTCCGACCATATGCTTTGACCGCCATAACGCCCCCGGCCAGGTACCGGAGTGTCGTCCCCCCTTCGCGATCTCACGGCCTCGCCGTCCGCTGTTAGGTCGGCGCTGGCAACGCCCCCGTCCGGCGGAGTTGGCCACAGGCCGCCTGAATTTCCTGACCCAGCTCGCGGCGAACCGTACAAGGGATCCCTCGGTTCAGCAGCGCATCACAGAATGCCTTCACCTGATGCGGCGGAGATGGCCGAAACGGATGTTCGGGAACTGGATTCCACGGTATCACATTCACATGGGCCGGAAAGGTGAGCTGGTCCGCCAGCGATTCTGCCAGTGCCGTACCGTCGTTCACGCCTTGAATCAGCAAATACTCGAACGTGACGCGCCGCCCCGTGCGCTCCCAGTACGTCTCGCAGGCCGCCAGCAACTTCGCCACCGGATACGCCCGATTCACCGGCATCAGGCTTTCCCGCAGCGCATCGTCGGGCGCATGCAGGGACGCCGCCAGCGTGACCGGCAGCCCTTCCTCGGCCAGCCGCAGCATCGCCGGCACCAAGCCACTGGTCGACACCGTCAGGTGCCGGTACGACAGCCCCAGTCCAGACGGTTCATGGACTAACCGTAAGAATCGCACGGTTTCGCGGTAGTTGTCTAGAGGCTCGCCGATCCCCATAAGATCGACACGCCCCACGCGGCCCGGCGCCACAGCGGATGCCCACGCCACCTGATCCATAATTTCTCCCGCCGACAGGTTGCGCTTGCGCCCGCCGATGCCCGACGCGCAGAAGTGGCACCCCATCGCGCATCCCACCTGGGTGGAGACACAGACTGACCAGCCGTACCTATGCGGCAGCAGCACCGCTTCGACCGATTCGCCATCGGCCAGCCGCAGCAGCCCCTTCACCGTCCCGTCGTGCGCGCGCTGCTCCGCCAGCGGCACGGCGCGCTGCAAGCGATACCGCTCACTCATGGCCTGGCGCAGCGAGCGCGGCCACACGGCCAAATCCTCAAAGGAGGCGAGGTGGCCGCGCCACAGTCCTTGAAACAGCTGGCGGCCGCGGTAGGGCGCCGCCCCCAGGTCTGCAACGGCGGCCTCAGCGTCCGCCGGCAGCCAGGACAGCACGTCGGTGGCCCAGTCGATGCGGCTCATCGGAGCCCACCCGGTCCCGGTGCGCGCTTCACGAGCCGGGCGACAAACAAGCCATCGAGGCGCTCTTCCGCCGGCCGCCACGTTAGATAGGGCCCCTGGGCCCGGCGCCGGAGCGCTGCCGAGGGCAGCAGCGGACCCACGGGATCGAAGGCCGCCTCCGGGTGGCGGCGGGCGAAGTGGCGCAGCACGTCGACGGTCTCCTCAGGCTCCACGCTGCAGATGCTGTACACGACCGGCCCCTCCGCCGCCACCACACGCCAGGCGGCTTCCAGCAGCTCCAGCTGCAGCGCCTGGTGCGCGCGCGGATCTGACTCGCGGCGCCGCCAGCGGGCATCCACGCGCCGGCGCAACACGCCGAGGCCGGTACAGGGCGCGTCCAGCAGCACGGCATCGACTCGGCCCACCTGCGCTGGGGTGAGCTTGGTCCCGTCGCCCTCGTGAATCGCCAGCCGACCGGCCACTCCCAGGCGGGCGGCGTTGGCTTCCAGCCGCTTCAGACGGCGGCCATCAATGTCCCAGGCGGCGAGCGAAACGCTCGGCCACTTCTGCAAAATATGGCATGCCTTGCCGCCGACGCCCGCGGCCAAATCCAGCACGCGGCTCTCAGGCGGCGGCGCGAGGACGTGGGCCGCGACCATGCTGCTCTCGTCCATCACCGTCGCCCCGCCCGCATGAAACGGCTCCCAATCCTCCAGCCACAGCGCCCCATCCACGCGAATCGCTTCCGGCAGCAGCGGCGACGCCATCGCCTCGACCTTTTGCTGGGCCAGGTCGGCTAGCAAATCCTCCCGCGACCAACCGGGACTGACGCGGAGCGTGAGCGGTGGCACCTGATTGGCCGCCCGCAGCAGTTCCTCCACGTCGGCTGGCCAGCGCTGCTGCCAGCGCTCCACCAGCCAGGCGGGATGCGAGTAGCGGGTCGCCAAGTCCTCGGGCAATGGGCGGTCGTCCAGCCGCTGCCGCAGCACCGCGTTGACCAAGCCCTGTGCTCGCGGCGCCACCCGCTTGGCTTGCTCCACGGCGGAAGACACCAGCGCATATTCGGGGATCCGGTCTAAAAAGGCCACTTGGAAAAAGGCCAGCCGAAGAACATTGGCCACCGCCGGCTCCAGCCGCGCGTGGGTGCGCTTGGCAATCCAAAAGTCCAGCAGGCTCTTATGCCTCAGCACCCCATACGCTAGCTGCACGGCCAGCCGGCGGTCCGCGCGGCTCAGCTTCGCGTGCTGCGCCGCCTCCTCCACCGCGTCCGCCACTGGGACGCGGCGGGCCACACGCGCTAAGGCATCGAAAGCCGCGGCCCGGGCGGGGCCTTCGGCTAGCGCAGCATAGTCGGCCGGGGTGATTGGCCCCGGTCGAACGCGCCGGGGCTCATGGGCCGGCGCCCGGCCGGCTGAATTTCCTGGATCGCGAGCGCCGTCTGGCTGCCGCACGCTACCACCCACTCCTCTCCTCGGTCTCTTGGGTCTCTTCGGCGTCCGATGCGCTCGATCTGACCCGGGACGCCGCCGGTGCGGGCCCCCTCCGCTACGCTGGCACGCAAAATCTTAATCCGCGTCGCTCCCGCGATAGTATGAGGGCCCGGATCTGGCAGCATGCTTCGAATCAGGCGGTCCAGCACCAGGGCCGGCTCTTCAAAATTCACGCGCGCCGCCTCGGGCGGATCTTTCGGCGCCAGCGACACCGGACCCACTTGGGGAGCGGCCGCCGCAGTGCCTGCGGCAATGGCCGGCCACTGCTCCACCCAAAGCTCTCGCGCTGCTTGCGCCAGACGCGCGCCCAGGGCGCCCGTGGTATCGCCCGCTCGCACCCCCACCGTCGCTTGTGCGACCACGGGCCCGCTATCGACGCCCGCGTCCATGCGCATCAGCGACACCCCCGTGGCCGCATCGCCCGCACGAATGGCCCAGGCGATGGGGTTCGGGCCCCGCCAGCGCGGCAGTAGCGACGCGTGCAGATTGTACGCCCCACCCGGGAAGGCCGCCAGCCAGGGGGGCGGAAGAATCAGCCCGTACGCTGCCGTCAGCGCCACATCCGGGCGCCAGTCCCGAAGGCGCGCCAGGGTGCGCGGCCCCAGCGCGCGCGGTGTCCACACGGGAAGCCCCAGCGCCTCCGCCGCCGCCCGGACCGGCGACGGCGCGGTGCGCCCGCCTCGGCCCCGCGGGGCATCGGGGCGCGTGATGACCAGCACCGCTTCCACACCAGGAAGCTCCACGAGCCCCTCCAGCACCGGAATCGCGTAGCCGGGCGTTCCCATCAAGACAATGCGCTGACCCACCTGCCCACCTGCTCTCGCTGCCTTATGATTCCTCGCCGCCCCGCCTTCCACGAGGCGGCGAGCGTCACAGAAAATTATACGGATCGATGGTCAGCGACAGGTGCGGCTGGCTGGCAGCTAGGCGATGAGCGGCCGCCACAATGCGGGGGCGGTCGGCCGCCCGCACCAGCAAGTGACACCGGTGATGCGCGCGCACTTTCTCCACCGGCGCGGGCGACGGCCCACGGACGGTGAGTGCGGGATCCTGGCGGAGCTCGCTGGCTGCCTGCTCCAGCGGCGCTCGGGCCGCCTCGCCGCTGGCGCCGGACGACTCTACCAGCAGCAGATGGCCAAAGGGCGGATAGCCCAGCTCCTCGCGGTAGCCCACCTCTTCGTCGTAAAACGGCTGAAACGCCTGGGCGGCGGCAGCTGCCACGCTGTAGTGCTCGGGGTTGTAGGTTTGCACCACCACCCGGCCGGGATGCTCCCCTCGGCCGGCGCGGCCCGCCGCCTGGGTCAGCAAGTCGTAGGTGCGCTCCGCCGCCCGAAAGTCGGGCAGCGACAGCGCCAAGTCCGCGGCAATCACCCCCACCAGGGTGACGTGGGGCCAGTCCATTCCCTTCGCCAGCAGCTGGGTTCCCACCAGCATGTCGTACTGCCGCGCGCTGAACGCCTGAAACAGGCGCTCGTGGCTGCCCCGGCGCCTCAAGCTGTCGCGATCCGCGCGCGCGATGCGGGCCGCCGGCCAGCGAATGCGGGCGGCTTCCAGCACCTGCTCGGTGCCGACCCCAAAGCTTCGCAGCCGCGCCGACCCGCACGCGGGGCACGAATCCGGCACCGCCATGCGAAAGTCGCAGTAGTGGCACACCAGCCGATCGTCCTCGCGGTGCCAGGTCAGGCTGACCGAGCACTCCGCGCACCGCGCGGTGTAGCCGCACGTGCGGCACACCACACTTTTGGCGTAGCCGCGGCGATTCAGCAACAGCAGGACCTGCTGGCCCTCCGCCAAGGTGTCGTCCACGGCCGCCGCCAGTTGCTTGGAAAACATCTCTCGGTTGCCGCGCTCAAGCTCCGCCCGCAAGTCCACCACGCTCACGCAGGCCAGCGGGCGGCCGGCCACCCGCTCCGGCAGGCGCAGCCAGCCGATGCGGCCCTGGCGCGCCTGGTGCGCTGTCTCTAGGCTGGGTGTCGCGCTCCCCAGCACCAGCAGGCCACCGGTGGATCGGAGCCGCTCCTCGGCGACATCCCGCGCATGGTAGCGCGGATGCTCATCTTGCTTGTAGGTCGACTCGTGCTCCTCATCGATCACCACCAGACCCAGCCGCTCACACGGCGCGAAGATGGCGGACCGGGGGCCGAGCACCACGTCGGCCTCCCCCCGGCGCACGCGGTGCCACTCCCGCAGGCGCTCGCCGTCGGCCATGGCCGAGTGAAACACGGCCAGGCGCCCGGGAAACCGCGAGCGGAACCGAGCGCCCATCTGCGGTGTGAGCGCGATTTCGGGCACCAGCACAATGGCCTGCCGCCCGCGCTCCAGCACGGCCGCCGCGGCCGCCAGATACACCTCGGTCTTGCCCGATCCGGTGACCCCCTCCAGCAGCACCGTTTGGGCCGCGCCCGCGCCCAGGCAGCCCGCCAAGGCGGCGACCGCCTGCTCCTGGGCAGCGGTGAGATGGTGGCGCGTCGGCACGGGGGCCAAGCGGGGGGCGGGGCCGCGACGCAGCGTGCCGGCACTCAGGAGCGCTGACAGCACAGCGGCCGACGCACCTGTTGCCGCCCGAGCTTCCGCCTCGGCTACCCCGGGTCGGTCGCGGACATACTCCCACAGCCGCTGGCGCACCGGTCCCCGGGGAGAATCCGCTGCGGCGTACAGGTGCGCTCGCGGCGGCGGCGGCAGCTGGCGCACCGGCGCGGGCACTGCCGTGCGCAGCGCCTGCCCCCACCAGCAGCACCACTGCTCCCGGAGGTAAGCGACCAGCCGCACCAAGTCAGGAAGCAGCAGCGGCTCTTCGCCGATCGGCGCCAAAATGGACTTCAGCTGGACTGGCCGATCCCGGGTGTCCTCCTCGTCCGCAGCCCTCCAGCCGACGATGACGCCGGTGGCGGTGCTGGCGCCCAGCGGAACACGCACCCGCCAGCCCGGCCCCACATGGGCCAGGGACGGCGGGACCCAGTAATCGAAGGGATGGTCCAGGCCAGCCGCCACCCGGTCGAACACCACCAAGGCCCGCCTACCGCTCTCCAACGAGGCCCACCACCGCATCGAGCAGGGCTGCCGCCAGGCCGGCTTTGCTGCCCCGATATGGCTCCACACGGTCCGGAGACCGCACCAGCCACGCCTCCGACTCCTGGCGGCCAAATCCCAGGCCCGCCTCCACTCGGTTGGCCACCGCCAAGTCCAGGTGCTTTTCGCGCAACATGTCCACCGCGCGGGCCACATGGTCTTCCGTCTCCGCCTTGAATCCAATCAGCAGCTGGCCCGGCCGCTTCGCCGCGCCGAGCGCCGCCAAAATGTCCGGGGTGCGCTCCACCGCCCACGCCGCCGCCGCATCACTGGACTTTTTGAGTTTGTGGGCGCTGGGGTCCCGCGGGCGAAAGTCAGCCACGGCTGCGGCCGCCACCACCACGTCCGCTGCCGGGAAGCGGTCCTCCACGGCGCCGGCCATCTCCGCAGTGCTGGTGACCGCGATGGCCCGCACTTCCGGCGGCACCGGCACCGCCAGCGGGCCGTGCACCAGGGTCACGTCGGCCCCGCGAAAGAAAGCCGCCTCAGCCACGGCCACCCCCATGGCCCCCGTGGAGGGGTTGCTCAACAGGCGCACCGGATCAAAGAATTCCCACGTCGGGCCCGCAGTCACCAGCACGCGGACGCCCGCCAGGTCTTGAGGCGTCGCCCGACGCCGCACCGCCCGCACAATCACGTCGGGCTCCACCAGCCGGCCCAGCCCCACCTGGCCCGATGCCATGCGCCCCGCGGCCGGCCCCAGAAATTCGACGCCATCGGCGGCTAGCTGGGCTGCGGCACGGCGCGTGGCCGGATGGTCCCACATCTCCGGCTCCATGGCCGGCGCGGCCAGGACCGGGCAGCGCACCCCGAGATACACCGCCGACAGCATGTCATCCGCGCGCCCCGCCGCGAGGCGCGCCAATAGGTCGGCGGTGGCGGGGGCCAGCACCACCAGGTCGGCGGCATGAGCCAGCGCGACATGCGACAGCACTCCCGCCGGACGGTCGGCGACCGCCGTGCTGACGGGCCGATGGGTGACGGCCTCAAACGTCAACGGCGCGACAAATTGCCGCGCCGCCTCGGTCATCACCACATCTACCGTGTGCCCCTCTTGGGTGAGCCGACTGGCCACCTCGCACGCCTTATAGGCCGCGATGCCGCCGCCCACCCCCAATATGACCCGCACGCCTGCTAGCGGCTGGCGACGGGCGGCAGCACGATGTCCAGCCGGCCGTCCGCAATTTCCTGCAGCGCGATGGTCACCGGCTTAGTGGCTTCAGTATCCACGAGCGGACCCGTCCCGGCCATCAGGTCACGCGCGCGGCGCGAGGCTGCCACCACCAGTGCATACTTGCTGTCCACCCGCGCCATCAATTCGTCCAGCGATGGCTTCAGCACGCCACCATCCCCCAGTCTGGCTTGGAATCTCCGATCCGGCTCGGCGCACTGGGCTAGGAGGAGGCGCCTTCCTCGGCGGCCAGCTCCTCGCCCTCGCCCTCGCTGTCCGCGCCCGAGCCGCGATACAGCCGGTTGGCCACCGTTTCTGGATGCACTGCCGACAGTATCACATGATCGCTGTCCGCGATAATGACCGCCCGGGTCCGCCGCCCATACGTCGCATCAATCAGGGACCCGCGGTCGCGAGCTTCGGCGACGATGCGCTTGATGGGCGCAGACTCGGGACTCACGATCGCGATGATGCGATTGGCCGACACGATGTTGCCGAACCCGATGTTGACCAGCTTGATATCCAATCTGCCACCCCTCAACCCAGCGCGCTCTCATGATCTCGCCAAGCTTGCATGCTATCGTACGAAAGAGCCGAGTGCCTGTCAATTTCAAGCAGTGGAGGACTCATGCTAGCGCTGATTCACTGGACACTCCTGTGGCTGGACCGTCTGGGCCTGCCCACGGTGTTTGTGATTTTGCTGGCGGAGAGCCTCGGCATGCCCTCCCCCTCCGAAGTGGTGCTGCTGCTGTCCGGCCTGCTGGTGGCGGAGGGTCACTTCGCGTTTCTCGGCGTCGTGCTGGTGGGCGCGCTGGGCAGCACGCTGGGCGGCACCGTCGCCTTCACCCTGGCTCGGGTGCGGGGCCGCGACTTTGTGCTCCGTCGCATGCGGTATGCCAGTGGACGGGCCGCCGCGTGGGAGCGCTGGGAGGCCCAGTTCGTCCGCCGCGGGTTTGTGATTGTCGCCGTCGGCCGCGTGATTTCGGGCGTGCGCATGCTGATTTCCTATCCGGCCGGCCTGTTCCACCTCTCCTGGGCGGAGTTTCTGCCCGCCACCGTGCTGGGATCGCTGGCATGGGCCGCGCTCGCCACCGGGGTCGGGGCCCTGGCCGGCCCCCGGGTGCTCAGCATTCTCACCGCGATGCACACCACCGAGGATTACGCGCTGGGGGCGGCAGCGGCGCTGGCGGCCGCCTGGTGGGTGCGACGACACTACGCGCGCCGCGCCACCCCCGCCCCTCGGCCTGAGGCCGACGACTGAGGATGCGCCGCGCTCACACGAGGCGCATGGCCGCGATTCGCCCGCACGCCTCCTGAATGCGGTCGTCCGGCGCGGTGAGCGACAGCCGCACGTACCCCTCCCCCGATTCCCCATACGCAGACCCTGGCGTCAGCACCACGCCGGTCCGGTCCAGCACCAGCGCCGCAGTATCCCGGGCGGACAGGCCGGGCGGCGTGGGCACCCACAGATAGAAGGTGGCTCGGGGCGCCGCCGCGTCAAACCCGGCCGCGCGGAGTGCGGACACCGCCAAGTCCCGCCGGCGCTGATACACCCCCACCGCCGCTTGAATGGCTTGGTCCTGATCCGGCTCCAGCGCCCGCACGCCAGCCAGCTGGATGGCCGTAAACTGGCCTGAGTCCGTGTTGGTTTTCACCAGCGACAGCGCGTGAATGGCGTCCGCCCGCCCAACGGCCGCCCCCAGGCGCCATCCTGTCATCCGATACGGCTTGGACAGGGAAAAAAACTCGACCGCCACCTCCTTGGCCCCCGGCACCTCCAAGACAGACGGTGCCCGATAGCCGTCATAGCCAATTTCCGAGTAAGCCTGGTCCGACGCCAGCAGCACGTCGTGCGCCCGGCAGCGGTCCACGGCGTCGGCCAAAAACGCGCGGTCTGCCACGGCGCCCGTGGGGTTGTTGGGATAATTGATCCACAGAAGCTTAGCGCGCCGCCACACGGGGTCGGGAACAGCGGCCAAGTTCGGCAGAAACCCCTGGCCCGCGGTCAGCGGCAGGGAAAAGACCGTGGCGCCCGCCAGCCGAGCCTGGACGGCATACACCGGATACGACGGCTCGGGCACCAGCACCACGTCGCCCGGCCCAGCGGCTGCCCACGTCAGGTGGCTAATGCCCTCTTTGGAGCCGATGAGGCCCAGCACTTCCTGCCGGGGGTCGAGGGCGACCCCAAAGCGCCGCTGGTAGAAGTGGGCCACCGCCTCGCGAAAGCGGAGCGCGCCTTGGTAGTCGGGATAGCGGTGGGTGGCAGGATCGCGCGCCCCTTCCACCATCGCATCAACGATCGCGCCGGGGGTGGGCAAGTCCGGATCTCCAATGCCCAAGTTGATAACATCCACGCCCCGCGCGCGCGCCGCCGCCGCCTTTTGGTCCAAGTCGAAAAACAGGTAGGGCCCCACCGTGGCCAATCTGTCCGCAAATTTCACCGCACACCTCCGCGCAGTCATCAAACCTCCCCCACGATAGCGCATGCGGCGTCTGCTGTCAGATGGCGGTCAGGCGCGAGGGCGCCGCATCGGGCTGCGCCCCACGCCGGCGAGGGCCTGGAGGGCGGCCTCACGGCAAGGCTCTGGCGGCCGCCGGCGCCGAGCCGAACAGATGGCGCACGGCAGAGGCCATTTGAATGAATCCCGAGGCGCCCACGACCAGCACCCAGTCGCCGGCCGTCAGCGGGTCGGTCTTGAACAGCAGCGACAGGCTGGGCACATACACGATGGCCAGCAGCAGCACGATGCTGGATCCCACGGCCCAAAGCGCCCAGGGGTTGGACAGCAAGCCCACTTCCAGGAAGTTTCGGTCCTCGACCCGGGCATCAAAGACGTGAAACAGCTGGCTCATCACCAGGGTGGCCAGCGCCAGTGTTCGGGCTTCGCGGAGTCCCAAGCCCCCCAGCGCCAGCGCCCAGAAAAACACCGCCACCGTGGTGACGCCAATCAGGACCCCGCGCACCAAAATTTTTGCCGCGAGTCCCCGGGCAAACACGCTTTCGCCCGGCGGCCGCGGCGGGCGCGCCATCACTGCGGGGTCGGGGGGATCCACTCCCAGCGCCAGCGCCGGCAGCCCATCGGTCACCAGGTTGACGAACAAAATCTGAATGGGCAGCAGCGGCAGCGGCAGGCCCAGCGCCACTGCCAGAAACATGACCAGCACCTCGCCGACATTGCAGGACAGCAGATAGCGCAGGAACTTGCGAATGTTGTCGTAGATGGCGCGCCCCTCCCGCACCGCGCGCACGATCGTGGCAAAGTTGTCGTCGGTCAAAATCATGGCGGCCGCTTCCTTGGCGACGTCGGTTCCAGTCACCCCCATAGCCACGCCGATGTCCGCCTCCTGGAGCGCCGGAGCATCGTTCACCCCGTCCCCCGTCATGGCCACCACCTCGCGGCGGCGGCGCAGCGCGGCCACGACCCGCAGCTTGTGCGGCGGCGAGACGCGCGCAAACACCCGCACCGCCACCACCTGCTGCGCCAGGGCATCGTCGTCCATCGCGTCTAGGTCGCGCCCCGTCAGAAGCTCCTCGGGGCGCTCGGCGATGCCCATCTGCCGCGCAATCGCCAGCGCCGTATCTGGATGGTCCCCGGTAATCATGACGGTGCGCAGTCCCGCTCGCCGGCACAGCCGGACCGCGTCGACCGCATCAGGGCGCGGCGGATCCATCATGCCCACCAGCCCCAGCAGCACCAGCGGGCGCTCCCAGCAGGCCGGGTCGGCCAGGTCGGCAGGCGCCAGCGGCCGGAACGCCACGGCCAGCACGCGGAGCGCCCGCGCCGCCATCTCATCGTGCGCGCGGGCCCAGGACGCGCGGCGGGCGGCGTCCAGCGGCGCGAGCCGCCCCTGCCACCAGATGAAGTGGGCTTGGGCCACGAGCGTGTCTGGCGCGCCTTTCACAAACGCAGCGGGCTCGTGGGCCGCGTTTTTCACCACCACGGTCATGCGCCGGGCTTCGGACGTGAACGGCACCTCGGCCAGGCGCTGGTGGCGCTGCCACACCTCACGCGGCGGCTGGCCCATAGCCGCCGCCGCCGCCAGCATAGCCAGCTCCGTCGGATCGCCGCGGCCCTCCGCGCGGCCCGTGGATTCATCGGACAGCTCCGCCGCCGAGGCCAAGACCGCGGCCTCCATCAGGCGCCGCACATCTTCCGGGTCACCGGGTCGGGTCCCTTGGAATGCCTCGCCCGCCGACCGCCGCGTCCGGTGAACCCCCCCAGCATATAGGTCGAGGACCGTCATTTGATTGTTCGTCAGCGTGCCGGTCTTGTCGGAGCAAATCACGGTCGTGCAGCCGAGCGTCTCAACGGCGGCCAGTTTGCGGACGATGGCATGTGCCCGAATCATGCGCTGCACCCCCAGCGCCAGCGCCACCGTGACAATAGCGGGCAGCCCTTCCGGAATCGCGGCCACGGCCAAGCTCACACCGGTGAGAAACATGAGGTACAGCGGCTCGCCGCGCAGGAGCCCCACCCCCACCACCGCCAGGACGATGGCCACCGACAGGAACACCAGCACCCGCCCCAGATGATCCAGCCGGCGCTCCAGCGGCGTGCTGTCATCGCGCGGCTGATTCATCAGGTGCTGAATCTGCCCCATTTCCGTCGCCATGCCCGTGTTCACCACCAAGGCGCGCCCGCGCCCGCGGGTCACCGCGCTGCCCATAAACACAAGGTCGCGCCGGTCCGCCAGCGGCGCGCGCGGGTCCCCCACCAGCTCCAGGCGCTTCGCCACCGCATGCGACTCGCCTGTGAGGGCGGCTTCGTCTACCGCCAGGCTGACCGCGTCCACTAGGCGGGCGTCCGCCGCGACGCGATCACCGGCCTCCAGCAGCAGCAGGTCCCCCGGCACGAGCGTGGCGGCGTCGACCGTGAGCGGGCGCCCATCGCGCATGACCTGAGCCCGCGGGGCTGTCAGCGACTTGAGCGCCAGGGCCGCTTGCTGCGCCCGGCCCTCCTGATAAAATCCCAGGACCGCGTTCATGAGGACGATCGCCAAGATCGTGAGCGCATCGCCGGCTTCGCCCAGCACGAGGGACACGCCCGTCGCTGCCACTAGCACCAGCACCATGAAGTCCGTGAACTGGCTTAGCAGAAGCCGCCACCAGGGCGTGGGCGGTGCACTCACCAGCCGATTGGGGCCCGCCGCTGCCAGCCGCTGGCGGGCCTCCGCCTCGGCCAGCCCGCGCTCCCGGTCGCTCGCCAGTGTCAGCACTGCCTCGTCGGGCGACAGCGTATGCCACAGTTGGTCCACTTGCCCCACCTCCGCGCGGTACACGCTATGTGCCGCGGACAGGACTATGCCGTGCCGCACCGGCCCTCGCCGGGACCCGTGCTATACTTGGCGAGAAGTCCCCACACGGATGGGTGCCCTCCGACGGTGTCACGCCATCCGCTGTCACTTCGCACTCGCCGCCAATGGCCATCGCGTGCCGCGATTGGAAGATGGGGGTGCCGATGCACACTTCTCACGGCCGCCGGCCGCTGCCGGTGCGCGTCCGCGACGAAGACCTGCGGCCCGCCGACATTCCGCAGGCGGGGGACTGGGATGCCATCTGGCCATTTGCCGCCGACAGCTACCGCCCGAAGAAGGGACGGCCCTGGCTCCGCCAGGGGCAAGAGGCGTACCGCCACTGGAAGCGGCACCACTCGCTGCCGGAGACGCTCCCGCTCTTGCGCGCAGCGCTGTACTACGAGACGGGCCGGATGCACTTCACCTCGCAGCACCCAAGCTTTTGGGACGCCGACGAGTTCCAGCCCTACGCGGCGGCCCTCCTGGAGGGCATCCGCCACGTTGTCGCGCAGCAGCCGCCTCTGCCGCCGATCTACCAGCCGACGCCGGGCGTGGTGGCGCTGGCGGCCTATCAGGAGCCCGAGTACCTGTCCGTGGCGGTGCTGAAGCGGCAGAACGGGGTAGTGCCCCTGCCGGGCGACGAGGATGACTGGATACAAGTCCAGCGCGCCGACGGCCCCGTGCCTCCTATGATTCCGCTGCGCACCTGCACCCTGCACCCGGTCGATTGGGTGCCCAATTTTGCGGAGCCCGTGCAGCTGGCGGTGCAGGAAGGGTCCGAGCGCCTGCATGACAACCCCCTGCAGCAGGTGGAGGAGTGGATGCTTGCCGTCGCCACCGCGGCCGCGCCCGATGAGGACGAGCCGATTTTTGACGTCGAGCTCACATGGGTGGACGGGCGCTCGTACCGCCTGCCCGTGCCGGTGACCGACGATGGCCGCGCGGATCGGCGCGCGTGGGACACCCCGGGCATCAGCCTATGCGTCCTGAGATACACGGCGTACTTCGCGGGCCAAGAGGACTGGACCACGTGGGCGTCGCTGGGCGTCAGAGACTGGGAGCGCCTGCTGGCGCGCGTGCCGCCGGACTCGCGCACCGAGGCCGCCGAGATCGGGTCGGGGGCGTACGAGGTGCAGGGGGGCATTTGGTGGCAGGAGTTTTGGCGCGGCGGCCCCCCATAGCCAAACCAGACCCGGAGGGGTCTGGTTTGGAGTGCGGTGGGCAGTGGCCTTCCGGCCCTTAGCCCCGCTGCTCGAGGGGCACGTACTCGAGGCGCGTGGGCCCGGTGTACTCCGCGCGGGGGCGAATCAGCCGGTTGTTGCCGTACTGCTCCAGCACATGGGTCGTCCAGCCCGCCGTGCGGCTCATCGCAAACACGGGCGTGAAAATGTCCCGGGGAATGCCCATCAGGGCGTACACCGAGCCCGAGTAGAAGTCTACGTTCGGGTACAGCGGCTTGCCCTGGGGAAACAGCGCTTCGACCTTCCGCAGCATCTCGTACCACTTTAGCTCGCCCGCCATGCGGCCCACTTCTTCCGAGTAGCGCCGCAGAATCGTGGCGCGGGGATCTTCTGTCTTGTATACGCGGTGGCCAAAGCCCATGATTTTCTTTTTCGCCGCCAGCGCGTCGGCCATCCAGCCCTCCACCCGGTTCACGCTGCCGATTTCCTCCAGCATGTGCATGACCTGCTCGTTGGCGCCGCCGTGCAGGGGGCCCTTCAGCGTTCCAATCGCCGACGTGATGGCCGAGTGCATATCCGACAGTGTGCCCGCCGTGACCCGCGCCGAAAACGTGGACGCATTCAACTCATGGTCCGCGTGCAGCATGAGCGCGACATCCATGACATGGGCATGCAGCGCGGGGGGCCGCTCGCCGTGCAGCATGTACAGGAAGTTTTCGGCCAGCGGCAGCTCCGGATCCGGATCCACCGGGGACTTGCCGCTGCGAATCCGGTCAAAGGCGGCTATCACCGTCGGCAGCTGCGCTGTCAGCCGGCCGGCCTTCCGGCGGTTGGCTTCCGGGGTCATGGCATCGCCGTCGGGGTCGTAGATGCCCATGAGGGATACGGCCGTCCGCAGCACGTCCATGGGATGCGTGGAGTGGGGCAGCGACTGCAGCAGCGCCATCACGGGGGCGGGAGCGGTGCGCTCCCGGGCCAGTTCCTGACGGAACGCCTGAAGCTCAGGCGCCATCGGCAGGTGTCCGTGCCAAAGTAAAAAGGCCACCTCTTCAAAGCTGGAGTGGGCCGCCAAATCGGTTATGTTGTACCCACGATACAAGAGGCGCCCCTCGTGGCCATCGATGAAGCAAATGTCGGAGGTGCCGGCCACCACATCTTCGAGGCCGGCCTTAAATGGAGTCTCGGGCATAATTCGGTCCCTCCTTGCCGCGTGCGCTCAATGCGCCACCGCAGACAGTGTCATTCTACTACTCCTCGCATCCGCCCCAACAGATCCAGCCCCAGGCGCCGGGTGCGCTAGCCGCCAGCCAGGCCCGCCGGCAGCGGCGTGTCCAGCACTTGCGCCAAGTGGGCCATCGTCACGTTGGCCCCGGTCACCACCACCACCACCGGGCCGTGCCCCCGGACTTGGCCCGACAGCAGCGCCGCCACGCCCGCCGCCCCCGAGGGCTCCGCCAGCACCCGGTCCAGCTCCAGCAGCACCCGCAGGGCAGGCAGCAGCGCGTCCTCGCTCAGCCGGGCGAGGGTGTGCACCTTCGACGCCACGATCGACAGCGTGCGCTCGGAGACCGTGCTCGGGGCCAGCCCATCGGCTTGGTGCTGACCTGGTCCAGCGCCACCACGCGCCGCTCGGCCACGGACCGCAGCATCGCGTCGGCCCCTTCCATCTGCACCCCCACCAGTGCGGCCGCGGGCGCGCGCCAGCTCTCTCGGCCCAAGGCAAAGCTTTCGCCGCCAAGTCCCGAAAGGTGCGGCCGCCCGCCACCACCTCTGCCCCGAGGGCCCGCATGGCAGCCACTTTGGCCGGATTCGCCTGCTCAGGCACAAACACCGTGACGGGGCGCCCCGCCCGCCGGCCGGCAAACGCGACCGCCAATCCGTGATTGCCCGCCGCCGCGGTGGCGAGGCCGCCCGGCCTCTCCCCGCGGCCTCCAGCGCGGCCACCTTCACCAGGGCGCCGCGCACCTTAAAGGCGCGAATGGGGGCGGCCGTCTCGAGCTTCAGCCACACCGGGCGCCCCGCACAGCGGCTCAAGCCCACGCTTTCGCCCAGCGGTGTGCGCGGAAACACCTCGCGCACCGCTGCCTGCGCGGCTTCCAAGCCCGCGGGCTGAAGCGGGGCTTCCCATGCGGTGCCGCCGCCCTCGGCTGCTCCGCCTGCGCGACAGTCACTCTCCGCGCATCCGCCTCTTCTGGTTCAGCTGGACGGCCGCCCGGCTCGCAGCCCCGGCCCGTGAGCCGGAACAGCTGGTCGGGGTGCTGGTGACTTGCGCGCCTTTCATATTCACATTATCATATCCGTTAATGTGGAGGTGATTACACGTCCGAGGTGCCGCCCGGCTACCGCCCGCTGACGACGACCGAGGAGCTGCGCGCCATCGCCCACCCCCTGCGCCAGCGCCTAGCCGCCGCCCTGGCTGGCCAGCCGCAGAGCGCCACGGCGCTGGCCGCACAGCTGGGCGAGCCGGTGGCGCGCGTGCACCACCACCTGCAGGTGCTGCTCCGGGCCGGATTGGTGGAGCGCGCCGTCGACGTTCGCCATGGCCGCGCGCGGGAGCGCCTGTATCGAGCGCCGGACGAGCACTGGTGGGTCCCACACTCGATCTTTGGCGGCTCATCGCCGGAAGCTCGCGCCGCCTGGGAGCAGCTGGAGAGCCGGGTGGCGGCCGCCGCTACCGGCCTTCAGGCCGCACTGACTCGCTCGCGGGATGCCGGAGCCGATGCGGCTGAGACGTGGCAGGAAGCCGATCTGCGCATCCCAGAGCACTTGGCCCCCCACATGCCGGCCCTGCTGGCGGGACTTATGCGGATGCTGGAAGGGCTGGGGACCGGCGACGGGCTGGACTACCATGTGGTGCTGGCGCTCCACCGAAAAGTCCCCCCGGCCTCCCGCGGCGATGCCCAGTGACCTCCCGCCCGTTTCGCCTGCTGCTGGCTAGCCGCGCGGCGTCGGCGTTGGCCACCGGGCTGGCATCGGTCGTCATCCTCTGGGTCGCCTCTCCGTCTGGTCCCGCCGCCCTCGCGCTCATTGGCTTGGCCATGACCCTGCCGCGGCTGGCTGCACTCGTGGCCGGGGTCCTCATCGACCGGATGGACCGGCGCCGCCTGCTGGCCCTGGTGGAGGGGGGCCGTGGGCTGACCGCGTTGGCACTGGCTCGCGCGGCCTGGCTGCCGCATCCGCCGCTCGTGGTGCTGGCCGGGAGCACCGCGCTGCTGGCGCTGGGCTCGAGCCTCTTTGGGCCGCTGGTGAGCGCTTGGATGCCACAGGTGGTGCCGCCGGCCGAGCTGACCGCGGCCAACGGACTCCAGCAAGGGGTGTGGCAGGGCGCCTCCCTCGCCGGGTACGTGGCGGGGGGCGGTGCCCTCGTCCTGCTCGGCGCCGGCGGCGGCCTCATGGCGGCCGCCGCGCTGCTGGCGGCCGCCCTAGCCCTGGCCCTCGCGGTGCCGCGCGCGGGCGGGCGACCAGCCCCGGCCGACACGTCCTTTGCCCACGAGGCGGCGGCGGGACTCCACGCCGTCGCGAAGCACCCGGCGCTCCGGGTGCTGGTTCCCGCCGCGCTGGTGTTCAACCTGCTGTTTGCCCCCCTGACGGTGGGCCTCGTGCTGCTGGCCCGCCAGTGGCACCTCGGCCCCACCGGCTACGTGGCTCTGGAGGGCGCCTGGGCCGCCGGAAACCTTGCGGGCGGCGTGGCGGCGTCCCGATGGAGGCTTCTGCCCGCGGACCTGGCGCGCTACGCGGTGCTGGGAGGGCTCCCACTCGTGGCCGGAGGGATGTTGGGCTGGCCGCCCGCCGCGCTCGCTGCCCTCCTGGCGGCCGGCATCGGAAACTTGCTGCTGAATGCCAGCGCCCTCACGCTGGTGCAGCAGTCGACGCCGCCCGAGCTCCGGGGGCGGGTGCTGGGCGTCTTGTTTGCGCTGGTGGGCGCAGCCGCGCCGTTGGGCATCGCGCTGTGGGGCTTAGCGGCGCGCCTCCTCCCCTCCGCGGCCGTCCTCGTCATTCCGGGCACGGCCTCACTCCTGGCGGCGCTCTTGGCCGCGATGCCGGCGGGCCGGCGGATCCTAGGAGGTTGTCCATAAACGGGGCCGGGGGGGCGGTTCCGAGGGATGAGGAGACGCCGCGACCCCCGGGGGGACCGGAAAAAGACCGCCGCGGGGGGCGGTCCGGGTGGGGAGCGGCCGCGCGGTGCCGCCCGGGGGGCCCCCGCCCGCGTGTTGGGGCGGGCGGGGGCCCTTATCCGGCTCGCACATCGGCCAACGAGCCGATCTCTCCCGTGTCCCGCGCGCGGCGGCGCAGGGCGGCCGCGATCTTGCGCCCGTTGTAGGTCAAGCACACCAGCGCCCACTCCCCCGCACACGGGGTCTGCCCGCGCACACTGAACTGGCGAAAGCCGAGCGTTTTTTTGATGATCCCGAAAGCCGGTTCGACTTGGCCCTTCCGCGTGCGATAAATCGTGTCCCCGGCTGGCGTCCGCCCTTTCGCCTTCATCGCATCCCGCACGGCGTCATCGGCCCCCCGGGTCAGCGCCTGCTGCCGTTGCGTCGGGGTGAGACACTGGGCCTTCCGGGCGCACGCGCCACACGTGGCGCGGTCCCCCCGGTACCCCTCCACCGTCCGGGTCGCCTCCCCGCCGACCGCCTCGGTCCGGGTGTGGTGCCACGGCAGGGTCTGGTCGGCGGGGCAGCGATACGTGTTCGTCGTCTCGCCATAGGCAAATTGGCCTTTGCCGTAGAGGGTCTGCCCCTTCACCTGCCGCCACGCGTCCGCGCCCGCGGCGATGTACGCGTCCACGTGGTGGGCCTCGGCCCCCGCCACATTCCCCGCGGAACAGTACCCCGCATCCGCGGTGAGTTGGTCAAATGGCCCGCCCCCGGTGGCCGTCTCCACCGCCGTCAGGGCGGGGGCCGGTTCTTGCTGGTCGTTGGGGTGCGCCGACAGGGTCGCGCCCACAATCACCCCGGCCGTCGCATCCACGACCCCTTGCCCCTTGTAGGCTTGCTGCACCCCCCGGGTCTTGGTCACCATGATGTGGGCGTCGGGGTCGGTGAAGTTGATCGGCGTGCCGTCCGGGGGGGTGGGGTCCTCGGGGTGTTCCGCGGCCCGCCGGTCCTCTAGGTCGGCTTTGGCTTGGCGAATGCGGTCCAGCCGCGCCTGGAGCCGGGCCAGCCGGTCGGCCGGCACCGCGGGCGGGGACGCCTCCTCGGCGTCCGCCGCCCCTTGGCGCACCACGAGGGTCGCGATCTCCGCCTCCAGGGCGGGCAGCGCCTCCTGCATCCGCTGGTAGGACATGGCCTGATGCTTGGACGCATCCGCCTGGAACTTCGACCCGTCGAGCGCCCCGAGCTTCAACCCCACCAGCCCGAGGTCCAGGCAGACCAGCACCACCTGGGCCATCCACCCGGGCAGATCCTCGGCGTGCTGGGTCCGAAAGGCGGCCAGCACACTGTGCTGGGGCTGTTGCAGGCGGGCCCGCCACATCAGGGCCAAGTCCTCGCGGCAGGCGCTGCTGATGCGCCGCGAGCCAAAGCGCTGCGTCAGGTAGCCATAGGTCAAGCGCTTCAGCAACAGCTTGGGGGGATAGGCCGGCGCGCCGGCGCCGGTGGTATGGAAGGCGGCCTCGGCCGCCGACAGGTCCAGGAGGTCAATGGCCTCGTCCACCACGCGCGCCAGGTGGCCGGGGGGCACCCACTCATCGACGCGCGGGGGGAGCAAGAACGCTTGGTCGGACGACACGCCCCGACGAAATTGCGCTCGGCACCTCCCCAGATAATTCGTTCCTTGTCTAGGGAGGTTTGCGATTCACCAGATGAACTCCTTCTGATCTGGAGTCCCCAGGCAATAATTTATGGATAAGCTCCTAGAGGTGGGACCGGCCGCCGGCCCCTCCCCGCCTCCGTCGCGCTAGTCGGTTAAGGCGCTCGCCGGCACGTCTTGCGCCTCCCACTCCCACACGGCCCGCCCATCCAGGCGGGTGCCCCGGGGCGGAAGCGATCCGCGGCGCATGTGGCGCAGCACGTGCGTCAGCACATAGCGGCCCATATGTTCCTCGCGCGCCGCCTCGTCCCAGCCCGCCGGGGGCAGCGGCACATGCTCCACGCGCACCGGATAGCGGTCCATCTGGTACACGCCGTCATACACTGACAGCTCCACCTGCCAACTTTCGCCCATCGGGGTCATCGTGGCTACCTTTACCATGCTGAATCCCTCCCCAATACGTTGCCTTCCGGAGATCGCGGGCTCGCCTCGCTGGCGCCTGCCCGGGCGGGCAGGCCGCACCCTCGCCAAAACAGGCGCCGCACCACTTGGCCAGCATCCCAAAGCCGAGCGGTGCCGCCCTCTTCGGCCATCTGCCACACCAGCACTTCGCCGAGGGCGCCCTCCAGCATGCGCGCTGCGCACTCCCGCTCCCAAGGAGCCATCCCCGCTTCGCCCAAGTCTTCCGCGATGAGCGCCGCCAGTGTCCGGCGCACGCGGTCCAGGCGCTCGCGAAACAGCGGCGAGGCGCCCGGGGCGTCGCGCAGCACCACCGCCGCCAGCTGCCGTTCCTCGTCAAAGACCCGCACGGCCGCCTCCATGGACACCCACAGCTTATCCGTCACCGCCGTCTCCTGCGCGCGCGCCGCGGCCACGGCGGCCAGCACGCGCTCGTACAAGCGGTCAATCAGGGCGGACAGGCAGTCGTCTTTGGAGGGGAAGTACAAGTAAAATGTGCCGGTGGCGCAGCCGGCCTGCTCGGTGATGGCTTTCACCGAGGCCCCTTGATACCCTTGGCGCAGAAACACCCAAATGGCTGCCTGCAGCAGCGCCTCGCGCCGATCTTCGACCATGCGGCCCTCCCCGGGTGCATCTTGCCCGTACCTGGTATACTCAATCTTAATACAGCAGCCCGCGCAGGTGAGGCGTGGGCTCCGCCGAAACTTTTGAACAGAAGGACGTTGGCCGCATGTTGCGCAATCGCATAAGACAGGTGCCGGTAACCATCCGAGAGACGCACTACGTGCACGAGTATTTGATTCTGCCGGACGTCGCCGCGGTGCTGGCGGAAACCCCCGAAGGGGTTGTGCTGGTCGAGCAGTATCGGCCGACCCTAGGGCGGCGCATTTTGGAGCTGCCGGCTGGCCGGCTGCGCCGCGGCGAAGACCCCGTGGCCGGGGCCCGCCGGGAGCTGCAGGAGGAAACGGGCTTGATTGCGGGGCCGATGCGATTTTTGGCGCGCTTCTACCCCTCGGTGGGGGTGGCGCGCAACAAGTGCCACCTGTACTACACAAAGAACCCGCAGCTCGGCGAGATGCACTGGGACGCCACCGAGGATATCGTCGTCACCAAGGTGCCGATCGACGAGATTCCCACGATGCTGCTGGACGGCCGCGCCGCCGACTCCAAGACCCACTTGGGGCTCGTGTATTTCCTGGTATCGCAGGGATGGGTGTGGCAGCACGGGCACTGGAAGGCTCCCGGCACCGAAGCCCGCCGCCGGCCGCAGCCAGTGGAGCGCCCGTAGCGCCTGCGCACCTTTTTGGGCGCGGGTGGCCAACGGCTCGGCGCGGTCCACCGCACCCGGCCATCTTGCACAAAGAACACAGGGATCCCGGTAGAGACAGGAGGGACGCGATGCGCCACGGACCCTATTCCGATGACAAGCAGCCGGACCCCGTTCGGCCGGCTGCCAAGCCGTCGCGCCACTCGCTGCGCATTGCGCCGGTGCGCGGCAAGGTGGTGCCGTTCCCCGGGCGCCGCGGGCCGTCGCGGCACGTGCCCCCACCGCCGCCCCGCCGCCGGTTTCGACTGGGCTGGATCTGGGTGGGCCTCGTAGTGGTGGCGCTCCTGCTCCCCTACATCTGGCACGGCTAGCGGAGCCGACTCCCTGAGCCCAGAACTGCCGCCGCTCCTCCCGCAACGCGCTCGGACAGCACGCCGTCGCCGGCAAAGGCGCGCGACGTGATCACCAGCGCCGCCCCGCCGCGGTGAGTGGCCAAGTCCACCGGGCCGCCCCACAGCCGGCTCACGGCTCCCAAGGCGTGCGGCAGCAGCGCCCAGTCCAGCTCGCGGCCATCAAAGCGGTGCACGAGCCGAAGCCCTCCCCCGCCGAAGCCGTCCACTTCGATGCGCGGGATGCCGCCGTTGTCGAGCGCGGCCAGCAGCTGCGCCTTCACGGTGCCGAACGCGCCGTCCGCATGGGACAGGCAGCGCGCCGCCACGGATTCATCCAGGTACCGGTCCACCAGCGCGGCATCGTTGGTCCAGACGCGCTCGCGCCACAGCCGCTCGGGATCCTCAGCCACCCGCTCCCAAAGGGCGAGGCCTAGGGCGTACGGGTTCAGCACCCGCCCCGTGGCGACCACCTGCGCATGGAGCCGAGCGCCGTCCAACGCCTCTCCGAGCGTCAGCCGCTGGCTTCGTTGCAGGCGCCGATGCCACCAGGTGGCCCACCCTTCGTTGGCGATCTTCGTTTCCAGCGCGGGGCGGACGAAGCGGGCCTCCTGCTCCACGATCCACAGGGCATGCCGCTCGCGATCCGCCAGCCCCGGCGCCTCCTGGGCCACCAGAGGGAGTACGTTCAGCGGAGCCGCTGGGTCGCGGGTCCAGGGGTCGATGAGGTCGGCCAGCACGGCGGCATCATCCAGAAACGGCTCCCAGGCCCGGGCCCGCCGGCCGGGGGCAGCGGCCGCCATCCAGTCCCGCCACACACCCGCGCGCCGCGGCATGTCGCCCGGCTGCTGAGCGAACCGCACGTGATGGCGAAAAAAATCGGCATGGGCCAGCACATGCGCCATCACCAGCCGCGTCTCAGCGGGGGGCGTTTGGTCCAGCAGATAGGCCACGGCAGGGCGGCTCGGCACCACCAGCTCGTACAGCCGCAGCTCGTGATACTGCTGCGCCAGCTTGAGCCGGTAGTACGCTTTGCCAAAGGACCAATGCCCCAGCCGTGTCAGGAGGCCGCCGTACGCCGTGACGGTTTCCAACAGGCGCGCCGGCACCATCTGAAAGTCGACCGGCCCGGGGTCTAGCCCGGCCACCGCTGCGCTCGCGGCCACATCATCGAGCACGCTCTGCAGAGCGAGGGATCCGGCCGCCGTCTCATGCATCAGGCCGCACCCCCTCCGGGCTCGCCGGGCCAAAAAACCGCAGCAGCGCCCGATACACGTCTTCCTTGCCGCGCAGCACAACCGCCCGCGTGTGCGCCCTCGCCTGGAACCCCTCGTACAGCGGGCTGGGGTGGCGGGCCGTGTCATGGATTTCTCCATAGCCGAACAGGTTGACGCGGGCCGCGAGCCTGTCGCCCGCGGCCAGCGCCTGCGGATTGTCCGAGGTCAAATTGCCTCCGTCGGTGAAGTGAAAGGCATACGCGTTGTACTGGGAGGCCGGAAAGCGCTCCAGTACCTCCATGGCCAGCCGGTACACGGAGGACGACACCGTGCCGCCGCTGGCCCCGCGGTGGAAAAACGCCTCTTCATCGACCTCCCGGGCCCGCACGTCATGGGCCAAAAACACCAGCCTGACGCGGGGATAGCGCGTGCGCAGGAGGCGCACGGTCCAATAGAAGAAGCTGCGCGCCAAGAACTTCTCAAAGCTGCCCATGGAGCCCGACGTGTCCATCAGGGCCAGCACTACCGCACCCGCTTCTTCTTGCTCCGCCGGGCGCGCCTGCCAGTAGCGCAAGTCGTCGGGCCAGATGGCCAAGCGCGCGCCGGACTGGCGATGGGTGAGGCATTGAGCGATCGTGCGCGCGCGGGACAAATTAGCGGTGATGCCGTGCGGCGACAGCGCCGCCGCCCGCTCCCCGCCCGCGACGTCGCGATGCCGCCGCTCCGAATCCCACTCCGGCAGCGCCAGCGCAGCGAACAGCGCGGCGTCTACCTCCTCCAGGGTCACCTCGGCATCCGCCAAGTTTTCGAGTCCCGGGCCCGGCCCACCCGCCGCACCGGCCTCGCGCGTGCGCCGGTCCTGCCCTGCCGCCGCTGCACTTTCCGCTCCATGGCCTCCCTGCTGGTACCGGAACCGAAATTCCGCCAGCGTCTCCACGGGCACCCGCAGCACCCGGTTCGGCGAGTCGGACTTGGCTACCAGGATGCTGTCCTCCTGGACCCAGTCGGTCAAGTGGCGCAGGATCGCCTCCGCCACACGCTCCTTGTGGCGGCGCTGATCTTCTTCGGCCGGAAACATTAGGTCCCAATCCCGATACATGAGTCGGTGCCCGCGGCCGGACCTAGGCAGGATGGCCTCCGCCCCCTCGCCGGCGCTCATCACAGCGCACCGCTGAGGATTCGGTGTGCCACGCTCAGCGTGCCTGCATCTGGGCCACATACTGCAGCGCGCCCTCGGCGCACTCGGCGCAGTAGCCCGCCCGCTGGAGCCCCTCCACCACGCGATCCAGCCGAGCCGCCACCGGGAAGCGCTCGTCATCCGGGCTCACCGCCGACCCTCGCGCCAGCGCCAGCAGGTCCGCCAGCTGGTCAAAGACGCGGCGCTCCACGGCGCGCCGGAGCCGCACATGCACCCGGTAGTCCCAGGCTTCCCGCTGCCCTCCCACTGCAGCCACCCGGAGCCACAACTCCTCGCGAAATGTCCGGCGCTGCGCATCCAAAATGCCCAGCGGCTCTTCGATGCTCACCATCAGCTCATCATCAGGGGCGACGGGCTCCCCGCCCGGCGAGCGCACCGGCGGCCGAAGCCACTGGCCCACCTGCTCCAGATAGCGCTGAAACAGTGCCCGGGCGTGGTCCGCAAAGGCCACGGCAAACTGCTGCTCCACCTCGCGGCGCACCTGGTCGTCATAAGCGCGCCGCGCCTGCCCGATCCACTGCTGCATGCGCTCGGCGCCGGCCCGCTCCGCCAGCGCATGTTGGGTCACGCCGGCCTCCAGCGCCCGCAGCACGGCCGGCGCATCGATACAGGGGCCGCCGCGGCGCCTCACCACGGCGGCCGCCAGCCGATTCACCACAAATCGCGGGTCCAAGCCCTCCATGCCGGCTCCCGCCTGGGCCGCCTTCCGAATGGCGGCCGCTTCCTCCGGCGGCAAGTCCGGCACCTCTTGCCCATTCAGCACCTCGAGCCGCGTCACGGGGTCGGCCAGCGTGTCCGCCCGATCTTTCAGCCGCGACAGCACCGAGACGGCCGCCGCGGCCTCCAGCGCCCCCGGCGCCCAGTGCACAGACTGCACGTGGGGACTTTGCCGCAACAGCTTTTTGTACACCGCCACTTCGTCGGACAGGGCCAGAGGGTACGGCACGCGGATCACAATCATGCGGGACAGCAGCGCCTCGTTGCGAGGGTTGGCCGCGAAGGTGCGGTACTCATGCTCGTTGGTGTGCCCGACCACCACTTGGTCCGCGGAGATGAGCGCGAAGCGGCCGGCCTTGAATTGCCCTTCCTGTGTTAGCCCCAGCAGCTGGTACAAAAAGCGCTCGTCCAGCTTCAGCATTTCCTGAAATTCCATCAGGCCGCGGTTGGCGCGGTACAGCTCGCCGTCAAAGCGGAACGCCCGCGGATCCGACTCCGACCCGTACTGCGTGATGGTCGAGAAGTCCAGGGATCCTGTCAGCTCGGCCACATCCTGCGACTTGGGGTCAGACGGCACGAACGTGCCGATGCCGACGCGCCCGGATTCCGAAAAGGCTAAGCGCACCACCGGCATCTGCAGTGCCTGGCCGCCGTACTGCTGCTCGAGGGTTAGGCGGCACCGCGGGCACAGCTCCCCGCCGGGCAAGCCCCCCAGCCGCCGCGCCCACTCTTCGCGGAGACCACTGGGCAGCAAATGCAGCGGATCTTCCTGCATCGGGCATCCCGCGATGCCGTACACCGCGCCCGCCTGGGTGCGGGTGTACGCCTCCAGCCCGCGCTTCAGCAGCCACACCAGGGTGGACTTGCCGCCGCCCACGGGCCCCACCAGCAGCAGCAGCCGCCGGCGGGTCTCCAATCCTAAGGCGGCGGTGTGCAGGTACTCCTCCACCAAAGTGTCTATGGCGGCATCCAACCCATGCAGCTCCCCATCAAAAAACGCCCACTGGGCGGGCCGCCCATCGGCGCCGGGGCGCTGCCCGGCGGCGTGGATCATCCGGTAGAGCCGCGTGTGGGCGTCATCCGCCAGCTCAGGGCGGTCCGCCGCCAACTCCAGATACTCGGCCAGGGTGCCTGCCCACGACAGCAGGGGCCCTTCGGCGGGGCGTGTCTCCTCTAAAGCCATGACCAGCCTCCTTGTTGGGGTAGACTGCCCACGGCGACCGTTTTTATCCAAGCCCGCTCCGGTTCCCCATTCGCCCCAGGTTCTCCAGCGTGGCGCGCGGCTAGCGGAACCCCTGGTGGCGGCGGACCCACCACAGGAGGGTCAGCGTGACCGCTGCCATTAGGGTGAGGCTATACCAGTAGCCAAACCACCAATGCAGCTCCGGAATTTTGAAGTTCATGCCATAAATCGACGCGATCGTGGTTGCGGGAAGCGACAGCACCGAGATGATGGTCAGCAGCTTGACCACCTTGTTGATTTCATTGGACTGCATCGATGTATACGCCTCCACCGTGCCGGCGAGCCCCTCGCGCGTGGCCTCCACTTCGTCCGCCAAATCGTTCATGCGGTCGGTCACGTCTTGAAAGTACGCGCGGTGCGCCGAATGCACGAAGGCAAAGCCGCTGGAGCCCAGCAGCTGAAAAATTTCGGCCTCGGGGTGCAGCAGGCGGCTGAACGCCAGCAGCGCTCGCCGAGCCGCCAGAATCCTGGGTGCCAAGTTGGCGTACGGATGCAGCAGCATCTCCGCCTGAATGGACTCATAGTCCGCAGTCAGATGTCCCTGCAGCCGCTCCCATGACGAGAGATACGCCGTGAGCAGTTGGTACAGGGCCAGGTCCACTCCTGCGGCCAGCGTTTCGCCGCGCCGCGTCTCCCCCCAGGCGAGGGCCAGCACGTCCGACGGCGCCCGGTGCGCCGTGACGAGCACGTGTCGATTCATGACCACGTGCAGGGCCCGCTCGCGGTCCGCCGCCACACTCACGTCGCGGTCCGCCTCGAGTGCCATGTCCGCCAGCAGAAACGTGACGGCTTCGGGATACAGCAGCAGGCTGGGGCGCCGGCGCTCATGCCGCACAATGCGGGCGGCCAATCCGGTCCGCGCCCGCGCCACATGCGCCAGCACACCCTCCAGCTCCGCTTGGTCATGGTCCAAGTCCACGTCCACCCACACGGCGCGCGCCCCCCGCGGCCAGTCTTCCGCGCGGGCCGCGTCCTGGTCGTGAATGCCGCGGTCCGCCGCCGCCCACGTTATGCGCATCGCTGTCCTCCATCTGGCAAGGTGCCGCTCCGCGCCTTAGGCTGGCTTACCGGGCAGGCGGTATGCGCCCCCGCCGCACCCTCTCATCGTCCGCCGCAGCGCTGGCACAGGCCCGCGCCACACGCAGCTCCGCATAAGCCGCACGGCCCCACTGGATACTACCCCGGGGCCCGGCGATCCCGGTTGCCAGCTAGGTGGCGAGAGGAGTGAGCACCCGTGTTTGGCAGCGGTGGGGAGTTGTGGCTATCGCTGTGGCGCACGACCGTGCTGTGGGGCGTGGCGCTGGCGGTATTTCGGATGGTGGGCAAGCGCACGCTGGGCAAGATGGGCGCGTTTGACTTTGCCGTCATCATCATGATGGGCGAAGCCACGGCCATCGGCATGGAAGACCCGCATGTGGCGCTGATGATCCCGATTGGGGTCGTCGTGCTGCTGGGGCTGCTGCAGTGGGCCCTCACGTTCCTGAACGTCCGCTGGCCCGCGCTGGAGCAGCTGACCCAGGGCACCCACACCGAGGTGGTCAAGGACGGGCAGCTGCAGGCGGCCGCCATGCGCGCCGAGCGGCTGTCCGAGGCCGACCTGCTGATGGAGCTGCGGCAAAAGGGCGTGTCCTCCGTGTCCGCGGTGCAGGCCGCCTACCTGGAGCCGACTGGCCAAGTGAGTGTGTTCCAAAAGTCGTCTGGAAGCTCTTCGTCTTCGTCCTCTTCTTCGCCCTCGCGCTCATCGCCGTCCTAGTCGCCGCGCCAGTCGTCTCGTGTCTCCAGAGCGCGACCCGCGCTCGCGAAACCGTGGACTCGGGCGCTCCCCTCGCCGTGCACGTCGGCGGCGCACCGCATCGTAATGATCCGGGCAGATGACCGCATCCCGCCTTCTGGCGGCGCCCGCTCCCGCCCTCAGCGCCCCGCCGCCCGCGGGACGCTCTGCGAGGAGGGCTGGGATCGCGCCGTCATGGTGGGTGCGAGAACCAACCTCGGACGATGCCAAGTGCGCGGCCCTCGCCCTGGCCGCGGACTTTGGCACTGTCCGGGCCCATCGCAAGGTCATCGCAACCCCGTTGGAAAGTTGCATGGGCCATCGGAAAGGAGTATGGCTTTGGGTGCTGCCAATGGTCGCCGGCCAGCAGCGGTGGGGAGGTACAGCGTCCCATGCAAAGTGAACTAGTGGCCGTCCTCGACACTTTTCCTCTGCGCATTAGCACCGAGAACCCGGTGAACATTTGTCACCGATATCATATTAAAGTACTTGCGCTGTTTGGATCCATCTTGAGAGATGATTTTAGCCCTAGCAGTGAGGTGGATGTTCTAATTGACCTTGCGCCGACCACCCCAATTAAGCGCTTGATGGATAGAGCACAGCTGGTCGTAGACCTCGAAGGTGTCTTTGGTTGAGCCGTTGACCCAGCCGACAAACGGCACCGCTATCCCCCTCTGCCTGATAAAATCTTGAAGACCCGTCAGGCCATGTATGCCGCAGCCCCGTGAGATAGCCGCTATACAGCAAATGGTGGACGCCGCCAATACAATTGTGCGGAGTTCTTTGGGCTTGTCTCACACGCTTTTATGGCGGACGATGAAAAGCAGGATGCTTTCATTCGGCAGCTCGAGATTATCGGTGAAGCCGTTGGTCGAATTAACTCAATCTTTCGCGCGGCTCATCCCGACTTGGTGCAGTGGCCCACGGTGAAGTCTATGCGGAATCTGTTAATTCACGGGTGCGGCGTCGCAGACTTGGATGAAGTGTGGACCGCGGTGATCCGGGACCGCCAGCACTGCCGGACAAGTTATCCACGTGGCTCACAGCTCAGGGCGGGGGCCTGAGACATCACCCGATCCAGCCGCCCACGATTGAGATCCGCGACACGCGCGAGCATCCACCGCCGCAGGCCGACGCTTCCGGGGCGGCCGCAGATGAGATGCGGCGCCCCGCCGCCCGCAAAAGCAGCGGGGCTCCACGTCAGAGCCCCGCTGCGATCCGGGCAGACTTCGGCGGCTGGCGGCTAGCCGCGGTCGGGGGCGGAGTGGATCCGAATCTCCCCGGTGTACTGCCGAAATTCGATCCGCGAGGGATGGCGGGCATCGTGGTGGAGGGTGATGTGCGCCACTGGGCCATCGGTGTCCTCGGCATTTTCTCCACCCGTGTGCCAGTTGCGGTCCGCCAGCGGGAAATTGGACCCCGCCACCTCCAGCCGCACCTGGTGCCCTGGGCCAAAGTAGTTGGCGGTCACCATGCCGGAGACCCGAATTTCGTAGATGCGCCCGGGCTCCACCGGCGTCGGGTGCTGGTAGCCGCCGCGGTACCGCAGGCGCACGCAGCTCCACGCCACATTGTACGCAGTGCCGTCGGGGTACACGTCCACCAGCTTGACGAACACATCGGCGTCGGGCACATCCGTCGAGACGTGCAGCACCGCGTCGACGTCGCCCACCATCGCCACCCCGTGCTCCAGCACCGGCGTCGAGTACACCAGCACGTCCTGGCGCGCTTCGACGCTCCGCTGGTCGGCCACCACCGGGTCTGCCCCCAGCGCCGCCCCCACTGACTGCACCGGGTTGTGCGGGTCGGCCAGCACCGTGTCGGATCCTGCGCCACCGCTGGCGGCGCCCTCCAGCCGGCCATCCCCAAAGAGGCTCTGGGCGTGGCCCTGGCTGGCCAGGTGCAGCGCGGCCGGCGCGGTGTCCGGCAGCGGCCACTGCTCACCGGTGAGCCATTGGCTCGCGCCCATGAGAAACACCTGGACCTTGGGCATGGGCTGCCAGGCGTCCGGCTCCTCATTCAAAAAGCGCCGAAACCACGACATGATGAGGTCGTCATAGGGGAACGTGGTGTTGCCCATGGGCCGGTCGCCCAGCCACGCCTGCGGAGCCGCACTGCGAATCATGGCGCAGTGAGAGCTGGCCGCCATGATGAGGTACTGGTCGGGGTGATGCTGCTGGAACTCGAACAGCTTCACGCTCTCGTAGGCGCCGACATCGAGCCACCCGTTGATGTTCAGCTGCGGCGTGGCCCCGGTGTGGTGCCCGTGAATCAAGTCCACACTCTCCCAGATGGGATCGGCGGGCGTCGACCGCATGTAGTCGTCGTACCCCGTCCGAGGCACCCCCATGCGGCGCAGGATGTCCCAGCTGGGCGGGATGCGCCGCACGCGCTCCAGCATCTTTTGATAGCCCGGCTCCCCTTTGGTAGGCTGCGTGAGCACGAAGTTGCGCATCGCGCGCTCGAGCTCATCCCCATCGTCGCTGGCAGGCAGGCGGGGGCGGCGCAACGTGGCGGCCGGGTGATACCACATGGTCCAGGTGCTGAGCACCGGGATGCCGTTCTTGTAAAACAAGCCTTGGGATCCCTCGCCGCCGGGAATGTTGCCCACTCCGGCGCCCGCGCTCATCGGCACCCCCGCCTTAAAGGCCGGGTGGCCCTCGGCGGCCAGCCGCAGCTGGTTTTCCGCCGGCGACGAGCAGCCCAAAAGTCCCACCCGCCCGTTGGACCAGGGCTGCTCCGCAATCCAGGTCATCGTGTCGGCCCCGTCTTCGGTCACGTGGCCCAGCAGGCTGAAGTCGCCATCCGACCAGCCCGTGCCGCGCTCGTTTTGGATGATGACGGCCCATCCGGCCTTGAATGCCTGGCGGTACACGCCATAGGGCAGGTGGTTGGTGTAGGGGGTGCGCTCCATGATCACCGGCACGCGGCCCTCCGCGCGCGGGCGGATAATCACGGTGGCCAGCCGCACGCCATCCCGCATGGCCACCATGCGATATTCGATTATGTACCGGTCCCCGGTGGCGCCCATCTCCTCCACTTTGGTCTCCAGGCTGTTCGCGGCGCCGTAGTGAATTCCGAAGCGGTTCGGGTCACTGGCCCATCGTTCGTCTGGCTGCACAAGGCACCTCCCACTGAACTGATATGAAGCGGATGGCAACGCGGCTAGCATAGCAAATGACGGGCTGCCGGGATCCGCCGGCTCCCACGGGCGGGACGCCGAGGGGGCCGGCCGCTCGCCGACCCCCTCGCTATCTCAGCGGCCCGGTTCGCCCTCACACGAGATCGAACCGGTCCAGGCTCATCACCTTATCCCATGCCGCGACGAAGTCCCGCACAAACTTCTCACCAGCATCGGCCGATGCATACACCTCTGCAATGGCGCGCAGCTGGGCGTTGGCCCCAAACACCAGGTCCACCGCCGTGGCGGTCCAGCGCGGCTGACTCGTCCGCCGGTCGTGCCCTTCGTAAGCGCCGTGGCGGTCCGCTGCGCTCCACTCCGTGCTCATATCCACCAGGTTCACGAAGAAGGCGTTGGTCAGCACGCCCGGCCGATCCGTCAGCACCCCGTGCGAGCTGCCGCCCGCGTTGGCCCCCAGCACCCGGAGGCCCGCCACGAGCACCGCCATTTCTGGCGCCGTCAGCGTCAGCAGATTGGCGCGCTCTACCAGTGCGTGCTCGGCCGGCCGGCCGCAGTCCTGCCGATAGAAGTTGCGAAACCCATCGGCGCGCGGCTCCAGCACGGCAAATGACTCGGCGTCCGTCATCTCCTGGCTGGCATCGGTGCGCCCGGGCGTGAAGGGCACCGCGATGGACCAGCCCGCGTTCTGGGCGGCCTCCTCGATGGCGGCACACCCCCCCAGCACAATGACGTCTGCCAGCGAGGCATGGGGCCGCCCCGCCTGGCTCTGATTAAACTGCGCCTGGACCCGTTGGAGGGTCCCGAGCGCGTCGGCCAGCTGCGCCGGCTCGTTCACCTCCCAGTCGCGCTGGGGGGCGAGGCGAATGCGGGCGCCGTTGGCGCCGCCGCGCCGGTCCGTGCCGCGGAATGTGACCGCCGATGCCCACGCCGTCGCCACCAGCCGGCCTCGCGCGAGGCCCGTGTCAAGAATCTGGCGCTTCAGCTGGTCGATGGCGGCCTCATCCAGCGGCTCTCCCTCGGCCGCGGGCACGGGGTCTTGCCACACCTGCGGGGGGGCCACCCAGGGTCCCAGCAGGCACTCGGGAGGACCCATATCGCGGTGCAGCAACTTGTACCATGCGTGGGCAAACGCCTCGGCCAGCTCTTCGGGATGCTCGTGAAAGCGCTTGGCGATGGGGCCATACGCCGGATCCACCTTGAGGGCCAAGTCGGTGGTCAGCATCATGGGCGCCTGGCGGCGGCTCGGGTCGTGGGCATCGGGCACCGCGGTGCGCGCCGCCGGGTCTGTCGGCGTCCACTGCTTTGCTCCCGCCGGGCTTTCTGTGAGCTGCCACTCATAGTTGAACAGGTTGTCCAAAAACCCGTGGTCCCATTGGGTGGGGGCCGTCGTCCAGGCGCCCTCCAGCCCACTGGTGTACGCGTCGCCCCCGCGGCCACTGCCGGCCGTGCTTTTCCACCCCAGGCCCTGCTGCTCGACCGGCGCGCCTTCCGGCTCGCGGCCCACATGCTCGGCTCGCACCGCGCCGTGGGTCTTGCCAAATGTATGGCCCCCCACAATGAGCGCGACGGTTTCCCGGTCATCCATCGCCATCCGCCGAAAGGTCTCCCGAATATCGTGAGCCGCCGCGCGCGGGTCTGGATCCCCATTGGGGCCCTCGGGATTGACGTAGATGAGTCCCATTTGCACGGCGCCGAAGGGCTTGGCCAGCTCGCGGCCGCCGCTGTACCGCTCGTCGCCCAGCCACGTGCTTTCCGGACCCCAGTCCGCATCCGCCTCGGGCTCCCAAATGTCCTCCCGCCCGAATCCAAAGCCCAGCGTCTTAAATCCCATCGACTCATAGGCGCAGTTGCCGGCAAAGATAATCAAGTCGGCCCACGACAGCTTTTCCCCGTACTTTTGCTTGATCGGCCACAGCAGCCGCCGCGCCTTGTCCAAGTTGGCGTTGTCGGGCCAGCTGTTCAGCGGCGGGAACCGCTGTGCTCCCCGACCGCCGCCCCCGCGCCCGTCATGAATCCGATAGGTGCCAGCCGCATGCCACGACATTCGAATGAAAAACGGGCCATAGTGGCCGTAGTCCGCGGGCCACCAATCCTGCGACGTGGTCATCACCGCTTCCACATCGCGCTTCAGCTGCTCCACGTCGAGTCCCTTGAGCGCCTCGCGGTAGCTAAAGTGCTTCCCCATGGGATTCGCCGCCGGCGACGCGTGGTTCAACACCTGCAGGTTTAGCTGATGGGGCCACCAGTCGCGGTTGGTGCGCGGCCGCAGCCCGCCGCTCGCGATGCCGTTCTCGGGAGTCTCGCCCTCTGTCCCCACGTCGGTCCCCTCTCTCGGCAGATCATTGGACTCTCCGGATGGCCAGCACGCACTGCCGGGAGGCAGCGCCCGCCGCTCCGACGCGGCGGCGAGTTGACGGCGCTGAGCAAATCCGGTGGAGGGGACGCGACTTCGGCTCCCAGCGTACCCCCTCCTACCTGAGATCCATTCTAAATCAGAAGACTGGGGCTATCAACCCCTTGCGAAAGATGGGTGCGCAAGGAGCCAAACAGGCGGCCGGCGGACAGGAAGCGGCGGAGCCCTGGCATCGGCGCTCGGGGCACCCCAGGAGCCGCGGACGGCGGGCTTTCAGCCCGAGCCGCACCCCAGGGCGGCGTGTCCGGCTACAGAAGCGCGAACGCCTCCTGGCGCAGCACGGCATGCACACCGCGCACCTGGTTGACCAGCTGGGTGACGCGCATATCCACCACAGCGGTGGCCAGGGCCAGGGCGTGCGCACGGTCATGGAGGTCCAGCTGCTTGACCATCAGCGCCAGCATGGCATCGAGCGCCGCCATCGCCGCCTGATCCAAATCCGCGTCAAAGCCAAAGGTGATCCACCCCGCCGGGGTGGCCGCGTAGGGGGTTGACAGCAGTGGGTCGGCCTCCAGACTGAACGTTAAGTCGACCTGCTCCATCGGGCACTCAATGGCGACGCCGCCCACTTCGCCGTCCCCCTGGGCCGCGTGGCCGTCGCCGACGGAAAACAAGCCTTCCGGCAGCCCCACGGGCAGGTAGAGGGTGCTGCCGGCCACCAGCTCGCGGCAGTCAATATTGCCGCCGGTGCGGCGCGGCGGAATGGTGGACTGCCATCCCGCCACGCTGTCGGGCATCCCCATGACGCCCATGAAGGGCGCGACGCGGACGCGGTGCCCGAAGGCGTTGGCGGCCGTGCGGCGATTTTCATCTAAGGTCCACCCCATGCGCAGACGCGGCACACCCTCCAAGCCCATTTCGCGGTTCAAGCCCCACGGGCCGCCCCCGGCACCCGACTGGCCCCACGCGGCCGGCCGCACCTGCTCCACGCGCACCGCCAGCATGTCATGGGGCTTCGCCCCCTCGATGGCCACCGGGCCCGTGAGCGCGTGGCCTCGATCCGCCTCTGGATCTCGCGGCGCCAGCACTGGGCCATCCGGCCCGGTTTGCCAGCTGGAGATCATGGTGGAAAACCTCACCGTGTCCCCCGGCTGAATGGTCAGCACCGGCGGGCGCTCGCGCGAAAAGGCCCCATGCAGATGGGGCCGCTCGGCCGACAGGGTGTAGTGTCCCAACTGTGCCGCCCCTTTCCCTTCCCGCTCCCTCTTGGGCAGAAGACGCCCCGGCGCGGGGCGGTCCCACTTTCCCGCGCCCTTCTCGCTCGGGTGCCACGCCTCTTCCGGACCATCACAGCCTGCCACCTAACCCGATGATACATCGTCGGCGGCTGCCGCCGCTCCGCAGCCGGATCTTGACATGTTATAGTCATACATGCGTATGATATCTTACCTCACATCACAATGCAGATTCCCTTTACTCAGCGTTGGCGGGAGGAATCGGCCCTGATGACAACCAAAAGCACAGCGCCTCCGGCGCACAAGACGCACGCGGTGACGAGGTGGAGCCGGCGCTGGGTTCTCGGGAGCCTGGCGGTACTGGCAGCGGCATGCGGGCCGGTGGGCGCCGCCCGCACGGGCGCGCCCGCCAACAGGGTGCCACCCGCCCACACCGAGGCTCCGGCTCCCACGCCCCGCCACCCCAACCCGCCGCTGCCATCGCACGCCACGATCGTGAACATCGTGCCGGGCGCCCTGCGGCTGGTGCAGGTCAGCGTGATTCACTGGCCCACCGCCGCCCCCGAAGTGCTGGCCGTCGTCGCGGGCCAGGGCAGTGGGCCCCAGTCCATTCCCTACATTCGGGTGGCCGCCATCCAGTGGAGCCCGGCCACCCACAACTGGAACAACACTTGGCGAGGCCCGGATATGACGGTCGAGCCGCGGGCGCAACTGATGGGCACCACTCCGCAGGCCCAGGAGCACCTCGGCCGGGTTAGCTCCCGGGGCGTCTTTTACGGCCTGCTGGCCACCAACGATACCGGCGACGCCATCGACTCGGGCGCCGTGCTGGTGTGGGTGCCGGCCCAGGGCACGCCACACGTGCTGTCCAGTGCGGCGCTGGCAAACGCCTATCTTCGGAACGCCCAGCTCGCACCGGCGGGCGCTGGCCTGCTGTTGTCCCAGGCCCTTTGCGCGCAGGGCGGCTGGCTTGGCCAAGTATCGGCCGCGGGGCGGCCATCGGTAACCCATCTCACCTGCGCGCAGACGGTGGCCCGCCTGCTGGGGACCACCGTGCGCTTCACGGTGCAGCCGGGCACGAACACGGTGGCCACCCCGCACCACTCGCTGACGGCCGCCCCCGGCACCACCATCGTGTTTCGCCCCGGCAATGCCTACACCGCCCAGCTGATGAACCAGGGCACCATCATCCCGCTGGGCCAGCAGGGGCTGCCGGTGTTTGACGACCAGGCCGACATGATGCCGACCTGGGCGTGGACGTTTCGGTCCTCTGGCGTGTATGGGTTCACCGTGATGACGCCCGCGACCGGCCAGCTAAGCTCGGGCGGCGTGCCGTCCACGTGGGTGGTGCACGTGCCGTAGCCGCGCCGGCCGGCTTCCGGCGCCTTCCCGCCCGTGCTTGACACCGGCCGCGCCCCGCCGCCCAATGGGGAGAGCCGCGCGGTGTGGACCGGGGCCGCGCCGCGCTGGGGGGGGACCGCCATGAGCCTTGGGCCCGATGAGCGTGTGGTCGCCGAGGAGTCCCAGGCGCTGGCCTCGTGGGTGGCGCGCCACGTGCCGGTGGACGCGGTCGGCGATGTGTGCCAGGACGCCTGGCTGGCGTGGTGGCAGGCGCGCCAGCGCGGCGCGGTGATTCGAGAGCCGGCCGCCTTGCTGCGCACGGTGGCCGCCCGCCGCATCGCGGACTTCCACGCGGCCGCGGCGCGGACAGCTGCCGCAGCCCCGGTGGACTCCCTGGGCTGGGACCCCGGCGGCTCCCCGGCCCAGGTGCTCCACGAAGCGGGGGTCCACCCCGGCTCGCTGGTGTGGCACCGGGTCGTGGACGGCTGGTCGCTGTCCCAGCTCGCGGCCGCGTTCGCCCTGCCGCTTGGCACGGTCAAGTCCCGCCTGCACCACGAGCAGCTGAGCTTGGCCGCGCGGCTCTACCAGTGGCGGCATCCGGATGCGCCCGGCCATCCCGTGGGCCGCGGCTCGTGCCCGCGCTGCCGCGGCACGTTCGAGTGGCTCGCGCGGCCAACCTCGGATCGGGACTGGCATCAAGTGCTGGTCGTGAGCGTGCACAGCACCCTCGGCATCCGCATGGACTGCCGGCTTCGCTGGCACCCACTCGCTACCCCGCAGCACATCGTGAGCCATCCTGGCGACTGGCCCCGGCCGACCCAGCTGCGCGACGGCCGCGGCATCGGGCTTCTGGGCCGCCTCAAGCCCTCCGTGCCGGGCCCCCAGGGGCCGCAGCTGGGGTTCACGCTGAAGCCCGGGGATGCACCCGGCGCCTTCATCCAAACGCATCTGCCGCCGGCGGACGCCGAGCGCCTAGGCCTCGTCGCCGCCCGCCGCGGCCGGTTTGCCATCCGCGTGCCCCTCTCCTGCTCCCCCGAGCTGGACGACAGCTTGCTGGTGCAGCTGCCGCCCAACACCCGGGTGGACCGCGCAGCGCCGGCACCGGCCTGGCAGGGCCACCTGCACGGGGCGCCGGCGGTGCTTTGGCGCCACACGGCCGCGCTGCGTTCGCCGCCTACGGCCGTGGCCGCCTGGGATTAAATCGCCCCCCAGCTGGAGAACCTTTTGGGCGCGGCCGCCGACATCTGGGGAAATCCCTGGAGGTGGCACGATGAATACACCGAGTCCCCGCCCGCATGCCCGCCGAGCTCCTGGACGCCTCATTCGTGATTGGCTCCCCATCCGCCGCCGAGCCCTCGGCATCCTGGCGGCCGGCCAGTGGGTCTCCACCGTCGGCAATGCGCTGAACGGCTTGGCGCTGGGCTGGCTGGTGCTGAGCGTGACCGACAGCCGCGCCGCGCTGGGGCTGGTGAGTGGACTCGGCGACGCGGTGGGCCTGTTCATGATGGTGTCGGGCGTGTGGGTCGACCGCTGGAATCGGCGGCGCACGATGCTGGCCGCCGACGTGGTGCGCGCCGCTGCCGCGCTCGCCCTCGGACTGCTCGCGCTCGCGGCGCGCGCCAGCCTTGCGTGGATCATCGGCCTGGTGGTGGTGAGCCGGCTGGCCGGCACGTTTTTCGCGCCGGCGTCGTTTGCCCTGCTGCCCGAAATGGTGGACCGTGAGGACTTGGGAGCGGCCAACGGCCTCTTGGCCACCGCCCGCACCTCCGCGGGGCTCTTGGGGCAGCTCCTGGGCGGGGTGCTCTTAGGCCTCTTGGGACCCGCCGCGCTGTTTCTCTGCAACGCCGGATCGTTTGCCGCCTCGAGCGCGTCGCTGGCCGCGATTCGACCCGCCGGCGCGCTGACTCCCCCGCCAGCCTCCGGAGGGCTTTCGGGGATCTGGCGGGACTTGGTGGCCGGCCAGCATGTGATTTGGCGCGACCCCTTTTTGAAGCGCCTGGTGCCCATCGCCATGGCCACCGGCTTTTTCTCGGTGGCCATCTCCGTGCTGGACGTGGCCTGGGTGCGCCAAATCCTGCACGCGGGGCCGGTGGTCTACGGGGGCTTTTGGGTCGCCGCGGGTCTCGGGGGCCTCGCGGGCAGCGCGCTCTCGGGCCGCCTGGTGAAGCGCTTCGCCGTCATCCCGCTGAACGTCGCGTCCCTGGTGGCCATCGGCCTCGCGGTCGCGGCACTGGCGCTCACGCCGGTCGCCCTGTTCGACCTCGGGTGCATGGTGGCCATGGGCTTTGCGCTCGGCGTGCAGAGCACCAGCATCAACACGGCGCTGCTGCTGCTGGTGCCCGAAGCCGCCATTGGCCGATCCATCGGCGCCATTGGTGCGCTCGCCAACGCCAGCGGCCCGGTGGGGGCGGTGGCCGCGGGGCTGGCGGCCACGGCATGGCCCCTTGGACGGGTGCTGTGGCTCTCCGGCGTGATGGTCGCGCTGACCTCGCTGGGCCTGCTGGGCATCCGCACGCCGCCCGCCAGCGCAGGCGCCCCCGCGTGACAGATTCCGCGTACGGCCCCCCCGCCGCGCTCATACTACCCGGCGGAGGTGTGGCATGGGCTCCAGCTCGGCTCCGATCGATTGGGCT
>JAJZWV010000073.1 GCA_021846505.1 Bacillota bacterium
CGCCGCCTCCTGCCGCGCGACGAGCCACCCCACCACCGCGCGGCTGTAGATATCCAGAATGACGTAGAGCCGCCAGTAGCGGCCCGCGACGGGACCGGGCAGGTAGGTTATATCCCAGGACGGGCCAGAGCGCCTAGAAGACCCGGCAGTCGCCGTTTCCTTAACGCGTGCCCGCGCTACGGCAGGGGGAGCCGCCCTCACCGCGCCCGTGACGGCGGGACTCCGGCTGTCTCGGGATGTCATCCAGGTCGTCGGCATGCTTGGTTTCTTAGCGGCGGCGTCGATCTGGGCAGCGGCCGCCGCCTTGGCGGTGACCGTTCCGATTGCAGCGATTCACGTGGCCACGGCCCGTCGCAAATACCTGTATGACAAGGGGACGGCCCGGGTTAGCATGGCGTCAAACTATGGCGCGGGGCCATCACTCGGGAATCTGCCGGAACTCTTAGGCACCGGCGGAATTCGCCATGTTATGGGTGAGTGGGAGAGAGCGTTCGATGCGGACCGCCGAACCATTTTTCGTAGCCTCACGATTGAGTTGGCGGGCATTGTGCGCTCCGAGGGCGTCATGGCCGCGGCGTACGCCGCTGTAGGGGTCCTCTTGATGCGGGCCACCATTCCGGGCCGCTTGCCAGATCTCGTGGCTGGCTTGCAGGCGATTGGCTACATAACGGCGGTAGCGGCCAGCCAAGGACACACGCTGTCCCAGCTGGGCGATGGCATTTGGAGGTTAGGAGAGGCGGCCCCCTGGATGTGGCCAGCCAGCGAAACGTCTGTCGACGTCTGTGACGGGAATCCCGTCAACTTTAACGTGCTGGAGGCGCGGGCCGTGACGTATCAATACCCCTCCCGCACCGTCCCGGCCATCAACGGCGTGACAGCCACGTTGAGGCGAGGGCGCCTAGTTGCGCTGGTGGGCCATAACGGCGCCGGGAAAACCACCTTTGTCCGCTGCCTGCTGGGCCATCTCCAGCCTCAGTGCGGCGAAATTTGCGTCGACGGTGCGCCGCTGTCTATTGGGGCCAACTGGTATGCGACGGCGGGCTACATTCCCCAGCGGCTGACGGCCTTGGAGATGACCCTGCGCCAGTACCTCACCCTGGGTCGGGAGGTGAGCGATGTCCGCTTGCTGGAGGTACTCAAGGATGTGGGCGCGAAATGGGTTAAGTCGCTGGACCAACCCTTGGGTGTCACGGCACACGCCGGGACACAAATCACCCCAGGCCAGCGCCAGCAGCTAGCACTGGCCCGCACCATCTTGCGGCCGGGCGCCGGCTTAGTGGCGATGGATGAGCCCTACAACGGAGTAGACCCGGCGACCGGGGCCCGCTTGCTGGCGCTGTGCCGGGAGTTGGCGCAGGATCGTCTGGTGCTGGTGGTCGCGCACCGTGCAATGGTCGCTGACGTCGCAGACCAGGTGCTGTGGTTCCAGGACGGGCAACTGACGGCTGACGCTTCGCCGGGGTTGCTTGGAGAGAACCCCGCCTATCGAGCGTTCTGGCACCGCCAGGACAACGCCAACTCATTAGTTGGCGACTAGAAAGTTCCAAAGGTTCCGCATCAAAGCGGCTGACCGCGGCGTTGACAAGTGAGGCGGCGGCCGGCGATGTCCGAGAGTCCTCGGCAAGGCGCAAGCGAGAGGGGCAAACCGTGCGAAAAGGAGCGGAGCGATTAACTCGCTTAAATGGGTGGACGGCCATCACGGCGGTGGGGCTGGCGATGGTGGCGGGGGCGGCCGGGGTGGTGGCGGGAGTGGCGGCGCGCCAGCACACGTACACGGTGCAGCAGCTGACCGCGCACTGGGCGGCACCCTATGACCTGGTGGTGTTTCCGCCCGACCACCGCCAGCCGGCCTCGGCATTGGTGAACCCCAACTCGCTGGACAGTGGGGTGGGCGGCATCAGCTTGGCGCAGTACCACCGCATTGCGCGCCTGCCGGGCGTGGCCGTGGCGGCGCCGCTGGCCCCGCTGGGCTATCTGCCCATGACGGTGGGCACGGCCACCCTGGCCAGCGCCACGCCGGCCGGCGGGGTTTACCGGCTGACCACCCGGGCGGTGAACCGGGGACTGCCGGCCGGGGAGCCGTCCGTCGGCTACGGCTATGTCGGCGCGGGCAGTGGGTCGGGGCCCAGCTACTCGGCGTCGTCGGTCAGCGTCGGCCCCGAACTCCTTATCATGGCGGTCAATCCCACGGCCGAGGCCCACCTCATGGGGCTCAGCCACGCCGTGGTGGCGGGCCGGTACTTCACGGCCGCCGACAGCCAGGTCAGCGTCGCGCCCAGTGGGTCCGGGGCGCCCAGCTCCGGGCCGTCGGCCGCCTACCAGGTGCCGGTGCTGCTGACCACGGTGGCGCCGGCGGCCGGATCGGTGGTGGCCACCCTCCAGCACCTCACGCTGCCACCTAAGCTCCGCCACGACGGCTATGCGCTGGTGGGCCAGGTGTTCCAGTCGGGCCACCCCGGCGTGCTGGCCGGGCTCCCGGGGTCGGTGGTGGGGCATCTGACGATTTCCAACACGCTGGCGTGGAGCAACTTTCTGCGCGCCGCACAAGGGCTCAGCACCCTAAATTCGCTCCAGGGCTACCCGTTTGCCACCGGATATCGCCCGCTGCTGAATGAGCCGCTGTCCATGGCGTCGGCGGCCCGCTACCAGCGGGTCCCTTCCCCGATTCCGAGCCGCTGGCCGGTGGCGCTGCGGGTGGCGCCGGCGCCATCTCAGGCCAGCGGCTGGGGGTATCTCGGCGAGCCGTTTCGCACCGTGCGGGAGGGCCCGGCGGTGAACATTACGCTGAAGCCCATCGGCTACTATTCCCCCCGCCGGCTCAAAGTGTCCGACGATCCCCTCACGCACCTGCCGCTGGTGGGATACCGGCCCGAGACCGGGCACATGGTCCTGAGCCTTGCCGGCCGCGCCGCAAACCCGGCCCCCATCGTGAAGCCCGACGGGTCGCCCGCGGGCTTGTGGACGGCGCCGCCCGAAGCCCTGACGCCGCTCGGGGCGGTGGCGCCGCTGCTTGGCTCAAAGCCCATCAGTTCCATTCGCATCCGGGTGGCCGGGGTGCCGGCGCTGGGCGCCGGTGGGGCCGCCCGGCTTCGCCAGGTGGCCCAAGAAATTGCGCGGGCCACGCATCTGCCCGTGACGGTGGTGCGCGGGGCGTCACCCCAAGAAGTGCTGCTGCACCCGGGGGCGCTGGCGCCCTTTGCCCGCGAGGGGTGGATCGCCACCGACTGGGTGCGGCTCGGCACCAGCGTGGAAATCTTGCGTCAGGCGACGCTGAACCAGGCCGTCACCCTGGGGCCGATCCTGGCGGCCGCCGCCCTGTTTGCGGGCATCACGGCGTGGCTGGGACTTGAGGCCAGCCGCCGCCGCTGGGCGGTGACGATGGCCGTGGGCGTGCCGCCCCGCGTGGTGCTGGCCCGGCTGCTGGGGGCGGCGGGCGCGCAGGGGCTGGCGGTCGCCGCGGCCGCGCTGGCGACGGCCCTCGTCGTCGGCGGGCCGCCGGCGCTGCCGCTTGGCCTGCCGGTGGGATTGGGCGCGGGGTTAGTCGCCGCCCTGGCCATGGTGCCCGCGGCGCGGGCGGTGGCGCGCCAGGACCCGCTGGCGGGGCTCCGGCCCGATCCCCCAGCGGCTCTCCGCCGGGTGCCACTGGGCCGGGCCGTGGGCCTGGGGCTGGGGCTGGCTGCCGCGTCTTGGCGGCGGCTCGCGGTCGCCATGGCCGCGCTGGTGGTGCCCGCTGCTGGGGCAGTACCTGCTGGTGCGGAGCGGCGCCCTCATGACGCTCGCGGTGGTGGTGTGCGCCGTGCTGGCCGGCGCGGCGGCCGCGGCGGTGGCGCTGTCCGGCGTTGCGGCGCTGGGGTGGGCGCGCGGAGTGGCCCTCGCGGCCATTTTGGCCGAGGCAGGGCTGGTCGGCCTTGCGGCGGGCGCGGTCGGGGCGGGGCTCGCGGCGCTGGTGCTGTCGCCGCTGTTTGGCGTGCCGGCGGTGGGGTGGCTCGGTGGGGCCACAGTGCTGGGGCTCATGGCGGTTAGCTGCCTGGCGTCGCTGCCCGCGGTCTGGGCGGTGGGGCGGCAAGCCCCCGTCGCCATCTGGAAGCGCGGCGCCGCCGGCTAGCTCGCGCATTAAGCTTGACCCGCTGGTGGACTTGGTGTATTAGAGTACTAGTTCACTAGATCTTCAGGAGGTGGGGATGCGATGAGCCCTTGGCGCGCGCTGGTGTGCAAGGACGTCTCGATGATGCGCGCCAGCTGGATGGGCCACCTGGCGGGCGTGGGCGGCCTGGGCCTGTTCCTCACGGCGGCGGCGGTGCTGCATGCCTGGACCCCCGGGCCGCGGCTGACGCTGTGGCTTATCACCGGGGCGGTGTCGGCCGTGGCCCTGCCCCTGTACGCGTATATGGGCTTGGCGCGCGAGTGGCGGCAGCACGCCTCGGGGTGGCTCGGCCAGACGCCGCCGGGGTGGATGCTGCTGGCCAGCAAGCTGGCCGCGGCCGCCGTGTGCGCGCTGTCCGCCTGGGCGCTGTACGCGGCCTGGACGGGCGTGCTGCTGAGTCTGCCGCGATCCTTGGGCGGATGGCCGCTGGCGGGTGGGCCGGCCGTGCTGTGGGGCACCGCGGTGGTGCTGCTGCTGGGGCTTTACGCGGGCGTATGGCTGATGGCCCTGGCACTGGCCGTTCAAGGCGGCGAGCGGCTGGGGGTGGGACGCTTTGGGCTGGCGCTGGCGGTGGCGGCCGTGCCGCTCGGCGCACTGCCCAACCTGGCGGGCCTCTCCTGGCTCCAGCCGGTGCTGGCGTGGCGCGCTCGCCTGCCGGTGCAGGGCACCGCCCTAGGGTCCGCCATCACCCTGCATGGGGGCCAGCTGCTGGTGCCCCTTGCGGTCACGGCCGGGGCTTTCTGGGCAGCCACCTGGGTATTGGATCGGTGGGTCGAGGCATGAGGGGCGGCGGCGAGGGCAGCGAGGGCAGCGACGAGAGGGCCCAGGCGCCGTTTACGTCGGCCAAGCCCATCTACCTGCAGATTGTGGACCGCCTGTGCCGCCGCATTGCCCGAGGGGACCTGGCGCTCGGCGAGCGCCTGCCGTCGGTGCGCGACAGCGCGCTCGCCCACGGGGTCAACCCCAACACCATGCAGCGGGTCCACGAGGTGCTGGAGCGGCTGGGGGTGACGGAGACGCGCCGCGGCCAGGGCACCTTTGTCACGCCCGCGCCCGCCAAAATTCGCGCACTCCGCTCGCGGCTGCTGCGGGAAGCCGTGGCGGCCTTTGGGGAGGACATGGTGCGCCTCGGGGTGCCCAAGCGGGAAGTGCTGCACGCATTAGAGCAGTGGTGGGCCACGTCGGCCGGCCAGGGAGCCGAAAGGGGGAGTGCGCCGTGAAGTCGGCAAGGCTAGCAGCCCCCGCTCAACGAGCCGCAGACGAAGACGGGTGGAGCGTCGTCTTTCAGGAAGTCACCAAGCAGTACGGGGCCCGGCGAGGGCTAGAGGACGTCAGCTTTCGGCTGCCGCGCCACCGGGTGGTGGGTTTGGTGGGCAAAAACGGCAGCGGCAAGACGACTATTCTAAAACTCATCGCGGGGCAGCTGCAGCCCACTCGCGGCCGCATCTGGGTGGCGGGGGAGCCCGTGCGGGGCCGGGCGGCCAGCCGCGTGGCGCTGGCGTCCGACGCCGACACGCTCTACCCCTTCTTCACCGTGCGGCAGACCTTTGCCTGGGGCCAGGCGCTGTTTGCCGACTTCAGCCGGGATCGGGCGCGGGCCCTGGCCGACGTATTGGATCTGGGGCGGTATTGGGACGTTGCAGTCGGCCAGCTGTCCAAAGGCGCGCGGGTGCGGGTGAAGTTGGCCGCCACCCTGGCGCGCGAGGCGCCGCTGCTGGTGCTGGACGAGCCGCTGGCGGGGCTGGACCCCCTGGTCAAAGACGACGTACTACAGAGCATTCTCACCGCCATTGACCTGGAACGCCAAACCCTCATCCTGTCCACGCACGAGGTGCGGGAGGTGGAGCCGCTCTTAGATCTCGCGGTGCTCGTGGACCGCGGGCGCGTGCTGGCCGCAGACGGCCTCGATGCCATTTTAGCGGCCAACCATGGCGCCGGCTTGCTGGGCTGGATGCGCGCGGCGCTGGCGGCGGGGGAAGCGGCCCGAGCCGCCCCCTCACCCGCGCGCGGCCGCGATTGGTGAGGAGCCCGCCGCGCGGGTGGGGCGGAGCGCCTGGTGGGATCCCACCAGGCGCCGCCACACCTCGGCCGCGGAGTCCATGGCGTGGGCCCCCAGCAGCAGCACGGTGTCGTGCGGCTTCAGATCCTGCAGCACGGCCCGCATGGCGCCTTCCGCCGTGGGCCAGGCGTGATGCCGCCGGCCCGCGCGCGCCAGCACCTCCTGGTAAACTTGGTCCTCCTCCGGCGAGACCGCGTCGTCCGCCGCCGCCAGGTCCAGTGCCCAGGTGAGATGCAGCTGGGCGCTCGGCGGCACGTGCTCCGCGAGCGCCGCCGCGTTTAAGGCGTTGACGGCCGCGCCGCGCCGCCCCCGAATCGCATACACGATGTGGAGCCGGGCGCGGGTCCGCGCAGCGCCGGCACGGATGGCGGCGGCCAGATTGGCCGGATTGTGCGCGCAGTCATCAATCACCTGGACCGCGTCGCCGGGCTCGGAAATCACCTGCAGGCGGCGCACCAGGCCCGGGTAGGATAGCAGCGCCGGCCAGGCGCGGTGCGGCGGCTCCCCTAAGGCCGCCGCCGCGCCCAGCACCGCCAGGGCATTCGACAGTCGGTGCGCACCGAGCCCCGGCAGCGGCGCTGTGGCCGCCCAGCTGCCCAGCCGCACGTGGGCCGCCTCGCCCTGCCACTGACCCGTGAGCGGCAAGCGGGGATCCTGGCCGTACCAGAGCACCTGAGCGTGGCGGGCGCCTGCCGCCATCACGGGCGAGGCGGGGTCATCGGCATTTAAGAGCGCCGTGCTGCCGGGCGCTAGGCCGGCAAACAGCCGGCACTTGGCTGCCAGGTAGTCGCCCGGGGTCGCGTGATAGTCCAGATGATCCGCGGAGAAGTTGGTAAGCACGGCGACGCGGAACGAGATGCCGTCGGTGCGCCGCTGATCCAAGCCGTGTGATGAGGCTTCCATGACGACGTGGGTCAAGCCGGCCGCCTGCATGGCCTCCAGGTGGCTCGCTAGCTCGCGGGCATCGGGTGTGGTCAGCGTGGCTGGCCGCACGTCCCGGCCGCGGTCCACTTTGACCGTGCCCACGAGGCCGGTCGGATGGCCCAGCTGGGTCAGCACCCAGTGCAACCATGCGGCCACACTGGATTTGCCGTTGGTGCCTGTGACTCCCACGGCGATGAGGTGCCGCGCCGGCCAGCCGCGCTCCAGCTGCGTGAGGCGGGCGTAGGCGCGGCGCACATCGGGCACCACCGTGAGGGGGGCATGGGGCCGCCGGCGCCGCACCTCGCGGGCCAGCTCGCGGTCCAGCAGGATCAAATCGGCGCCCGCGGCCAGTGCGGCCTCGACGGCCGCGGCGCGGCGATAGCGGCCCATGGCGCAAAACACTTGGCGAATGTGGGGCGGGGCGGGCCGTGAGGCCGGTGGCGCGGACTCTCCGGCGGCGGGAAACATGATGCGATAGCGATGCTGCACCCGGTCGCCTCCCGCGGCTACCCTATGTGCCGGCCCGCCAAAGGTTCGGCGCACTTTCGCAGCCAATGAGACTAGCCTCGCCAGTAGGCACACTGCCGCAGCTGGCTGGGCAGGCTAGCCGCCATTCGACGTCAGCTGAGCGATTGGGCCCAACGGCCCCTAAAGTTAGGCCGTTTGGCGCAGGATGGCGGTACCTGGTGGCCATGGCGATTCTAAGGGCACACTGAGAGTCTTACGAAGAAGCGGCAGGCCGACGTGGCGGGCCGGCAGCGGACCGATAGAGGGGACATGGGGAGGGATGGGCGTGCGGACGTGGGCCAAACGCATCCCGCTGGCCTTATTGCTGATGGCGGTGCTGGCTGGCTGCGGGCAACATGCGGTGATGCTGAACCCGGCCGGGCCTGTAGGGCGCACGGAGCTAAACCTCATGGTGCTGGCGTCGGTGGCCATGGCGATTGTGATTTTGTTTGTGCTGGTGCTGGCAACGGTGGCGGTGGTGCGGTTCCGGGACAAAAAGGGCAATCGGGCGCCGTACACCCCGCAGGTCGAGGGCCACAAGGTGCTGGAGGTGCTGTGGTTCATCATTCCGGCCCTGATTCTGACGGTGATTGCCGTTCCGACTGTGAAGGACACCTTTGCCCTGGCCAAGGTGCCGGCCAAGAACCCGCTGGTGGTGGATGTCACCTCGCTGGACTGGAAGTGGCTGTTTGAGTACCCGGGACAGAAGGTCGCGACGGTGAATCACCTGGTGATCCCGGCCGGGCAGCCGGTGCTGTTCAAAATCACTTCCGATGCGCCCATGAACACTTTTTGGATCCCGCAGCTAGGCGGCATGGAGTATGCCATGCCGGGGCGGGTGCTGCCGCTCTGGCTAGAGTCCTACAAGCCCGGGGTGTACTGGGGCCACAGCGGGCAGTTTTCGGGCCGCGAGTTTGAGAAGATGTTTTTCTCGGTCCGCGCGGTGACCCCTGCGGCGTTTTCGTCCTGGGCCGCGCACCTGCGCAAGACCGCGCCGCCGATGACGGTGGCCGACTACCACCGGCTGCTGCAGTTCACCACCGTGGGCCATCTCTCGTACTCGAAATATCCAGCCTTTACGTTCCCCAGCGTGACGCACGGCTTCACGCTGAAGGGCGGCATGTACCTGCTCATGCACAACAACCCGGCCCATGACTGAGCGGGTGGCGGGACTGGCCCCTTTTGACCCGGCAACTTCGAAGGAGGCGCGCTGATGCCGTCGTTCGTGCCCTATCTCATTCACACGCTGTTCCCGCCGTGGGTGCGGCGCCCCACCGAGATTGGGGCAGAAATCATGATGGTGGCCGGTGGGGCTTTCATCGTGTATTGGCTCTTGAAGTACAAGAAGCTGCAGTGGCTGTGGAATGAGTGGCTCACCACCGTCGACCACAAGAAGATTGGGATCATGTACTTGGTGGCGGCTATCATCATGCTCGCGCGCGGCGGGCTGGATGCGCTGATGCTACGCACCAATCTGGCCATGCCCACGCTGCACTTCATCAACGCGAGCGAGTACAACGAGGTGTTCACCACCCACGGCACCATCATGGTGTTCTTCATGGGGATGCCGCTGATTTTCGCCCTGTTCAATGTGGTGGTGCCGCTGCAGATTGGGTCGCGCGACGTAGCGTTTCCGCGCCTGAATGCCATCAGCTTCTGGCTGTTTGCCTTCGCGGCCGCGCTATTTAACCTGTCGTTCGTGGTGGGCGGCTCGCCCAACGCCGGCTGGACGGCGTATCCGCCGCTGACAGAGCTGGCGTTCAACCACACCGTGGGGGAGAACTACTACTTCATCTCCCTGCTGATGACGGGCATCGGGACGACCATCACGGGCATCAACTTTCTGGTCACGATCCTGCGCATGCGGGCACCCGGCATGACGTTTATGAAGATGCCCCTGTTTACCTGGGCGACGCTCAACACGTCTGCCCTCATTCTGTTTGCCTTCCCGCCGTTCACCATCGCGCTGCTGGAGTCCCTGCTGGACCGGGTGGCCGGCACATCGTTCTTCACCCTGTCTCATGGGGGCATGCCGATGATGTACGTGAACCTGTTTTGGCTGTTTGGCCATCCTGAGGTGTACATCCTGGTGCTGCCGGCCTTCGGGGTGTTCTCGGAAGTGGTTGCGACGTTTTCGCGCAAGAAGCTGTTTGGATACCCGTCGATGGTGCTGTCCATGACCGCCATCATGGTGCTGGCCTACGGCACCTGGGTGCACCACTTCTTCACCATGGGCGCCGGCCCGGCGGTGAACGTGTTTTTCGGGCTGTCGACCATGCTCATCGCCATTCCCACCGGGGTGAAGGTGTTCAACTGGATTCTAACCATGTGGGGTGGCCGGCTTACGTTTACGACGCCTATGCTGTACTTCCTGGCTATGATCCCCACGTTTGTCATCGGCGGCGCCACCGGCGTCATGCTGGGTGCTGTGCCAGCGGACTACCAGTTCCACAACAGCTACTTCGTGATTGCCCACTTTCATCAGGTGCTGATTGGGGGCACTGTGTTTGGGCTGTTGGCCGGCGTGTACTACTGGTGGCCCAAGATGTTTGGCTACAAGTTGAACGACCGGCAGGGTAAGTGGGCGTTCTGGCTGTTTGCCGGTGGCTTTTGGCCCACGTTCATCCCCCAGTACTGGCTGGGGCTGGAGGGCATGACCCGGCGGATGTACACCTATCCCTTCGGCTTGGGCTGGCATACGCTCAACGTGATTTCCACGATTGGCGGCTTCATCATGGGGGCCGGGTTCCTGGTCCTGGCGTCCAACGTGCTGTACAGCCGGCGCCACCAGGAGCGCGACGAGACCGGGGATGCGTGGGGGAACGGCCGGACGCTGGAGTGGTCCATCCCATCGCCGGCACCGGAGTACAACTTCGCGGTGATTCCGGTAGTGGACGAGCGCGACTGGTGGTGGGCGGAGAAGGAGCGGCGGCAGAGCGGTGAGAGGCCAGCGCTGCCACGGCCCGAGGACATTCGGCCGATTGCGATTCCGAAAAATACACCGGTGCCGATTCTATTAGGGGCGGCCTTCTTTCTGGGCGCATTTGGCCTCGTGTTCACCTGGTGGTACATCGCGCTGGCGGGCCTGGCCGGGGTGTTTGGGTTGCTGATCTACTCCTGGTTCCAGTACGACCACTACCGGATTTTGTCGGCCGGGGAAGTGCGGGAGTCGGAGGAGCTCTTAGGGAGGTTGGGCGCATGAGCAGCCACGCGTTAGACGGCAAGGCGAAGGCGTCCCACCAGGAGCTGCCGCCGGAGTTTCAAGACCAAGAAGAGAGCATCAAAATCACCGGCTTCTGGCTGTTTATCGTCACCGACGTGCTGATTTTCGCGAGCCTGTTTGCCACCTACGCTGTGCTGGTGAACCGGGTCGCCGCCGGGCCGACGCCGGCTCAGGTGTTTCAGCTGAACACGGCCCTAATTGAAACCCTGATTCTGCTGACGTCCAGCTTCACCATTGGGATTGCCATCTGGGCGATGCGCCAAAATCGCCAGCGCATGGTGAGTTGGTGGCTCGCACTGACCGTATTGCTAGGTATGGCTTTCGTGTCCATTGAGCTGGTCGAGTTTGCGGGAGATGTGGCGGTCGGCTGGGGCTGGCACACCAGTGCCTTCCTATCGTCGTTCTTCCTGCTGGTCGCGGCCCACGGGACTCATGTGACCATGGGCATCATCTGGGCGGTGGCGCTGCTGTTCCAGCTGCGCAGGCGCGGCCTCACGACGGTCACCCGGCGCAAGCTGTACACGTTCTCTTTGTACTGGCACTTCCTGGACATAATGTGGGTGTTTATCTTCACGGTGGTGTATCTGGGCGGCCGCCTAATCTAGGGTGCGCACATTAAGCGAGGAGGTGAGGCGATGCACGGAGGCGACGAGCAGCACGAGACCGCGATGGAGCCCGGGTTTGAGTTTATCCGCCCGCGCTTTGAAGCGCCGAAGTTTCCGATGCACCAGGTGTGGGGATATGTGGCCTCGCTGGTGCTGACGTTCGGGGCCCTGTGGATGACCGTCAACCGGATTATGAACCCGTCGGTGCTGCTGGGCGTGGTGCTGGCGATGGCGGTGGCCCAAGCGGCGCTGCAGCTGGGCGTGTTCATGCACGTACGGGAAAGCCGGGGCCCGGCCTGGCATCTGGTGCCGCTGGGGATGGCGTTTGCGATTGGCATTGGGTTGGTGGGGATGTCGGTGTGGATCATGATGTTCAAGTCCGGCGTCTCATAGTGGCGGCGGGCCACACACCAATCACATGAAGAGGGCCGGGCGCGTGCGCCGGGCCTTCCTTCACGCCTCGCGGGGGTTGGCGCGCGGCAAAATGGAGCACGCGGGCTTGCCATCGGCGCCGGCGCGCCGGTTCAGCTCTGGGGCGCGGCCCAGCGTGCGACCTGGTCACGAGCTCGGCAACTTCGTCCAGCGTGGCCAGCCGCCGGGCGGCCGACGCCACATATTGGTGGAAGGCCAGCACCTCGCAGCTGGCCAGAATGGCGGCAGGGAAGCCCGGATGCCACCGACGGGCGCGTCGGAGCCGCGTGGTGCCAGCGGAGTGGGCTCGGCTACGCCAAGGGCCGTGAGGTGCGGCACGTGCGTGTGAAGGCGTGAAGGCGTGAAGGCGTGAAGGACAGCATCGACGTCCTCACGGAGGCGATCAATGCCGGCGGGCATCTTGATCACTTTCTGGTGGGGGGCCATGTCGCCGTCCCGCACCTGGCCGGCCAAAGCAAGCAGGGCGGCGCCGGCCGCAGTCCCGTGCGCGCCTGAGCGGCCGCTGGTTGTCAGCGGCCGCTCAGGCGCGCACGGGCAAATTCCCGGACTGGGCGCGATATATCATTCCAGCTGCCGAGAGACTTTGGGCGGCGGCCATCGGGCTTCCTCGGCCTGCAGGCGGGACAGCAGGTGGCTCTCCGGGATTCCGATGGCGCATCGCCCTCAAGTGGTGCGAGAAGGCTAGTAGAGCCATTCCTAACTGGCGTCCGTGTCGGTCGGTGTAGGATTGGCCGACTCCAGGCGCCACCGCCAGCGAAAGGGAACCGGGTCCGTGTTCACCCAGTCGAGATATTGCTGGAGACGGGTTTCGAGTTCCTCCGCAGAATCGACGCGGATGCCCCGGAGGCACTGCTGGGCCAGTTTGGCGAA
>JAJZWV010000002.1 GCA_021846505.1 Bacillota bacterium
TTACCCCACATCCGGCTCCCTGACCAGATTCGACGGAACTCACCGCCGTCCTCCTGGCCCCCCGAACCTTCGTGGGTTTCCGAGGCCGGCAGAGCTCAGCGCTCCAACGATAGATATACAAGGAGGCATCACGGAGGCGAAGGCTCGCGGGCCCCACTCTCCTGGCCCTGGCGGTGTTGCTGGGCTGATGCGGCACGGCCTCCCTTGGCTCCGCCTCACTCCCCAGCTCATACGCCGGCGCCTTGCGCACGTGGCCATCAATGCTGACTATCAGTGGGCGCTGGCCCCCACCCAGCGGGGCACCGGGTCACGCGTGAACCTGCTGGCCCTGCCGACGGCGATGGTCTCGGTCACACCCGGGGGATTCTGGAATCAAGATCGCCAGCCGCCCACGGCCGATCAGCTGTGGTTCACGCCCGACCAGAGCGGCGGTAGCCTCTCGACGGGAGCCCGGCTCCTGCAAGAATGTCAAGGGCCCCACACGCACTTTTCCGTCCTCGGCACCACGGCCCCAATGCCGTCCGCCTGGAAACCGCGGGGGCGGCCGCATGACCACCCTGCCCGGGCCTATCTCCATGAGTCCGCCGGGTCTTTCAGATCCCGTGCCGTTCCCGGAGTACCTGATGGTCCAGGATCACTTTCTGCTCTGCTCGATCAATCCGGCCAGGTGCTGGTGGCCGATGCCGTGCCGGCTGGCCGCGCAGCCGTGGCGGCGGCGCCAACCGGGCCGCACACCTCCTGGACGGTCGTGGTCTACGGGCTCCAGGCGGGTTCGGACCGGGTATCGCTGCCCAGCATTCATGCCCTCCCTGAGACTGCCCACAGGCTTCCGCTGGCTGGACGGGCTGAAGGGATCAGATCCGCTGCTCCGCATCCCCATTGGGTAGCGTGTCTCGACCGATGCGCCCGGTGGCGCCTCCATCATGTACACCGTCAGCAACCCCGCCCCCCGGGGGAGCAGATGACGCTTCAGGTCGCGCGTGCCACAGCGCGGGGTCACCGGACGAGGCCTCGGCCTCATCAAGACGCTAGACGCCCCCTTCGGGCCGCCCTACGTGACGGGCCAGTCGTGCTGGGCTCGCTGACCTCGGCCGGCGGCGCGGTCTCGCGTACCCTCACGGCTGTCTCGCCCGCCTTCAGCGGCGATGAAGTGCTCTCGTGGTCGCTGCCGTCCCCGGATGCGGGCTTGACCCTCACGTTGGTGTCCAGCTTCCTGGCGGCATAGCGCCATGCCGCCAGGAAGCCCAACGCAGGGGTGTAGGCGCGTTGGTGGGTCCTTGCCCCCGAGCATGCAAGGCTTGGCCTCGCCAACGCCGCCGATGGCATCTTCCTTAAGTTGGGATTCCGTGGTAAGGTGGCGCTAGCGGCTGGCGGGCCGTGCCTTAGTGTCAGGTCCGCTAGCTGATGCCTTCCCGCTGCCGCCACACTACGGAAGGAGCACCTTATGGCTATTCGCGCCCTCATGGCCGAGTATCTGCAAGATCGGCTGGCCCACCTGGATTCAAGCACCCTGCCCGATCTCGCCGATGAGTTAGAGCGTCTCGCCGATTGGATCCGCCTAACCGATCGACTGCCCCAGAAGTTGCGTGATGGCCTGCTGGCACTGGGACCCGCTCCCCGCACCGCCGGGCCGTCCGAGCCCGCGGCGCCGACCGCACCGGCTCCGCCGCTGCCGGATCGAGAAGACGCCGGGCAGGAATTTTGCCGAAGCTTGCGCGGAGGCCTCTTGCTGCCCGCGCACGTCCGGGTGCCGGAAAGCATCGTGCGGCAGCTGCAGCTCGTGAGCGGAGACCGGCTCACCTACCGCGCGCTGTCCAATTTCGGCGATGGGCCACCCCGCTACGAATTTAACGTGCTGAGCCGCGGATCGGGCGTGGAGCTGCGCGAGCGCCGCGAGCAGCGGCTGGCAGTGGCGGAGCTGGACGGGGATTCCCTGGTAGTGCGCCGCTTCGCGGACGGACAAACGTTAGACGTGCCCGTGGTCCTGCCCCCGGAAGATGCGATCTCGCTGCACCTGCATGATGGCAGTGTCGTGGACCTCGCTTCGTGGGCCGACGCTCCTCATGCCGTGCGTGTGGCTTGGCTGCACCACCTGGGTCCCGGGGACGCGGAGGAAGCGTTGCCCGCGTCGTCCCCGACCAAGCCCAAGGCGAAAGGACCTCGCGTGAAGCGAGAGCCCCCCGAGCCGGTGCTGCACGGCAAGCGCGTTCTGGTGGTGGGCAACGAGCCGCGCCAAAGTCAGTACGCCAAAGCCATCGAGCTGCGGGGCGGCCAGATGGAGTGGACATCGGGGGACGACGGCGATGACCGGCTGGCCGCCGCCTTGGGTCGGGTGGATGCCGCCCTCATCTTAAAGAATCACTGCTCGCACCATGCCAGCGAAAGCACCACCCAGCTGGGCAAGCAATTGGGGATTCCGGTGCGGCGCATCGGCACCGATGGCATCAAAAGCGTGGCGGACTGGGCCGTGACCCTCATTACCACGCCGGCGGATGAGCTGGACGACGACGCGGGCTAGCGCAAAGCTTTTAGTCCCCTGCGCTGCTGCTGTCCCAAGGCAGCCCAGCGCGGGCCCAGGCCAACAGGCCGCCCTGGAGGCTCACGGCACGCTGGCCCGCCGCGCTGAACCGCCGCGCCGCTTGGGCGCTCCGCACGCCTTGGAGGCAGACACACACCACCAGCGGGGCGGCGGCGCCTGCGACGCTGGCGGGCAGGTCGCTGCCGTCGGCCACCGGGCCTACGGGCACGGACCCCCGCACGTGACCGCGGCGGTACTCGGCAAGGGGCCGCACATCCACCAGCGGCACGCCGCTTTGGTGCAGGCGCCAGGCTTCCTCTGCCGACACCTCCGGCGCCCCCTCACTCGCCGAGTCTGCGGGCACACCGCACCACGCGTCATAGTCAATCAGGCTGGTGATGGTTGGGCGGTCGCCGCACACCGCACAGGTCGGGTCGCGGTGAAAGCGCACCTGCTGCCACGTGCCTGTCCAGGCATCGTAAAGGGAGAGGCGTCCGACGGCGGGCTCTCCGACCTCCGCCAACAGCTTCAGCGCCTCCACCGCCTGGGCTGACCCCACCACCCCCGCCACGGCGCCGAGCACCCCTGCTTCGGCGCAGTTGGGCACAGTGCCCGCCGGCGGGGGCTCGGGAAACACGCACCGATAGCAGCCCGCGCCTGGCCGAAACACCAGCAGCTGGCCCTCAAACCGCAGGATGGCCGCGCTCACCAGCGGCTTTCCCAGCTGTACCGCGGCGTCATTCACCAGGTAGCGGGTGGCAAACGAGTCGCTGCCGTCCACCACCACGTCATACTGGGCCATCACGGCCAGCACATTGGTGCGGTCCAGATACTGGCGGTGCTCCACCACCCGCACGCCGGGATTCAGCGCCGCCAGCCGATTTTTGGCCGAGGCCGTCTTCGGCCGCCCCACGTCGCCGGTGCCGTGCAGCACCTGGCGGTGGAGGTTCGACACATCCACGCGGTCGCCGTCGGCAATGCCAATCGTGCCTACACCGGCCGCCGCCAGGTAAAGCGCAGCCGGCGATCCCAGCGCCCCGGCCCCCACCACCAGCACGCGGCGAGCCAGCAAATCCCGCTGGCCCGCCAGCCCCAGCTCGGGCAGGATAATCTGGCGGTGGTACCGCTCCACTTGGGGCGCCGACAGCGTGCCCGCCGCTTCACCGGTGCTGCTCACACGGCATCACCTCCCTCGGTCATCCACCCGACACGGCCCTCAAAATCCACACCTCTTGGCCCTCCGCCCGCGGCAAGGGCGCATCCGCCCACGGCACCCGCCGCCAGCCCACAAAGAGAGTCAGGTGCTGGCGCATCGCCCCATCGGGCTCGCACAGCCACCGACCCAGGCCGGGGTGGCGGCGCTCCATCACCGCCCACAGCGCCGTCAGCGTGTCCACACCCTCCACCGTGAGCGCCGCGGGACTCTGAAACTCCTCGGCCAAGTCCCTCGGCAAGTGCCCCGTGATCACGGGCGGCTGCCCGGCTCGTGCTGAATCACCTGCACCGACAAAATGCGGGGCAGCCGCTCGGCAATCAGGCCCCACGACTCCCCTTCGTCAGCGGACCCAAACAGCTGGCCGTTGGTCGTGCCCAGATACAGGCCCACCGGCGAGCCGATATCCGCGCGGAACGCGTCGCGAAGCACCCCACTGTAGGCGTGGTCGGGGAGGCCCCGCCTCAGCCGGCGCCACGTCCGGCCGCCGTCGTCCGTGCGGTGCACCGCCAGCTGCTCCTCGGGGTACCAGCGCTCCAGGGTGGCCGTGAGCGGCACGACAAAGGCCGTGTCCGCGCAGTGCGGATGGGAAACCACCGGAAACCCAAAGTCATCCGGCAGCGAGGCGGAAATGCGCTCCCAGTGCTGGCCGGCGTCGTCGGATCGGTACACGCCGCCATGATTCTGCAGCCAGATTCGCCCCGCCCGACCGCGCGACAGCTGAAACTTGTGCACGCACTGCCCGGCGGCGGGATACTGCTCCCCCTCCGGCAGGAACGCGGCGCGAATGCCCTGGTTGATAGGCGCCCACGTCTCACCGCGGTCTGGAGAGCGATAAATGCCCCCGGTCGACGCCGCCACCTACAGCACCTCATCATCGTGAGGGTCCAAACCGATGGTGTGGAGGCACTTGCCGCCAAAACCGGACCCCACGCGTCGTGGGTCGGGTGCTGCTGCAGCGGCGCCACCTCCCTCCAGGTGTCGCCGCCGTCACGGGTGCGAAACAGGCCGCTGGCCTCCACGCCGGCATAAATGGTGCCGGCGCCATGCTCGTCCGCCACCGCGAGCGACCAGACGGCGGTCACGCGCTCGGGGTCATCCGGCCCGTAGTCCAGGCCCTCGCCCCCCCGGTCCCAGGTTTCGCCGCCATCGCGCGACCGGCGCACGGCAAGGCCGCAAAACAGCGAGTTGGCGGTGGCCAAGAGTGTTCCCGACGGTGCGTGATAGGCGGGGGTATGCACACTCGCGCCCCGCAGGGCCGGGCCGAGTGCCTCCCAGGGGCGGCGGTCCGCCGAGGCAAAGCGGAGCAGGCCCTTGTTGGTGCCCACCATGACAACGGACATCGCACCGCCTTGGCTGACTCCGCAAGACGCCTCATGGTCGCCATCTTGGCTTGCCGGTGTCTCCACCGCCGGCCACCCCTCTCGAAAAAGCTCCCATCCTGTCCAGCGGTCCGCTCTCATGATAGCGCCTCACGCCTTGCCGAACATCACCCATCGCTCACCGGGGCCAGCGGCAGCCGCACGGTAAATTGCAGCCCCCCCTCCGGCGAGTCCGCCACCTCGACGCCCCCCTGGAGCGCCGCCACAATGGCCTGGACAATCGCCAAGCCCAATCCGGCCCCGCCGGTGTGGCGGGAGCGGGAGGCATCGGCGCGGTAGAACCGCTGAAACACCCGCGCTCGCTGGTCCGCCGGCATCCCGGGGCCGTTGTCCGCCACTTGAATGGTGGCCCAGCGGCCGTCCATGCCCACCGCAATGCGCGTGCGCGTGCCCGGAGGCGTGTGGGCGCGCACATTGCCCAAGAGGTTGTCCAACACCTCTCGGAGCCGCAGTGGGTCTCCCAGCGCCTCGATGGGGTGCTTGGCGGACAGCTCGACCGGCCACTCGGGTCCCACCGCCCGGGAGGTTTCCGCCGCCTCCGCGGCCAGCGACACCAGCTCCACGGGAACGGCTTCCAGGGGACGCCCCTCGTCCAGCCGGGCAAGCAGCATGAGGTCTTCGACGAGGCGCCTCATGCGCGCGGTTTCCCCCTGAATCCCACGCATCACCCGCGCCAAGTCCTCGGGCCGCTGCCTGGCGCCGCGATTGAACAGCTCCGCGTAGGCCGACACCGCCGCCACCGGGGTGCGAAGCTCATGGGAGGCATCGGCAACGAATCGGCGCAGGCGGTCTTCCACTTCGTCGCGATGGCGAAACGCCTCCTGGATGCGGTCCAGCATGATGTTGAACGACCGGGCCAGCTGGCCCAGCTCCGAGGTCGGCGGCCCCTCGGGCACCCGCTCATCCAATTGGCCCGAAGCAATGACCGTCGTCGTCCGCTCCATCGCCTTCAGTGGCCGAAGGCCGAGGCCTACCAGCCACCAGCCCAGGACTTCCGCGCCCAGCAGCGCTGCGGCGGCCACGGCAATCACGACATACTCCAGCTCGTGCAACACCGTCGTCACCGCCGTGAGCGGGTATCCAAGAATCAGCTGGCCCCCACCGGTCAGCGGCGCCACCAGCACTCGGAACAGCGGGCCGTTCGGGGTCGTAGCGGGGAGCGTGAGGAGCAGGCCCCGGTCCATCCCGGCCGGGCCAGGGCGGCCCATCGCCACGTGCGCGGGCAGGCTCGGCGCGAGTGCCGGCCCCCCAGGCGTTTCGGCTTCCACCGTGCCCAGCACCGCGCCCGACGGCGCCCGCACCTCCACAAACATGCCGGGTGCCAGCCGCCCCACCAGCGAGAAGCTGACCGGCTTGCCGGCCAGCAGTGTCTGGCGCAGCGGACCCTGCGCCGCCACCAGCGTCTGGTCCACCTGGCTGTATAAAAAAGAGTTGACAGCCGAATAGGTGATGAGTCCCGTGGCGAGCACCGCCAGCAGTGCCACGCCCGCTGCGGCCCACAGGAGCCGAGTTCTGAGCGTCACTACGCGTCGGGCTCCCGCAGGCGGTAGCCCACCAGCCGCACCGTCTGAATCAGGGGCGGCCCCAGTCGGTCGAGCTTCTTGCGGAGGTAGCTCACGTAGGTTTCGACAATGGCCACGTCACCCCCAAAATCGTAGTGCCACACGTGGTCGATAATCTGACTCTTCGACAGCACCCGGCGCGGGTTTTGCATGAAGAAGCGCAGCAGCCGAAATTCGGTGGCCGACAGCTGCACCGGCTGGCCGCTGCGGAACACGTCGTGGCTGTCTTCGTCTAGCACTAGGTCGTGAAAGCGCAGCGTCGGAGTGCTCGCGGCCTCGTCACCCGTGCGCCGCAATATTGCTCGGATGCGGGCCACGACTTCCGCAAGGGCAAATGGCTTGGTGACATAGTCATCGCCGCCGACTGTGAGGCCGCTGACTTTGTCATCAACAGCGTCGCGTGCGGTCAGAAACAGCACCGGCACGCGAATGCCATCTTCGCGCAGCCGGCGGGTCACGCGGAATCCGTCCATGTCCGGCAGCATCACATCCAGCACCATTAAATCGAACGGCGTATCCTGGGCCGCCGCCAGCGCCGCCTGGCCGGTGGCAGCTTCCGCCACCCGGTAGCCTTCATAGCGCAGCGTGGTTGCCACCGCGTCTACGATGGACGGCTCGTCGTCCACCACCAAAATATGTTGAGGCTCTGCATCCGCCATGGCTGCCTCCCACCCTCCCTAGCTTGTGCGCCGGCTCGCCGCGCCAGGCGGCCGCCATTGCCGGCGGGGCTTCCCTCCCCCACAATCTAACCATGAAAGCTGAGAGTGCGCTGAGCGTTCCAGCGGGGCCGGCGCGGCTGATCCTCGCCACCGCACCGCCCATTGCCGGGACCGATTAAGAGACCTCCCAGCGGACTCTCAGGTTTGGCTGGCACACTGTCCATGAGCAACGACGAAAGCGAGGTGCGCGAGATGCACGAGGACGACACCTTTCAAGGCGCGAACAGCGCGGCCCCCAATTCAGCGGACGGGGCGGGCGCCGCGCCGGCCGGAGATTTTTCAGCGGGCAAGCGGCCCCGGCCTCGCGGGCGCGGGATTTTAAGCGTGCTGGCGCTGGTGGTCGTGGCCGGCGCGGCTGGCGGCGCGCTGGCCACCTATCTGAACGGCGGCGGCGCCGGCCACCTCACGAGCCTGCTGCACAAGCCGCTCGGCCTCACGTCTGGCAAGCGCCTGTCCACGGCCGCCGTGGCGGCCCGCATCGAGCCATCGGTCGTGGATGTCAACGTCACACTGGCTTATGGGCAAGGCAAGGCCGAAGGGACCGGCATGATCCTGACGTCCACTGGCCGGATCTTGACCAACAACCACGTGGTGGAAGGCGCCGGAACCATCCGAGTGGTGGTGCCGCACCACGGCACGTATCGTGCCACGGTGGTAGGCGTTGACCCTACGAAAGATGTCGCGGTCCTTCAGCTGATTGGAGCGAAAAATTTGCCGACGATGCCGTTTGGCAATTCCTCGGCCACGCCCGTGGGCACCTCGGTGGTGGCGATTGGCAACGCTCTGGGCTTGGGAGGCCCGCCGTCGGTGACGGCGGGCGCCATCACCGCCGAGGGCCGGGCCATCACGGCCAGCAACGGCGCGGGCTCGTCGGAGCATCTGACCAACATGCTGCAGACAGACGCCTCCCTGCAGCCCGGTGACTCGGGCGGCCCGCTGGTGACGCGCCAAGGAAAGGTCATTGGGATGGACACGGCTGCGGAAACGTCCCAGGGCAATGCCTTTGCACCGACCGGCTCATCCACCACCTCTCCGTCCAGCGTCGCGTTTGCGATTCCCATCAATCGGGCGCTCCGCATTGCCTCGGAAATTGAGCATGGCCAAGCCAGCCGCACCGTGCTCCTTCACCGGGACGGTTTTCTGGGGGTGGAAGTGATGGACCCCAGCAACTTGCCTGGCCCCCAAGCGCAGCAGCTGGGCAGTCAGACAGGCGCCGCGGTCGTCAAAATTTTGCCGGGCACCCCCGCGGCCCAAAGCGGGCTGCAGGCGGGGGATGTCATCGTCGGGGTGAACGGCACCACCGTCAGCAACATCGCACAGCTGGGCAAGGCCATCGAAGCGCATCGGCCCGGCACCCACATTTCGTTTACCTGGGTTACGCCCAGCGGCACGCATCAAACGGGGTCGGCGACCCTGATTGCCGCCCCGGTGCAGTAGCTCCGCGGGCCTTGGGCGGCCAAGGCCCACCGATGGCGGATGGCCCGGGGCGGTGAAAAGCCGCCTTCGGGCCATCCGCGTGTGACTAGCCGCGACTGGCTACGAGCCGCGCGAGCGCCTCCGCTGCTTCCTCAAGGGGGCCAGCACCCCCAGTGCGAGCAAGCTGCCGATACCGATTTCCGTCACACCCAGCAGCATCGTCGGCGGGTGGAGATCAACGAACCCGTAGCTCAGGGTGCCGAACCCCACGACGCCCAACACCGATCCCAGCACCATGCGCACCATGGCGCCCACCGGCAGCCTACTCACGCACGGACACCGGGGATCGCTCGTGGTGTCGGCTGCCCACCTGGCCCCGCCTGTGGTAATACTCCCGCCAGATAAGCCGATGAATGCCCACGACCCGCGGCACGCGATTCCAGCCAGGGATCCACGGCGTCAATGCCAGGGCCAGCCAAAACAGAAACCCGATCATCAGAGCCAAAGCGTCGGGAGCCGCAGAGTTCGCGACGGCCGGCCACTGATAGATCCACGTGGGGACGGTCATCCACCAGGCCGCCGGATAGCCATTGACGGCTGGATGGATGATGCCCCAGTTCGGCCCAGCCAGGGTTTGGGTGGCGGGGTTGGTTTGCAGAGGCGTTCCCTGCAGGAACAGCAGGGTGTTTTGGCTGTCGAAGCGCGTGAACACAGCCGGGTTGCGCGTGAGCGCTCCCGACATTAGGCCGCTGCGGCCGAGGGACAGCCCGGCGTTGAGCAACTGCGGCAGCGGTCCCGCCGCACTGGCCGGCCAAATCACCGAGCCGCCGCGGAGCGTAGCATGGCCGAGCGCGGAGGCGGCTTGCGCCTCCCAGGCCGCCTGCTGCGTGGCCGACGCGCCGACAAAGCGGTTCAAAGCAGGCGCAATGGCCGGGTTGATGGACGCCGCCATGCGGAGCGGCTTCAGGACAAAGTCGGTGGCGGCATTCACGGGATGGAGCACGCCGACGCGGGCCTGCACGAAGCTTTGCACACTGCCCGTGCCATGGTTGTACGGCGGGCCGTAGTTGGCAATCTGCCCTTGGCCGTCGAGGGCCCGCAGCAGCACCTGCTCAAAGGCGATGGGATGCTGGGTCGCGTACGCCTTGACGGTGAGCGGCTGCTTTTCGGGATAGCTAAACAAGAGCGAGGCCGCAACGACCAGCCCGATGACAATGACCAGCGTGCCCAGCAGGTGCTTTAGGAAGTCCTCCGGCACCTGCTGGTAGTCCTGCGCGACATCTGGATGAGCTCCGTTCATGCGTCACCACGCCTTTCTTGGAGCGATACCGCCGGTGCGGGCTCCGGATACGGGGGCACGACGCTCTTCAGGCGCACCAGCGTAATGTGAAGCCCTACGATGGCAGCGAGCGTCAGCGGCAGCACCACGACGTGCATGCCATACATCTGGCCGGCATTGGTCAGGTTCACCCAGCCCAAGCCCAAAGCGTTCAGACCGTCTTTCGCCTGGACGGCATTCCACTGCGAGTACAGATCGCCATTGATGAGGAAGCCGGTAAAGGCCGTCGGTATCGCGACCAGGAACGCCACGGCGCCGAGGAGCCATGTGAGCCCCCGCCCTCCACGCCAGGCGCCGGTGAAAAACACGCGCCACAGATGCAGCATCATAAAGAAGAAGAACGCCTGCACGGCCCAGAAGTGGGTGGCCGCCACAAAGTGCATGGCCCCGTTGTAGGACCAGCTTGCAGGGCCGTTCATCGCCAGCAGGACCCCCGATAAAATCAGCACCACGAAACTCGACGCGGTCAGGGAGCCCAGCATGTACATGAACCCCTGCGCATACTCCGGCAGCTCCGTGGGCAGCCAGGTGTCCGCGGAGAGGACGGTGGCGGCCATGCGCTTGGTGGCCACGGTCCAGTTTGCCATCACATCACCACCTTTCGGCGAAAGCGCCACGGCTAAGCGTTGGCGGGTCCGCTAGCGCCGATGCATTGCGGGCCAGAGGAGTCCGACGACAAACGTCAGGAGAAACAGGCCCTCGACAATGAAGTTTCCTGAGCTGGGCGACATCCCTCGACACCTCCCTTCGTCTCTGCACCGGCAACGTTATGGTTATCATCGGGCGATGCACACAAGCGCACCATGGCATGGCGGCGCGAATGTCGTGAGCCCTGAGGCCCCCGGAAGCAGCGCCCTCTGTCCCTGCCGCCGGGCCATTAGCGTCTCCGACGTGACCCGATAGGCTCGCACGATCGAGGGTCCGGACCCGGAATCGGCGCGGAGTGGTCCACACACTGCGGGCCAACAGGGGCACGGCGCCTGCAGCGGCCCACGGGCGCCACCAGCGCCGCTGTGGCACTTTGGTCCCGGCAGAGCCCGGATCGGCTGTCTTGGGCTGGCTCCCATGGCGCGGCACCCACGGCCACAGTCTGGCATGATGGATTTTGGGGGCTGCGGCGAGAGAGCTAGGCCCCGGTGAAAGGAGCGGCGGTGCACATGGACAGCCAAACAGCGGCGGAGGCATCGAGGGGAGCACCGGCAGTCCGGCGCCGCCACTCGCGCCGCACGCTTGCTGCGCTGGCTGGCCTGGCTGTGAGCGCCGGGCTGCTGGCGGCCGCGCCGCCGCTGTTGGCGCGGCCAGCGGCCGCGCGGCCCCTGGCCGCCTCCCACGGCGCCTGGCTGGCCACGGCCGCCATTGCCGCCCGCATTGAGCCGGCCGTGGTGGACATCAACGTAATTCTGGCCAGCGGCGACGGCGAGGCCGAAGGCACCGGCATGGTCCTCACCTCCAGCGGCTTGGTGCTCACCAACAACCATGTGGTCGAAGACGCGGCCGCCATCACCGTCGCAGTGCCGCACCGGGGCACCTATCGGGCCCGGGTCGTCGGCGTGGATCCGGCGGGCGATGTCGCCGTGATCCAAGTGGTTGATGCCCCGGCGCTTCGCGCCATGCCCTTTGGCAACCCGTCCGGCGCTGCGCTGGGGACCGCCGTGGTGGCCATCGGCAATGCCCTGGGACTGGGAGGGCCGCCCTCGCTTACGACCGGCGCCATCACCGCGGAGGGGCGGTCGGTTACGGCCTCCAACGATGTCGGCGGGGTGGAGCACCTGTCCGCCATGCTGCAAACCAGCGCCGTGCTCCAGCCCGGGGATTCGGGAGGGCCCTTGGTCACCCGCTGGGGCGCCGTCGTCGGGATGGACACCGCCGCGCAGACGGGCGCCTCTCAGCTGGTCCCAGCCCACGTCGGATTTGCGATTCCCATCGGGCGGGCGCTGGCCATCGCCCGGGCGATTGTCCAGGGCCGCGCCAGCGCTACCATAGTTATGGCCCGCCATGGATTTCTGGGGGTCGAAGTGGCCAACCCCCAGGCACTGCCGTCCCGTCAGCAGCACCACCTCGGCACGGAGGTCGGTGCCGCCGTGCTGGCGGTCGTCCCCCATACGCCGGCGGCGCTGGTGCCACTCCGTGTCTATGACGTCCTAGTCGCAGTCGATGGACACTCCGTGGCCAACATCCGCCAGCTGGGCGCCGCCATCGCCGCACACCCTCCGGGCTCGGCTTTGACCGTCACGTGGGTGACGCCTGCGGGCCAGCGGGAATCGGCCACGGTCCACCTCACCTCTTCCCCCATGGCGTGACGGCAGGACGTCATCACGGCAGCCCGTTTAGGCCATATTGCCCGTGCCCACCGCAAATCCCTCGGGCAGTCTGGCATCATAGAGACCCGGGGGTGCGGCATCGTGGGGACAAGCCCGGCCGCTCGCTGCCGGAGCACAAGGGGGGAGGCAAGCATGCAGTACAACGGCCACGGCGGCACCGATCCGATCCCGGAGCCTGACCGGAGGCGCCCGGGGCGGGCGGCTACGCCCGCGCGCGCGCTGGTGGCCGGTCTGGCGGTGGCGGCGGCCGCCCTAGCCATCGCGGGCACCCTGCGCAGTTTTGCCGCGAGCACGCCGCCGCTCACACTGAGCCACCTCCTGCGCCGCCCCCTGGCGGCAGCGCCGGCGAAGCCGGTGCCCGGTGCCGCCATCGCCGCGCGGGTCGACGGCTCCATTGTCGACATCAACGTCACGCTGGCCTACGGCCGCGGCCAAGTGGCGGGCACCGGCATGATCCTCACCCCCAGCGGCCAAGTGCTTACCAACAACCACGTGGTGGCCGGCGCCGGCACGATTCGCGTGGTCGTGGCGCATCGGGGCACGTATCGGGCGCGCGTGCTGGGGGTGGACCCCTCGGCGGACGTGGCGGTCCTCCAGCTGATTGGGGCAGAGGGCCTCCCCACGATTCCGCTGGGCAACTCCGACGCGGCCCGGGTGGGCAGCGGCGTGGTGGCGATTGGCAACGCGCTGGGACGGGGCGGCACGCCGGCGGTGACCTCTGGCATCATCACGGCGGAGGGCCAATCCATCACCGCGACCGGGTACACGGTGCCGACGGAGCACCTCAGCAATATGCTGGAAATGAGCGCGGCGCTGGAGCCCGGAGACTCGGGCGGGCCCCTCCTGAATCGAGCGGGGCGGGTCGTCGGCATGGACACCGCCGGGCAAACCTCGCACGGCGCCGCCACCGAACCGATGATCGGGAGCCGCGCGCCTCCCATGCACACGGGATTTGCGATCCCCATCAACCAGGCGCTGCAGGTTGTCCGCGCCGTGCGGGCGGGCCAGGGCAGCGCTGCCGTCCTGCTTCGGCCGCAGGGCTTTTTTGGCGTGGAAATGGTGAATCCGGGGAGTCTCAGGCCGGCGGAGCGCCGCCAGCTGGGCACCACAGCGGGTGCGGTAGTCATCGCGGTGCTGCCCCACACCCCAGCGGCCGGCACCAGCTTGTCTTCCCTGGACGTGGTGGTGGCCGTGGATGGGGTGAAAGTGGCCAATATACAAAGCTTGAACCGCTTGATCAAGGCGCGGGCCCCCGGCACGCGCATCACGGTCACCTGGGTGACGCCGGCCAAAGCGCGAGACACGGCTTCCGTCACGCTCATCGGGGCGCCGGTCGCCTGACGCGGCCGTGCCGCCCCCGCCCGGCCAGGCGGGGGCGCGCGCGGGGAGCTCAGGCGGATGGCTGGTGTCGAAACTTTTGGCGGGTGGCCTCTCCCCCGCGCAGATGCCTTTCCGCTTTGTTGACTTCCAGCACCTTCTTCACCTGATCCGCCAGCTGCGCATTCACCTTGGGCAGTCGTTCCGTCACGTCCTTGTGCACGGTGCTTTTGGAAACCCCAAACACCCGGGCGGTGTCTCGGACGGTGGCGCGACTACGCAGGATGTAGTTGCCCACGTCCACCACGCGCTGCCAGATGTGGTCCTTCACCCTTGCGGCCCCTTTCTCCCCCCGCGGATTGGTTGAATGTATGAGCCGCAAAATCAAAGCATGCCAGGGCGTGAAGCCCTGGCATGCGCCGTCGGCGGCCGTCCGCCCCACCGGTGGCCCGATGGTTTAGGAGGACGCCTTTACAAAACCGGCGGGGTTGACCGCTTTGCTCTTCTGAAACACTTGGAAGTCCAGGTGGGCACCGGCCACGCGCGTGTACAGGCTGGGCGCCGCCACCGTTCCAATCACGTCGCCCTGGCGCAGCGCCTCACCCACTTTCACTCGGACCTTCCGGAGATTTCCATACCGAGTGGTGAACCCGTTGCCGTCATTCACCTCCACCGTGAGCCCCATCAGCGGCTCCTGCCCCACGGCCGCCACTCGCCCGCCCCAGCCGGCGTGAACCACTTCGCCGGCCGATGCCTTCAGCGTCACCCCCGGGTTGTAGTACCACTCCGCCAGCCGCATGCTGTAGACCCATCCGAAGGGGGCCGCCACGGCGCCTGCTACCGGCATTCGCAGCCCGGCCGCCGTGCCATGGGTGTATCCCACGGGTGGCGCCGTGCCCACCGACGCGCGGCGTGAGGTCCTCGACGGATGCTGGCGCACGGCGGTGCCCGGCACCGTCGTCCGGACGGTGTGAAACCCGCCCAAATTGGCTGCCGCATAAGCCGCGCCCCCCACCACCACCACCCCGGCGAGAATGCCCATCAGAGTACTCCGCGACGCCCCCGTGAACCAAATGCCAACTTGGCGCACCTTCCGCGACACCCGTCCGGGCCGCCCTGCCGGCGACTGTCGGGGGTCAAGCGGGGTGTTTGGATCCATGAACATCACCTCGGCGGCCAGTATGTCCATGAAGAGCCATATTCATCCTCTGAATCCATATCGATTTTTTCCTGCGGGCGATCTCGTTCACCCACCGTCAGATTCCATTGTGTTCCTCAGGAAACACAGGGGCCGGCACACAAGCCGAAAGACTCGGCGGCCTGCGCCTGCCGAGTCTTTCGGCCAGCGTTCCCGGTCAGCGCGAGGGAAGCACCGGCAAGGACAGGGCCATCACGGCTTGGCGGAACTGCTCCGCTTCCTCGGCCCAGACCCTGTCGGCCTCGGCCAGCAGGGCGGCGAGGCGTTCGGTCAGCACAGCGTGCACCGCCAGCATCTGCGTCGTCGGCCGGCTCTGCCCCATCCCCACGGCGCCGGCCAGGGAGGCGAGCCGCTGCGCCAATTTGCCAGGCACGTTCAGCAGGTCTTTCGGCGACAGGGCTTTCGTTTGATGCAGCTCGCCCTCCAGTGCGTCCAGCCGCGCCCACAGCGCCGCCGCCGCAGCCGTCAGGGCCGGCGGCACCGGCTCGCCCGCCAGCTCTTGATAGAATCGGATCGCATCCCGGGTCCGCCGAACGCGGAACGCTGTCTCATGCACGCAGGTCACCTGATCGCGAATGGCCAGCAGTAGCTCGAACTGCGCGTGGAGATCCTCGTCCGTGACCTCCAGCCGGGGATCGCGCCGTAGCTCCACCCGGCGCTCTGCGCGATGGGCGCCCAGCGCCATCTCCACGCGGTACTGGCCAGGAGGGGCCAGCGGGCCGCGGATGCCGCCGCCGCGGTACACCGCGCCCGGCATGGCCAAGGCGTCGGGATAGCGCCCGTTCCACACCACCCGGTGGGCGCCGGGACCCGCGGGCAGCTTCGGCGCCGGCTTAGCGCCGGGTGCCGGGGCGGCGGGATGGGACGACAGGGTGTGGAGCACCCGCCCCGCGGCGTCGGTGATCGACAGAGTGAGCGGGGCCTCCGCCGTGGCCACCGCCTCGGGCGCGAGCCAGTAGTGCAGAGCGACGCCTCCGGGGGGATTGGCCCCCGCATCCAGCCACGCGATGTCTGGCTCGCCCTCGCGGTCCCAAACGCGCTCCCAGGCGGCCATGTCGTTCTCCACCATGGCTACGCCCGACGCGCCATCGCGCCGACTCCCCTCTCGCCCGCCGCGCGGCCGAATGGTGGGCGCGCCCGGATACAGCCGCATCGGCGCCGCCTCGTCTATATCCCAGAGGGATCGCAGCGGAGTAGCATCATCCATCACATAGAAGCCGCGGCCGTGTGTGCCCAAAACGACGGAGGCATCGCGGAACGCGATGTCCCACACGGGGACGACCGGAAGATTTAACGTGAGGGGCGCCCAGTGAGAGCCCCCATCGTGGGAGAGGTACACCCCCCGCAGCGTGCCGGCCCACAGGAGGCCCGGCCGCACAGGGTCCTCGCGCACCACCCGCGTGGGCTCGTCCTCCGGAATCCCGGCGGCAATGGCCTCCCACGAGGCGCCGTAATCCCGAGTGCGGTACAGCAGCGGCGCCAGCTGATCGCTCTTGTAGCAGGTGGCCGCCACGTAGGCGGTGCCGGCCTTGGTGTGCGAGGGCTCAATGGTCGCCACCAGCGCCCACTCGGGCATCGCGGGCGGCGTGACATTGGCCCAGTCGGCACCCCCATTTTTCGACACATGGATCAGGCCGTCGTCGGACCCGGCCCACAGCACGCCCTGGGCCGCCGGCGACTCCGCCAGCGCGAAAATGGTGCAGTAAAATTCCGCGCTGGTGTTGTCTTTGGTCACCGGCCCTCCCGATGACTCCTGCTTGGACGGATCGTTGCGCGTCAGGTCAGGACTGATAACCGTCCAGCTGTGCCCCTGATCCGTCGACCGAAACACCACGTTGGCGGCGTGGTACAGCGTGTGGGGGTCGTGGGGCGACAGAAACATAGGCGAGGTCCACTGAAAGCGGTAGCGCGCGTCCTTGGCGCCCGCGCCTGATACGTCCGCCGGCCAGGCGGTGATGTTTTTGACGTCGCGGCTCCGGTGGTGGTAGCGAGTCAAAAGATTGTAGCTGCCCGCATACACGATGTCCGGATCGTCAGGCGCCACCGCAATGTAGCCGCTCTCGCCGCCGCCCACCGCGTGCCACGTCGAGGCGGTAATGGCAGCGCTGTCGGTACGGCTCGGCACCGACAGGGTGGAGTTGTCCTGCTGGGCGCCATAGACGCGAAATGGGGTCCGGGTGTCGGTCGTGACATGGTAAAACTGCGCCGTGGGCTGATTTAACAGCGTCGACCACGACTGTCCGCCGTCATAGCTCACGGCCGCGCCGCCATCGTGCCCGTTGATGATCCGGCGCGGGTTTTTTGGGTCAATCCACAGGTCATGGTGATCCACATGGCCGGCCGACATCTTTTCGTAAGTTTTGCCGCCGTCGTGGGACTTCCAGCTTTCGAAGTTCAGCACGTACAGGCGGTCGGCGTCCACCGGGTCCGCAAAAATGTGGCTGAAGTACCACGGCCGCTGGCGGAGCTCGGGATTGTCGGTCAGCTGCTGCCAGTGCTCGCCGCCATCCTCTGAGCGATACAGGCCCCCATCGCTGCCTGCCATCTCCAGCGACAAATACACACGGCCGTCCCGAGGGGCTGCCGCCACGGCCAGCCGCCCCTTCACACCCGCTGGGATTCCGGGCCGCCCGGTCAGCTCCTCCCAGGTGTCGCCGCCATCCCTGGTGCGATACAGCCGGCTGCCAGGCCCGCCGGCCTCGAGGCTGTAGGGCGTGCGGTGGGCTTCATAGGTAGCCGCGTACAGGACCGCGGGCGAGTTGGGATCCATGGTGAGGTCAATGACGCCACTGCGCTCATCCACAAACAGCACACGCTCGAAGTGGCCGCCGCCGTCGCGCGACCGGTAGACGCCTCGCTCCGGATTGGGCCCGAAGGCATGGCCGAACGCGCCCACGTACACCAGGTTCGGGTCGGTGGGATGCACTCGGATTCGGGAGATGTGCCGCGTGTCGCTTAAGCCCAGGTGGCGCCACGTGCCGCCGCCGTCGTCCGACCGGTACACGCCGTCTCCATGCAGCACGTTTTCGCGAATGCACGCCTCCCCCATCCCCGCGTAAATCACCTGGGGCTGGCTGGGCGCCAGTGCCAGCGCCCCCACCGAGGCGCTGCGGAAAAACCCGTCGGAGACGTTTTTCCAGTGCAAGCCGCCATCCACTGTCTTGAAGACGCCTCCGGCGCATGCCCCAAAGTAGAAGCACAGCGGATCGTGAGGATGCCCCGCCACCGCCGTGGCACGGCCCCCACGAAATGGCCCAATGAGGCGCCATTCCAGCGACCCCACGGCCTCCTGCACCGTTTCGATCCGGTTGCCCACGCTGCATCCCTCCTATCGCTTTATGTTCGATCGCAGAAGCCCGCCGGCCATGGAGCACCGGTCCAGGCTACTCCAGCGCTTCGCGACTGAAGGGCGGCAATCCTGCTCGCGGCCGGGATTTCGTCGGACGCGGATCAGGGGTGAGCGAGCGGACCTTAAAACCGCCCCGCCCTCGCCGCCACGCTGGCATCCGCTCGAACCAGGCGGCCTGCGCCTCCACGCTGGCGCCTGGGCGCATCTGAACGACGCATCCGCATCGCCATGGCACGCCAAGCTGCTTCAATAGAAAGGCCGGCCTGGGGCGGCAGGGATGACGGGCTGTCAAAACCTGCGGGCCGAGCGCCGCCGAGGTGTTCGATGGCCGGCGCGGTCTGGGGGGCGGGATCGAAGTGGCGCGGGTGCGCCCCTGGCGGCGAGTCGGCGCGGCTCGCGTGTGTCAACCGGCTGGCCGCCAAACCCTCCCTCGACGAACCCGCCAACGGGCCGGCCCAAGCGTCCGACGGCCGCACAGCGCACCCCCTTCTGTGCAGCCCCCGGGGCTCGCGTCGGGCACCCGGGAGATCCGAGCGGCGGGTCCCGGTATAATGCGGCACATGGAACTTGGCACGGAAATGCCGCCGCCCGCTGCGGCGGACCGCCGCGGGCCCCACAGGCCGCCGCGCTTGACCCGGGTGATTCTGGCCCCGGAGCCCTGGGGCGGGTTCCAGCAGCCTGTCCTGCAGCGGTGGGCGATGGATCGCGCCCGCCGCGACTTGGTGGTGTACCTCGGCCCCCAGCTGGGGATGCCCCGCGCGCACCCGAGCAGCGGCATGGGCGGCGGCTCCCTGCCGTGGGCCGATGTCGACACCATGGTGCAGCAGTGGATCAACCTGACGGGGCACTTCGTGCGCGGCGTTTACGTCCTGCAGCGGCTGGACTACCTCCAGCTAGCCGATCCCTCGGGTCCGCCTCACGCTGCCCCGGGCCTCATGGAGCAGTGGCTAGCCTGGGTGGCCTCGAGTCCCCTCGAGGTGGTCCGAGGCTTTGCCGATGCGCAGTGGCTGGGGCCCCCGCCCGCCCACATCGTGGATTGGGCCGCGGACACCCCCGACGTGGGCCGAGACACGATCCCAGCACCATGGCCCGCCGCGCTCGAATATCCGCTCGCGATCGTCGCCGGCGCACGGCCAGAGCACGGCCAGTGGCTTCAGCAGGTCGCGGCGCGCGCTCCGGCTTGGCGCTGGGTGGTGCCGCAGGTGCTGATGCCCGCCGATGCGGCTCGTGCGTGGCCCAGCACGGCCACCCTGGTGCCCTGGCCGCTGGCCGCCGACGCCCTGGCCGCCGCCCGCGCGGCGTCAGCGGTCGTGGTGCCGCCGGCAGCCCGACCGGCCGGACTGGGTCCGTGGCACTCGCTCTCGGAGGCGCGGCGGCTTCCCTGGATCGGGCCGGGCCTGGGCGAATCCGGGTTGGCCAAGTGGCTTTCGGCCGACACTCCCCTCGCCTGCGCGCGCGCGCTTGGGCTCTTAACCTGGCCAGAGCCCCGCGGGATGCGGGACGTGAGCGCATGACGCCCGTGCGGCCGCTGCTGCTCGCCGTCGGGGTCTTTGCCTGGGACCAGCCGCTGGCCGACCCCGTGCGCCACATGGCCCCGCACTTTCTTCCCGCGGCCGATGTGGTGTTCATGGCGCCCGTTCGCCGCTCTACCCTGGCCACTCGCCTGCGGGTGGACCTCGCTGGCCGCTTGGACCCGGCGTTTTGGCAGCTGTCCCAAATCGCCGGCGCCCCGGCGGCGTCGGCGATCGCGGGGTGGCAGGTCCATCGCCTGCTCGGCGACCGCCCGCTGGTGCTGTACGTCAACTCCTATGCCGCCGAACTGGGGGGCGAACTTCTGGCCACGCTTGCCCCCGATCGGCTGATTTACGATGTATATGAGCATGTGGTGGCGCCCGACTCCCCGCTGCCGGCGGCGCATCGCCAGCTGTGGGACGCCGCCTCGGTGCGGGTGGCGCTGAACGCCCCCGTCGCCGCGGCCATGGCGCCCCCGGCCGCCCATCTGATTTTGGGAGCGGCGGTGGATGCCAGCCACTTTGCGGCGGCACGAGCCGCCCAGGGACCGTTCGCCCACGCGTTTGCGTTCGTCGGCAACTTCGCCAACTGGGTCGACTTCGAGAGCCTCGAGGCAGTAGCGCGGCGCTTCCCCACTGAGCGCTTGCTGCTGGTGGGCCCCTGCCCGCCCGCCCTCGCCTCGGACCTGGGCCGCCTCCGCACGTTCCCCAACGTCACTTGGCAAACGCAGGTCCCGTACGCCGACCTGCCCGCCATTCTTGGCAGTGCCGAAGTGCTCCTGCTGCCGCGCACCACCCATCCGGCCGCGGCCGCCAGCGATCCCCTGAAGCTTTATGACTACCTGGCGACCGGCCGGCCCGTCGCCGCCACACCGCTGCCCGGTGTCGCCGGCCTGCCCGCCGGCGTGGTGTACTGGGGCGAATCAGGAAGCGGCTTTGCGGACGCGTGTGGCCAAGCGCTGGCGGAGCGGCGCACAGGAGCCAGCGCCGAGCGCGCGCAACTGCGCATCGCGGTGGCAGAGCGCCGCTCGTGGGCCCAGCGCGCAGCCGCCATCTGGCAGGCCGCCGCGCGCTGGTGAGTCCGCGTCAGGCGGGCCCACTCCCCATGCCGCTGTCGTCCAGCGCCTGCAGCCGCGCCTCGGCGCGCTCCAAGGCCTGCCGCGCCCTGAGCTCATCGACGGCGCTGCCGCCCCGCTCCAGCCGCTCTTGCGCCCGAGTCCGGGCAGCCGCCGCGCGCTGGCGGTCCAGCTCCTCGGGCGCCTCGGCCGTGTCGGCCAGCAGCACGGTGGCCTCGCGCCCAACTTCCAGAAATCCGCCGCCCACGGCGTACCGGTGCCACGTGCCCTGGTCATCCAGCACCTGAACCACGCACGGCTTCACCGCCGTGATGAGCGGGATGTGGTGCGCCAGCACGCCCATGTCCCCTTCGCTGGCGCGCAGCAGCAGCTCCGCCACCGCGCCTTCGTAAACGGTGCGCTCTGGGGTGACCACGCTCAACTCGTACGTCGCCATCGCCTGCCCCCTGCCTCGTGTCTCGCGAGCCCTCGCTACAGCTGCTCCGCCTTCTCCAGCGCCTCATCGATGGTGCCTACCATGTAAAACGCCATCTCCGGCAAGTCGTCGTGCTTGCCTTCGAGAATTTCGGCGAATCCGCGCACCGTTTCTTTGACCGGCACGTAGCGGCCCTTCTGCCCCGTGAACACCTCGGCCACAAACATGGGCTGCGACAGGAAGCGCTCGATCTTCCGCGCGCGTGTGACCGTTAGCTTGTCGTCGTCGGACAGCTCATCCATCCCCAAAATGGCGATGATGTCCTGCAGGTCCTTGTAGCGCTGCAGCACCTGCTGCACGCCCCGGGCCACCCGATAGTGCTCTTCGCCCACCGCGATCGGGTCCAAGATGCGGGACGTCGAGGCCAAGGGGTCGACGGCGGGGAAAATGCCCTTGTCGGAAATGCGACGCTCCAAGTTGGTGGTGGCATCCAAGTGTGCGAACGTCGTCGCCGGCGCCGGGTCGGTGTAGTCATCAGCAGGCACGTAAATCGCCTGCACCGACGTGATGGAACCTTTCTTGGTCGACGTGATGCGCTCCTGCAGCTCACCTACATCCGTGGCCAGCACGGGCTGGTAGCCCACGGCCGACGGCATGCGCCCCAACAGCGCTGACACCTCCGAGCCCGCCTGCACAAACCGGAAGATGTTGTCGATAAACAGCAGGACGTCCCGGCCCTCCTGGTCTCGGAAGTACTCCGCCATCGTGAGGCCCGACAGCCCCACGCGCATCCGCACCCCCGGCGGCTCGTTCATCTGGCCGTAAACCAGGGCCGTCTTCTCAATGACGCCCGACTCGCTCATCTCCAAGTAGAGGTCATTGCCCTCGCGCGTGCGCTCTCCCACCCCGGCAAACACCGAATAGCCGCCGTGCTCGCGCGCAATGTTGTGGATGAGCTCCATGATGAGCACGGTTTTGCCCACGCCGGCGCCTCCAAACAAGCCCACCTTGCCGCCTTTGGCGTATGGCGCCAGCAAGTCCACCACTTTCAAGCCCGTCTCCAGGATTTCCGTGGCCACGGCCTGCTCGGTGTAGGCCGGCGCAGTGCGGTGGATGGGCAGCGTTTCGGCAGCCTCGACCGCGCCCTTGCCATCAATCGGGTCGCCCACCACGTTGAACATCCGCCCCAGCGTGGCATCTCCCACGGGCACCCGGATGGGCCCGCCGCGGTCCACCACTCGCATGCCGCGCACCAGGCCATCGGTCGAGGCCATGGCGATGCACGCCACCCGATTGTCGCCCAGGTGGTGCATCACCTCGAGGTCCAGCCGGATGCCGGGGCCTTCGCCAGCCTGGTCCTCGGAGCCGCCGCCTTGGTCCCGCTCCTGGCGCTTCTCCGCATCCTTCGGAGCTCGGCCGGCCGGCGCCTCGACGGTGAGGCGATTGAAGATTGCCGGCAGCTGCTCGGGCGGAAACTCCACCTCTACCACGGGTCCCAACACCTGAATGACGTGGCCGTCCGCCTCGCTCATGTCGATCCTCCTCATCTCGCTCATCTCGCACGTCTCGCTCATCGCGGTCACCGCGCGCGCCCCTCAAATGAATCGAATGGAGCGGCGGCCGAGCGCTACCTTACTGCAGGGCCGCTGCGCCTCCCACCAACTCCGCAATCTCGCGGGTGATCGCGGCCTGGCGCAGCCGGTTCCGCGACAGCGTCATCTGCCGCAGCAGCTCGTCGCTGTTTTTGCTGGCCGCGTCCATGGCGGTCATGCGGGCCCCGTGCTCGCTGGCTTTGGACTCTAGGAGCGCCCCGTACACCTGCACCTCGATATAGCGCGGCACCAAGTCCGCCAGCACGCTTTCAGCGTCCGGCTCAAACACGTAGGCGGCCTCACCGCCGGCCTCGGGGCTCTCCGGCGGCTTCACCGGCAGCAGCTGGACATGCGCCGGCCGCTGAGTCATGGCGTTGATGAAGTGGGTGTACACCAGCTCCACGCGGTCCACGTCTCCGACTTGATACCGCCCCATGATGGCATCGGCGATCGCCTTGGCCTGGCTGTAGTGCACTTCGTCCCCGAGCCCCGCAAACTCGTCTTGAATCGCCACCCCGCGCCGCCGGTAGCTGTCTCGGCCTTTGCGGCCCACCGCAAACACCGCCGGCTGGCCTTCGCCCGCCCGCATGCGGCTGGCCGCATAGCGCAGCACGTTGGCGTTGAAGGGGCCCGCCAGCCCCCGGTCCGAGGTCACCACCACGTAGCCGGTCGCTTTCACCGGCCGCTCGGCAAACAGGCGCTCCTTGGCGGCAGTGCCTGCTGAGGCGGCGGCGCGCTGCATCACCTCGCGGATGGTGTCGAAGTAGCTCCGCGAGCGCTCCGCGCGCTCCTGGGCACGCCGCAGCTTGGCGCCCGCCACCAGCTTCATGGCACGGGTGATTTGCCGCGTATTTTCCACGCTCTTGATGCGGCGCTTTAGATCCTGCAATCCTCCCCCGGCCATGTCAGGACACCGTCAGCAGCGTGGCCGCAAACTCTTCAATGGCCCGCTTCAGCCGCTTCTCAGTCTCATCCGTGATTTGCTTCGCGTCGCGGATGCTGTCCAATATCTCCGGGTGCTCTTCGTGCAGCTGCCGCAGGAAGCCGCGCTCAAACTCCCCCACGGCCTCCACCGGCAGCTCATCCAAGAAGCCGTTGGTGGCTGCGTAAATCACCACCACCTGCTCCGCCACGGCCAGCGGATGATACTGCGACTGCTTCAGCACCTCGACGACCCGCGCGCCGCGGGTGAGGCGCGCCAGGGTCGCTTTGTCCAGGTCCGACCCAAACTGGCTGAACGCCTGCAACTCGCGATACTGGGCCAAATCCAGCCGAAGCCGCCCGGCCACCTGGCGCATGGCTTTCACCTGGGCACTGCCGCCCACGCGGGACACCGAACTGCCGACGTTGATGGCCGGACGCTGCCCCGAGAAAAACAGGTCGGACTCCAGGAAGATTTGGCCGTCCGTGATGGAAATCACATTGGTGGGAATATAAGCGGCGATGTCGCCGGCCTGGGTCTCAATGATGGGCAGCGCCGTGAGGCTGCCGCCCCCTTGGGCATCGCTCAGCCGGGCGGCCCGCTCCAAAAGTCGGGAGTGCAGATAAAACACGTCGCCAGGGTAGGCCTCGCGCCCCGGCGGCCGGCGGAGCAAGAGGCTCATCGCGCGATACGCCACGGCGTGCTTGGACAAATCGTCATACACAATGAGTACGTCGCGCCCCTGATCCCGAAAGTACTCCGCCATGCTGCAGCCCGCATAGGGCGCTAGGAACTGCAGCGGCGCAGGCTCCGACGCCGACGAAGACACCACAATGGAGTAGTCCATCGCACCCCCGTCCTGCAGCGTGCGCGCCACACGGGCCACCGTCGACTGCTTTTGGCCGATGGCGACATAGACGCAGATGACATCTTGGCCCTTCTGGTTCAGGATCGCGTCCACAGCCAGGGCTGTCTTGCCGGTGGAGCGGTCGCCGATGATGAGCTCACGCTGCCCCCGGCCAATGGGCACCATAGAGTCCACAGCTTTCAAGCCCGTCTGCAGGGGGGTGTTGACCGGCTGCCGCGCCACGATTCCCGGCGCCATGCGCTCGACCGGCCACCGCTCGGTCGCCCCGAGCGGGCCCTGGCCATCGATGGGCTCGCCCAGCGCATTCAAGACGCGGCCAATCAAGGCATCGCCAACTGGCACGTCTACCACGTGGCCAGTGCGCCGCACCCGCTGCCCCTCTTTAATCTCGGTTTCGTCGCCCATCAGCACGGCGCCCACGTTGTCCTCTTCCAGGTTCAGCACCATGCCGGCCATGCCGCTTTCAAATGCCAGCATCTCGCCCGCCATGGCGTCTTGAAGCCCGTAGACCCGCGCAATGCCATCGCCCACAGACAGCACGGTGCCGACTTCCTCCAGCGCCACGTGCTCATCAAATTGGGCGATTTGCTGCTTCAGGATCTCGGTAATCTCTTCCGGCTTAAGATTCACCCGGCTTCACCTCATCTTTGAGTTCGCGCGCCAAGCGCTGAAGGCGCCCCGTGATGGTCCCATCCCACAGCCAATCGCCCATTCGCACCTCGATGCCACCCAAAAGCTCCGGGGCGACTTGAAACGCCGCCTCCACGGTCCGCCCCGCGTAGCGGGACAAGCCGTCCGCCACGCGCCGCTGCCACGTTGAGTCCAGCCCGGCGGCCGTGCGCACCTCGGCCGCCATGCGGCCGTCGCGCTCCAGCCGCGCGGCGTGAAACTGCCGCGCCACCAAGCCCACCAGGCGCTCCCGCCGATGCCGAATCAGCACCCCCACCAGGTGAGCGACCGGCGGGTCGTCCTGAAACACCCGGCTCATGGCCTGTACTTTGTCGCCCGGCGCCACACCGGGATGGAGAAACCAGGGCCCGACAGGCGGCGCCAGCAGTGTGTCCGCCGCCTCAGCGAGCCGGCCATCCACCTCGGCTCCCGCTTCCTCAGGCACCGTCTCCAACAGCGCCAGCGCATAGCGGCGCGCGACGGCCTCAGGTCTCATGGCGTGGGCTCCCCGTCGGCTTCCGGACCCAGCTGATCCACAAATTCCTGCACCAGCCGGCGGGTGGCCTCGTCGGCCCGCTCCTGGCCCAGCACCTTGGCGGCGATGCCCAGGGCCAAGTCCGCCACCTCGCGCTTGACGGACGCCAGCGCATGCTGGCGCTCGCTGGCGATTTCCGCCTCGGCGTCGGCCACCAAGCGCCGCGACTCCTGGCGGGCCCGCACCACGATTTGGGCCGCTTCGTCTTCCGCATCCCGCAACGCGTGGTTCATGGCCACTTCGGCGCGCGCCTTGACGTGCCGGAGCTCAGCCTCTAGCTGCGACTTCAGCTCGTCCGCCTCCTGGCGGCGGCGCTCCGCCGCGGCCAGCTCCTCGTCGATGCGCGTCTGCCGGTCCCGGACCGCCTTTAAGAGGGGCGGGAACGCATACTTCTGCAAAAACACGTACAGAATGCCGACCGCGACCAGCGCGTCCAGCATATCCAACGGATTCAGCGCAATGTTGATGTGCATGCGCTCACCCGATCAGGTGGATCAGAAACAACACCAGGCTGATGATGGGCAGCGCTTCCACGATGCCCACCCCGATGAACGCGAGCGGCATCAGCCGGCCCTGGGCCTCGGGCTGCCGGGCCACGCCTTCCACCAGCCGGCTGAACACCAAGCCGTCCCCGATGGCCCCGCCGGCCACCGCTACGCCAAAGCCAATTGCGTCCCCCACCGCGCGCATCGCGGTCAAGTCCAATGCCATGTCTTCGGGCACCTCCGATTATCTTGTGAAGCTTGCCGCACGGGCGCCGGCGCACATCAATGACCCGACGCCTGGGCCTGTCCCACATATGACAGCGTTAGAATCATGAAAATAAAAGCTTGCACCACGTTGACAAACGCGGTGAAGCCCCACCACACAAACCCAAGGGCAAAGCCGCCCTGGAAGTAGGCGGCCCCCGATGCAATGATGCCCATGAAAATCTCTCCGACGAGGATGTTGCCGAAAAGCCGGAACGCCAGCGTCAGGGGCTTCGAGAAATCCTCGATGATGTTGATGGGCAGCATCGCGGCGCCGATAGCTCCTCCCGGGTGCAGCCAGTGGCGAAAATAGCCGAGGCCCTTCTTTTTGAATCCAAACACCCACATCATGGCGAACGTCAAAATCGCCAGTGCCGCCGTCACGTTCAAATTGGTGGTGGGTGAGTGCAGTGCCGGAATCATCCCCTGGAAGTTGGCCACCAGCAAAAACAAAAACAGCATCACCAGGAAACTCAGGAACGCCGGATTGTCATCCATGGCACCCCGCGCGAGGCCGTTGATGAACTCAAACACCATCTCCATGAGGCTCTGGCCAACCCCGGGCTTGTCCGCCCGGGCGCTTCGGGTCATGATCCACGCCACGAGCCCCGTCAGGGTCACTGAAATCCACACGTACAGGGCCAGCGTCGGGTCGAATCCCGACAGGTTGAACGTCACCGTGTATCCCCTTCCAGATCAAACGGTTCGTGGCCCCACACCACGCCGGCCGCCACCACGATCTCCGGGAGAAACAGCCCCACCAAGAGGGGCGCCAGCGCCACCGGCGGGCCCATCAGCAAAATCCAAGCCAAAAGGGCCAGCACTAGGGCGAACCGAATCATCCCCGACACCGTCAGGGCCGCTGCGCCGACGCCACTGGGAAGCCGCCACACCCGAGAAACCGCCGATGCCAGCAAGTTCGCGTTCATCAGGCCCACCAAGAGCCCCAGGGCCAACCCCCAGGTCCAGGGCCGCTCGCCCGGCAACACCACGACCGCCAGCACGGCGGCCGCCAGCAGCGGCCACGTCACCCGCTTCATGCGCGCCAGCGCGGACCGAAAGCGGGTCACGAGTCCACCAGCATCCGGTAGGCGGCCCAGAGACCCGCGCCGAAGCCCACCAACACACCCACGGCCGTGAGCCACGGGCCGACATGCAACCGAGCGCTTGCGTAGCGCCCCAAAAACAGCCCGGCCGCAAACAGCACCACCACCTCGGTGCCTGCCGCCGCCGCCCGGCCCGCTCGCCGCATCCCGGCTCCCGGCGGCTTAGGGCTCGAGTCGCCGCCACCGCCCAACGCCATCGCCACACCCCATCGATTCCGCACCCCCGCACGCCAAAGCCTGGTTTACACAAAAAACCCCATCGGGTCCTCAGTCAGGACGACGGTGGGCAGATGCGGTCGACGGATGCCGACCCCACGGACCGACAAGCTGTTGCCGTGCCTTATTATACAAGACGCGGGGCCCACGTCAATAGTGAATGCAGGCACAAGCTCTCCTCCGCTAAGGCGTCCCAAACTGGCGGTCCCCCGCGTCACCCAGCCCTGGCACGATGAAATCATCATCGTTGAGGTGACCATCCACTGCGGCCACAAACAGCCGCGCGGCAGGATACTCGCGCTCGATGCGCGCCACCCCTTCCGGTGCTGCGAGCACGGCCGCCACCGCCACGTCTCGAGCCCCGCACCGAGACAGCTTGCCCAAGACGGCCGCCAGCGATCCGCCCGTGGCCAGCATGGGGTCCAGAACCACGATGGGGCGCGCCGCCCACCCCGGCGGAAAGTTTTCGAAGTACACCACGGGCCGATGCGCGCCGTCCCGATACAAGCCCAGATGTGAGACCCCCGCGCTGGGCGCCACCGCCAAAAACGCTTCCACCAGGCCGAGGCCGGCCCGCAGAATGGGAACCAGCACGGGGTCGGCCGCGAGGGCCCAGCCGGGGGCTTCAGCCAGCGGTGTGGCCACTGTGGTGGGCACCACCCCCAGCGCTTTCAGCACCGGATAGGCCATCAGCCGCCCGACCGCGTCTAGGTGGCGCCGAAACGCCGCGGAATCTGTCGACCGATCCCGCAGCGCGGTCAAATGCACCGCCAGCAGCGGATGGTCCAGCACCGTCAGCACACGATCCCTCCAGGATGCCGCGGGTCCCCCGCAGCTCAGCTGGCGCCGCGGCGCCGCTCCAGCTCGACAATTTTATCCACGCGCCCCGCGTGCCGGCCACCAGAAAACTCCTGGCCCAAAAAATGGGCCAGGACATCCAGCGCCAAGTCGGTGGCCACCAGGCGGCCCCCCATCGTCAGCACGTTGGCATCGTTGTGCTCCCGCGCCAGCCGCGCCGACAGCGGCTCATGGCAGGTCACCGCCCGCACCCCCGGCACCTTGTTGGCCGTGATGCACATGCCAAGCCCCGTCCCGCAAAACAGCAGGCCATAGGTGGCTTCGCCCTGCGCCACCGCCTCTCCCACTTTCAAGGCGTAATCCGGGTAGTCCACGGACTCGTGGTCGAAGGTGCCGACATCGTGGACGTCATAGCCTTGGTCCACCAGCCAATCCACGACGGCTTCTTTGAGATCCACTCCGGCGTGATCCGCGCCGACTGCTATCCGCATGCTGCCGCCTCCTCCGCTTGCCCACCTGCTGCCTGCAACCAATCCCACTCTACACTACTGGCCCGAATCATCTGGCGCGTCCACGCTCAGGATGTCCGCCAGCCGATTGATGAGCGGCCACAGCTGCTGCCCCAGCTGCTCGTACGCCACGGCTGGGCCGCCGGCGGGATCAGCAATGTCGCCGGACTCCCCTACCGCCTCGGACAGAAGCTCCACCCGGCCCTGCCACTCTGGCCGCGCGGCCAGCACCTCGTCCTTCTGGTGCGCCGTCATGGTATATACATGGGCGGGCGCTTCTTTCACGTCCTCCAGGCGCCGCGCTCGGTGCGCCGACAAGTCGCCGCCGCGGGAGGACGCCACCAGCACGGCCTCCGCCGCCGCCGGAGTGCCTGCCCAGGCACGAGTGCCCGCAGACCCCACCCGGCCCTCGGGCTGGCACACCCGCCAAAATGCTTCTGCTAGGGCGCTCCGGCAGGTATTGCCCGTGCATACGAACAGCACGCCCCGGGGATTTTGCTGCTCACTCACGACCGCACCACCTCCGCCGCCGCTCGCTCCAGCCGGTTCATCACGGCCCACCCGACGCCCTCCTGATTGTTCCATACCGCGGCCAGCCGATCCAAGCCGGGCCACCGGTCCAGGCGCACCAAGCCGGCAAACAGCCCCGCGGCGGCCGAGTCGGGCGTGTCGCCCAAATCCACCACCGCCGGCCACTGCAGTTCTTGAACAACCCGGTGCTCGGCCAAAAGCCCGGTCCGCGCCGCCGGCCACGCGCGCAGGCGCTTCACCGCTTGGTCAGTGGACAGGGCCAGCAGCACCAGCGGCCGCTCCGGCGCGTAGTGGCGGTACCGCATGCCCGGGGAGCGCGCCGGGCCGCCGGCGGCGGGCTCGTGCAGCGGCCCCACCCACCGCTCGATGGCGCCGCGGGCCAAGCCGCCGGGGCGGAGCAGCACCGGGTGCGGCCCCGACACGTCCACCACCGTCGACTCCACGCCAATGCGCGCGGGCCCGCCGTCCAAGAGCCAGACCACGCCGGCCGAGCCGCAGCGACCCTCGCCCAGCGCTTCGGCCACCGCGTCGGCCGTGGTGGGGCTCGGGCGCCCCGACCGATTGGCCGACGGCGCCGCCACCGGGACGCCCGCCGCGGCCAAGAGGCGGCGGGCCAGCGAATGGTCCGGGCAGCGCACAGCCACGGTGTCCAGCCCGCCGCGCACCGACGCGGGCACCCGAATGGCGGTGGCCGCCCGCACCACGACGGTCAGAGGACCCGGCCAGAAATGCTCTGCCAGCACGGCGGCGGCCGGGGGCCACTCCACTCCGAGCGCCTCAGCCGCGGCCGCGTCCGTGACGTGCACAATGAGGGGATTGTCCAGCGGCCGGCCCTTGGCGCGAAACACGCCAGCCACCGCGGCGGCGCTGGTGGCATCAGCCCCCAGGCCATAGACAGTCTCGGTTGGAAACGCCACCAGCTCGCCCGCGCGGAGCGCTGCGGCCGCTCGCTGGATGCCCGCGCCGTCGGCCGGGAGCCACACAACCTCCAAAGCCTCACTCCTCCCTGAATACATCACATCCATCGTGCCCGGGCGCGGCCGGTCAGCGACCCACCCCACCGTGCCACCACAGCCATCCGAGGCCGGTGGCCAGCGTCACGGCCGATACGGGCAAGGACCATCGCAAGTAGGTCCCAAAGCTGAGCGTGTAGCCGCGCGTGCGGGCCAAGCCCACCCCCACCAGATTGGCAGAGGCGCCCACCAGCGTCGCGTTGCCGCCCACCGCGGCGCCAATCGCCAGGGCTAGCCACAGCGACAGGCCGTACTGCGGGTGCCGCGCCAAGATGCCCAGCACCAGCGGAATCGCCGCGGCCACAATCGGTATGTTGTCCAGCACCGCCGAGCACACCGCGGTGGCCAGCATCAGCGCTACCGGCAGCGCAGGGCCCAGGTGCTGGGCCAAGAGCCACTCCCCCGCGGTTTGGATGATGCCAGCCTGCACCAGGGACCCGACCACCACAAACAGCCCCGCGAAAAACACCAGCGTGCCCCAGTCGACCTGGCCCAAGTGATGCTCCACGTCGCCGCCCACCAGGAGCAGCGCTAAGGTGGCACCGCCCACCGCGATGACGCCCACCGGCAAGCCCAGAAGCGACTGCAGCATAAACCCCGCGAGCGTCGCCCCCATCACCAGCCCCAAGGCCCAGCCGCGGCGCGGATGCGGAATCGTGTTGGGGTGCCAGCGCGGCGCGACCTGCCGCTGGGGCTTCAGCGAGAGGCGTGCGTAGGCTAGCACCACCAGCACCATCGCCAGCGCCAGCGGCCCCAGATGGGTCACAAACTGCATGAACGACAGGCCCGCGGCCGTGCCAATCAAAATGTTGGGCGGATCGCCGACCAGGGTGGCCAAGCCCGCCAAGTTGGACGCCATGATGGCCAGCACCAGCAGCGGCACCGGGTCTAAGTCTAGATTTTCCGCCGCGGTGAACAGTGCCGGCCCCATGATCAGCAGCACCGACAGGTTGGGCAGCACGCTGGACAGCAAAGCCACCACGGAAATGAATCCCAAAATCGCGGCCCAGGGTGACGGCCCGGCCACCCGCCGCACCCAAGACGCCAGCGCCGGAAACAAGCCCACTTCTTCGCCCAGGCTCACCAGCACCATGAGGCCAAACAGCAGCAAAAGGGTGTTCCAGTCGACGGCCGCCAGCGCCCGCGCCGGGGTCAGAAGGCCGCTGAACACGACGGCCACGGCCGCAGCCAGCGCCGCCGCCGCCCGGTGGATCCACTCTCCCACCAGCATCACGTACAGCAGGACAAAAATCAGCAGGGCCCACACTGCGCCGTCCACGATCCCGCCTCCCTCCGCGCGCTCATGGGCGGGGGAGACCGCCCCCTTCGCCGCCGGGGGCCGCCGCCCGCATCCAGGCGTCCACCCCTCCCACCAGCCGCACGACCTGCGTGTAGCCCTGCTCGCGCAGCACCTCTTGGGCGTATTCACTGGCCCCATGCCCATGCTGGCAAAACACCACCAACAGAGCCTCGCGATCCCAGTCGCGCGGATCATCTTCGAGGTCGGTCACGGGCACGGCCACGGCGCCCGGAATCGCTCCCACCTTGCCAAACCGCACGTCAATCAGCACGGTGGGCAATCCGACGGCCATCCGCTCCTGCAACTCTGACACCGTAATCGCATCGGCCAGCGCACTCATCCCTGCCACCTCCCCCACACCACCCGGGGAATGCCGTCCGCATCCACCACCGGCGGTGCCACAGCCCATCCGGATGCTGCCAGCGCGTCCGACACCACGGCGGCCTGCCCTGCGCCCACTTCCAACAGCGCCAGGCTTCCCGCGGCCACTTTGCCGGGCAGCTGCGACACCAGGCGCAGGATGAGCTCAGGGCCGCGCTCCCCGCCGAAGACGGCGCGCGGGGGCTCAAACGCCACTTCGGGATCGACCGGGTCGCCCCGCCCGACGTAGGGCAAGTTGGCCACCACCGCCAAAAGCCCGCCCTCCACTTGGGCCAGCAGGTCCGACGGATAGAAGCGGGCCCGCACCTCGGCCCGCACGCGGTTGGTGCGGGCCAGCGCCAGCGCCTGCAGGTCCGAGTCCACGCCTTCTACTCGCCAGTCGGGACATCCATGCCTCGCCAGTGCCAGCGCCACCGCCCCCGAGCCCACCCCCACGTCCACCACCCGTCCCGCCTGGGGAGGGATCTGGTCGAGCGCGGCTTGCACCAACGTTTCGGTCGCTGGCCGCGGCACCAGCACCCGCGGCGTCACCATCAAATCCAGCCCAAAAAATTCTTGGTGGCCCAGCACATAGGCCATCGGCTCGCGCCGCGCGCGCTGCGCGACCATGCGCTCCAGCCGTCCCTCGGCCGCGCCGTCAACATCCGGCCGATCGCGGTACAGCTGCTCGCGGGAAATGCCCAGCGCCGCCGTCAGCAGCAGCAGCGCCTCGCGCTCAGGATCGGGCACCGCCGCCTGGGCCAGCCTTTCGCGCACCGCGCTGAAGGCGTCCTGGAGGCGCGTCATCTCGCCTGCTCGGCCAGCCGCGCCTGATCTTGTGCCGCAGCCAGCGCTGCCAGCAGTTCCGTGAGGTCGCCGTCCAGCACCGCATCCAGCCGATGCAGCGTCAGGCCCACGCGGTGGTCGGTCACGCGGTTCTGCGGAAAGTTATAAGTGCGGATGCGCTCCGACCGATCGCCGGTGCCCACCAGCGCCCGGCGTGCCGACGCCTGTTCCGACGCCTGCGCCTCCGTGCGCAGCTCCTGCACGCGGGCCAGCAAAATCCGCATCGCCTTATCGCGGTTTTTGTGCTGCGAGCGCTCGTCCTGCGCATGCACCGAAATGCCCGTGGGCAGGTGGGTAATGCGCACCGCGGACTCCGTCTTGTTGACGTGCTGCCCACCGGCGCCGCCCGCGCGCATGGTCTCAATCTTCAAATCGTCGGGATCGATGGCCATGTCCACTTCTTCCGCTTCCGGCATGACAGCGACGGTCGCGGCCGACGTGTGGATCCGGCCCTGGGCTTCCGTGGATGGAACGCGCTGCACTCGGTGCACGCCGCTTTCAAATTTCAGGCGGCTGTAGGCCGCGTCGCCTTCCATCAGCACGATTGCTTCTTTAAACCCGCCGATATCCGTGGGGCTTTCCGACAGCATCTCCACCCGCCAGCCCACGCGCTCGGCATACCGGAGGTACATGCGCAGCAAGTCCGCCGCAAACAGCGCCGCCTCGTCCCCGCCGGTCCCGGCGCGGATTTCTACGATCACGTTCTTGTCGTCGTTGGGGTCACGCGGCAAAAGGTCCTCCGCCAGCTGGTTTTCCAGCGCGCTGAGGCGGCTCCGCACCTCCTCCAGCTCGGCCTCCGCCAGCGGGCGCAGCTCCGGGTCCTCCCGCATCAGCTTGCGCAGCTCGTCCTCGGAGCGCCGAGCCGCGCGCTGCTCGGCAAAGCGTGCCACGACGGGCGCGACGCGCGCCAGCTCCTTCCCCAAGCGCCGCGCCGCCACCGGGTCCGACACCACCTCGGGGCGCGACAGCTCCGCTTCCAAATGCGCGGCGCGCGCCTCCAGCTGCTCCAGGCGGCTGGTCATGCGGCTGTCCATCGGCTCGTGCTCCTCCAGTCAAGTCCCGCCGGCACTGCATCCGAAAGAAAAACAGAGCCCGGGGCTCTGTTTACTTCATGCCGTATTTGCGCTTGAAGCGCTCAACCCGGCCTCCGGTGTCTATCAGTCGCTGGGCGCCGCCGGTGTACACCGGATGGCACTTGCCACAAACCTCAATGCGGAGGTTGTCGCGCGTCGAGCCCACCTGATACACCGCCCCGCACGAGCAGGTGATGGTGGTCCGCTGGTACTTAGGATGAATGGCTGGCTTCACAATCTCACCTTCTTCCGCTCCGCGGCCCCGAACGGGCCGCCTGAATCGACGCTTATCTTAGCAGAGCGCGGCCCGCTTGCACAAGCGCGGCGCCCTGCCTGATCCTCGAGCGGCCGCCTTCAGCGTCCCGATGCGGTCGGCGATGCGCCACTGCCACACGCATCCCGTCCACCCGCTATACTGGGTGGGGTGTATTAGCGAGCGAAGGGACCGCCGTGGGGGTTCTGCACCAACAGTTCGACGCCATCTGCAGGGACGCGGCCTGCGTCGCGCGCCACACGCTGGGCGAGCGCTTGCTCGCCTTCGCGGTGTTTGGGTCCGTGGGCCGCGGCACGCCCCGCTTTGACTCCGACATCGACGCGCTGGTGGTGCTGGCGGGCAGCGCCCGACTGACTCATGCTGACCGCACCCGTGTGGCGGACCAGCTGATGCAGGACTGCGCTGCGGCGGTCACGCAGTTTGCTGCGGCAGGCGTGGCCGCCGAGCTGTCGCCGGTGGTCCGCAGTGCGGCGGAGCTGGCCGAGGGGTTTCCCCTCCTGCTGGATATGGTGGACGATGCCCGCATCCTGCATGACCCCGAGGCGCTGCTGCATGCGCGCCTCGAGCTGGTGCGGCACCGCCTGCAGGCCGCCGGGGCCCGGCGCCGGTGGAGTGCCAATGGGTGGCATTGGGACCTGGGGGGAGGGACTTTTCAGCCGTGACCTTTCAGGATTTGGCCAAGAGCTATCTGGAGAAGGCCCGCGCGCGCCGCCAAGCGCTGGCAGTGCTGTTCGATGCCCGCGACTTTTCCGACGTGGTGCGGGAAGCTCAGGCCATCGTGGAGCTGGCGGGCAAAGGCATCCTACGCCACCTGGGTGTCGAGCCTCCGAAGGTGCACGATGTCGGCCCTCTGCTCCGCCAGTACGCGGACCGCCTGCCTCCCGGCGCCTGGGAGCGCCTGATTGAGGAATCTCGGCGGCTTCGGCGCGAGCGCGAGCTGGCCTTTTCTGGAGACCTGGACTTCATCCCCACCGACGAATATACGCGCGACGACGCCCGCCGGGCCATCGACGCTGCCGATCTGGCGCTCGGCCTCATGGAGAAGGTGCTCCAGGCCCCGAGGGCAACCGGCTCCCCGCCCTAATCTTCCACCGCGCGGCCACGCCCCGGCGGCGTGCTCGCGGGCCGCCTGAGGCTCGGTGCCCCTCGCCGGCCTGTCCGCCGGCCACCGCCCGACAAGAAATTTGGGCGCGCTACAAGGAATATCCGGCGCGATGTCGAACCTGGCAATTCGTTCGGCCGCGAAGGTCGGGCGACGGGGGTGTGGCATGCATCGATTCTGGCCGGGGCTATGTGCGGGGGTGCTGCTGGCGGTTGTGCCGCTGGCAACCGCCCAGGCGTCCTCGCTTCAGCAGTTGGAGCAGCAGCAGCACCAAACATCGCAGCAGCTGAATGCCGAGCAGAGCCAGCTGAAGGCGACGCAAAATTCGATCCTCAGCACCCAGTCTCGCATCCAGCAAATCAACCAGCAAATCGCGCAGGATCGCTCGCGGGTGGCGGCGATTGACGGGAAGATTCAAGCCACCCAGGCTGCGCTGACCGCCACCCAGGCGCAAATCACCTCCATCACGAAGCACTTGCACTATGAGGCGTCCCTGCTGACCGCCCAAGTGCGCTTGATGGAAGAGCACGGGGCGATTGGCTATCTGGATGTACTATTGGGGGCCAAGTCGTTTTCGAACTTTTTGAGCCGCCTGTACATGCTGAGCCAAGTGGCCACGATGGCCAGCAATCTGGTGGACCAAATCAAAGCCCAGGACAACCAGCTGCACCAGAAGCAGGCACAGCTGGTCAGTCAGAAGAATCAATTGGTGTCCCTGCAGCAGCAAGCCGTCGCCGCGACGAACGCCGAGCAGGCGGCCGCGTCCAGTGCCACGGCGCTGGTGATAAGCCTCCACAGCCAGGAGCAGCAGCAGTCCGCGTACATTGCCCAGCTGAAGGCACGCCTCACCAGCCTGGTCCAGCAGATTCAGCAGCTGCTGGCACAGTTCACCGGCGGCTACCTGAGCCAGCACCAGCTGTTTACTGCACTGTACCCGTTGGTGCAGTCAGCAACCACCCAGCTGGGTGGCGGCCTGCCGCCCGCCCTGGTAATTGCCGTCATCACCGAGGAATCGGGCGGCAATCAGCACGCGGTGAGCCCGGCCGGAGCCGTGGGCCTCATGCAGGTCGAGCCCGGCACGGCGGCGCCCATTGAAGCGGAGCTGGGCCTGCCGCCATCCGCGCTGTATAACGCAGAGGACAACTTGCTCATCGGCTGCTTCGAGCTCCGGTATCTGCTGGACTACTTTGGCGGCTATGGCGCGTCGGCCAACGTCAGTCCGTCCTTGGCCATCCCGCCGGGCAACAGCAGCACGTACTTGAGCGAGGCGCTGGCCGGGTACAACGCCGGGCCGGGCAGTGTGAAGGCGTACGGCAACCTGGCCGGGCTGTTTGCCCAGTCGTGGGGGGCTTCCGTCCACCAGTATGTGGCCAACATCGAGGCGCTGTACCTGCAGTACTCCCAGTGGGCTCCCTGACACGAGCCACCCTGAGCGGGAGGGTGTGACGCTCCCTCCCGCTCGCTTTGCGCCCGCCCCATCCTGCGTGAGCTCTTCTCCCGGCCGCCTCCACGCCGCAATACGTCAGGACCGGCACTTACTGGGCAGACGCCCCGGGCCGCCAGCAAACGGCCGCGATCGCTAGCGCCCGGCAGGGCTTAGCCTTATAGCTGACTCTGGTTGAGCTGGAAGCGCAGCCGCCCCCGTGTCGCCCCCGAAGCCCGCGCAGACGGCATCGCAGGCTGACATCCGCATCCGTTCACCGCATGCGTGAATGTAGATGGGGGGCCGGGGAGTGGTAGGACGACGTGAACCGACTCGGCGGAAAGCTTGGACACCCCCGCCACTTGCCGCCCTCCGCTGAAAATCGCAACCGCAGCGCACGGTGGCACCGGGGACAGGGCGGCGGCGACTTCTCATGGACGACCGGCTCTTGACTTTACGCAAGCGCTAGGGCCCGCACACTTGATGCACCGGCATGTGCCGGCGCTCTATTGATCGACCGCGGCCAGGCCCTACGGGCTTCCACCCATCGGCGGGCCGTCAGGCGCCCCATGCCAGCGCCGGCTGCCGTCGTCCCACAGCTCGGCCTTGAAAATCGGCGCGGTGGCCTTCAGCCGATCAATGCCGGTGCGGCAGGCAGCAAACGCCTCCGGCCGGTGCGGAGCGGCCACGCCCACAAACACGCTGGCTTCGCCAATCGCCAGCCGCCCCACTCGGTGCACCAGCACCACCCGGCACACCCCAAACTCAGCCAAAAGATCCCCGCCAATGCGCTGGAACTCGGCCAGGGCCATCGGCGTGTAAGCCTCATACTCCAGCCCGCGGGTGGGTCGGCCCTCAAGTTCTTGGCGCACCACACCCAAAAACAGCGCCTGGCCTCCTGCGGCCGGGTGAGCCAGCCGACCGAGCAGGTCTCCCACGTGAATGGCTTCCGGGCCGACGTGATACCAGGCGCGGCCACCCTCTGCCTCCATCGCGCTAGCCTCCGGCCACCGGCGGAATGATGGCGACCACGTCCCCGGCCTCCAGCCGGCGATCACCCGGTGCCCACACTTCGTTGACCGCAAACAGGAACCGATTCGCGGGCGCACCCAGCTCGGCCTCATACAGGCGAAACACATCCGCCACCGTGGTACCGCGCGGCACCTCCCGCGCCCGCTGGTGATCACCCACGCGCTCCGCCGCAAACGAGAAAAACAGCACGCGGATGGGAATGCTGTTGGCGGACTCCTTATCGCTGGTGGCCATGGTCATGTATGTTTCCACACCTCCCGTGGGGGCAAGAGCCGCCCCTTCGCGCCAAGCTCACTCGTTGGAGGATAGCAGACTCATGCGCACGCGAATGTACTGGTACGGGATCCTGTCGCTGGCCGCCTTCATCGCGGCCGCCGCCGTGCTGTGGTGGCGATCGGCGCCGGCCGCCGGCCGCATGTCCGCGCCCGGCCCGGCCCTGGTGCACTTGGCCCCCCGCTCCCGGGCGGTCTTTGGTGTCGATGAGCCCGTCACCATCACGCTGCCCTGGCCAACCCCGCCGCGCCGGCTGGCTGCGGCGCTGGCGGTGGCTCCAGCGGTGCCCTGGCACCTAACGCGCATTGGCCCCAGCCAGTACCGCCTGCAGCCCAACACCGCCTGGCCCGGGGACCGCCGCCTCCACGTTCGCATCCGTGCGGCCGCCCTGTATCCGGGGCGCATGGTCCTGCGCTCTGCGCACACCACCTTGCGGACGGACGACGATCGGACCGTCGTGGTCAACCTGACCCTCCAAGTGATGCAAGCGTATCAGGGCGGCCGCCTCGTGGCTACCATGCCCGTCTCCACCGGCGTCACGCCCGAGTACCCCACGCCCACGGGGCACTTTTACATCTGGCGGCGGGTGCGCCTGGGCGACATGCGCTACGGCCAGCCCGGCCAGCCCGATGCGTATCGGGTGCCACACGTGCCGTTCGCGCAATATATTTACCGCGGCATCGCCATTCACGGCGCCTACTGGGCGCGCCAGTTTGGCGTCCCACACAGCCACGGCTGCATTCAGCTGCCCACCCGGGACGGCAATCGCCACGGTCAAGACGTACCCGAGGATGCTGGGTGGCTCTGGCACTTCACCCACCTTGGCACCCCGGTGATCGTCCGAGGCGTCACCCCTGGCCCCACGCGGCTGGTGATGTACCCGGGCCAGCCGGCGCCCCGCGCCCTACAGGCTGGCCAGCACCTTGTCCGCGGCCGCCAGCGCTGACGCGATCGCCCGCTCATCGTGCGCGGCCGAGACAAACGCCGTCTCAAACGGAGACGGCGGCCAAAACACGCCCTCGCCCAGCATGCCGTGGAAAAATCGCCGAAACCGCTCGCGGTCGGTCGCTTCGGCCTCTGCCATGCTTTGAGGGGCCTGGTCTGCAAAAAACAGCGTCATCATCCCGCCCACCCGGGGCACCGCCACCGGCACGCGGTGCCTGGCGCCCAGCACCTCCAAGCCCTGGGCCAGCGCCTCGGTACGCGCGGCCAAGTCTTCATAAAAGTCCGGTCCGCCAATGGCGGTCAGCTGGGCGAGCCCCGCAGCCATCGCCACCGGGTTGCCGGACAGCGTGCCCGCTTGGTATACCGGCCCTTCGGGCGCCACCAGCTCCATCAGATCGCTGCGGCCGCCGTACGCCCCCACCGGCATGCCCGCACCGATTACCTTGGCCAGGCAGGTTAAGTCGGGGGTCAGGCCGCGCCACCCCTGCGCGCCGCCCCAGCCCACGCGAAAGCCGGTCATGACCTCGTCAAACACCACCAGTGCGCCGGCCGCCCGCGCGAGGCGCACCAGCGACTCCAAAAACCCAGGCGCCGGCAGCACGGTGCCCATGTTGCCGGCGACCGGCTCAACAATGACGGCCGCTATCTCGGACCCACGCTCAGCAAACAGCCGCTCCACCGTCTCGACATCGTTGTAAGGCAGCGACACCGTGAGCGCCGCCAGCTCGGCAGGCACTCCGGCCGAATCAGGGACCCCCAGCGTGGCGGCGCCGGAGCCCGCGCGAATCAGCAGCGAATCATGGTGTCCGTGGTAGCAGCCGCTGAACTTCACCACCAGGCGCCGGCCAGTGGCCGCCCGCGCCACCCGAAGGGCCGACATGGTGGCTTCCGTGCCCGAATTGACGAAGCGCAGCCGCTCGACGGCCGGCATCGCGCTCACGATGCGCTCCGCCAGCCGGACTTCATCCGGGTTCGGCGCGCCAAACGACAAGCCGCGGGCCACCGCGGCGCTGGCCGCCGCCACCACGGGCGCGGGGGCATGGCCCAGAATGAGGGGACCATAGCTCATCACGAAGTCCAGAAGTCGCCGGCCACGTACATCCACCAGATAGGGGCCCTCGCCTCGCTCCACAAAAAACGGCTCGCCGCCCACCCCCTTAAACGAGCGGACCGGGCTCGACACGCCGCCCGGCATCAGCGCCCGCCCGCGAGGTCCCCAGGCATCGGCGCCTGCGGCCCCTTCCGTAGGTTGGAGGTTGCTATGTTGGCTGCTGCTCATCGACTGCCTCCTGCCTGCTACACGTTGAACCGGAAATTGACGACGTCGCCATCGCCCATGACGTAGTCGCGGCCCTCCATGCGCACCAGTCCATGCTCCCGGGCCGCCACGACCGACCCATGCGCCGCCAGCGCCTCAAACGGGACAATCTCAGCCCGAATGAATCCCCGCTCAATGTCGGAGTGAATTTTGCCGGCGGCGGCCTTGGCGGTCGTCCCTGACGGAATGGGCCACGCCCGCACCTCATCTTCGCCGGCGGTCAAAAAAGAAATCAGGCCCAGCTGGCGGTAAATCGCCTGCGCCAGCCGAGCGATGCCCGAATCTTTGAGTCCCACGTCCGCCAGAAACAGCGCCTGCTCCACCGGATCCAGCGCAGACAGCTCCCACTCGAACTGCCCGGCCATTTCCACCAGACCCACTCCTTTGGCGGCAGCCAGGGTGGCCACGTGATCCTTCCCGGGCCAATCTCGCCGCTGCAAGTCGCCATCCGACAGGTTCACGACCCACAGCATGGGCTTTAGGGTCAAAAATTGATATCCGCGCATGCCGGTGGCTTCCTCGGTCGTAATGTCCGCCTGGTCTAAGCGCCCGCCGTCTTCCAGCACCCGAATCAGGCGCTCCACCAGCGGCAGCTCCGCCTTGGCCTCTGCGGTCACTTTCTTCCCGCTGGTCAGGCGCTCACGGCGGCGCTCCAGCAAATCCAGGTCCGCCAGCGCCAGCTCGAGCTCCATGTCGGCCGCCGCCGCCGCTGGGTCGGCCGGCTCGCCGAGCGCATTGGGAAACCCCCGCATGATGTGAGCCAGGGCGTCCACCTGGCGCACGTCGGCCAAAAGGCGATTGGGGCCTTCGGCCTCGCCTGGAGCTCGCCCCGGGATATCCACCACCTGGATGGCCGCCGGCGTGGTTTTCTTCGGGTGATACAGGGCGGCCAGCGCCTCGAGCCGCTCATCGGGCACACGGGCCAAGCCTCGGTGCGCCTCGGGGCGTCCGCCGCCAAATTCGGCCACCGCCGCCGCCTGCCCCGTCAGCAGATTAAACACCGTCGTCTTGCCGGATCCCGGCAGTCCCACCAGTCCTACGTCCACGCCGTCCCCCCGTCAGCCCATGGTATCACGGGCGCCCCGCGCCCAATCCGCCATCAGCGCCTCCACGCGGCCCGGCGACTCGCCCTGGCTCACGCGCCGCAGCACACCGTAGAGAGGCGCCAGCCGGCGGTAAAACGCCACTGCCTCATCGTCCACGGGGGCGCCGTACGCCGCGCGCGCGGCTGGCTCGCCCGCGCCCAAGCCGGCAAAGTCCAGGGCAGGGTCGCCATAGGTGAGGTCCCCGAAGTCAATGACCCCCGTGATGCGCCCATCCACCGCCAGCAGGTGCTCCGGGGCGAGGTCGCCGTGGATGAGCGCCATGGGCGGCGGCTCTCGCTCCCAGGCCGCCAGCCGGCTGCGATACCAGCGCTGCGCCTCGCGCGCGGCCGCGGCGCTCAGGTGCGGCCAGGCGAATGCCTCCAGGCGGGCGCCCAGCTTGGCAAAGCGCCGCTGCCAGCGGCGCTGGCGGCGCGGCTCGTGAGCGGCGGGGCTCGGAGGCCCCTCCAGCGCGGCGGCATGCAGGGCCGCCAGCCAGCGCCCCACGGCGGCGCCCGCCTGTGGCGGGCAGCTCGGGCCTGCGGCGCCGGGCAACCGCCGATAGACGCCGGCCCACCGCGCGCGCCGCACATAGTGCGGCACCGCCAGCGGCAAGGTGGGTGCGAGCCGATCCAGCACAGGCATCTCCCAGGCGAGGTGGGTGCGGGCCGGCGCCGTGCGCGGCACGCGCACCAGCCACGCGCCGTCCACCTGGAACACCGCATAGTCCCAACCCGCGTCGGAAAACGGCTCCAGAACCGAAAACGTCCAGTCGGGCCAGGTTTCCCGGCATCGCTGGGCCACGCAGTGAGGGTCCACAAACTTCTCCTTGTCGGCCGCTCGCAGCTTGGCGCTCCTGGTTTATCGCGGCGCTTCAGGATCTTGGTATGCTGAGCGATGAGGAGGTGGGCCATGCGGATGAACCTGCCACCGCCGCCGCCTGGCGCCCACCTCACCCCGCTTCTGCTGTTTTACGCCATCAACCTGGGGATTGTCACGCTGGCGGTGCTCGTGGGCGGCCGCTATCTGGTGTGGCTGTGGGAGCACCACCGCTTTCCGGGCCCGCCCTCCCCGCCGCTGCCGGGGCGGCGGCTCCTCACCGCCGGCCTGGGGGCGCTTTGGGTGCTGGATGCGGTCCTTCAGTTCCAGCCGCTCATGGTGACCCAGTTTCTGTCGGGGATGCTCACCCCCCTGTTGGCCCATGAGCCGGCGGTAGTGGCCAGAAGTTTGTCCATCGGCATGCACTTGTGGGGATTGAACCCGGTCATGGCCAACCTGGTAGCCGCATGGCTGCAGCTGGCCATTGGCCTGCTGATCCTGCTGGGCGGCGAGTCCCGCTGGCGTCGCGCGGGCCTTTTGCTGTCGCTCGGGTGGGGCCTGGTGGTGTTTGTGGTGGGCGAGGGCATGGGCAGCCTGTTTGTCCACGGCAGCTGGCTGGTGGGCAGCCCCGGCTCCGGCCTCTTGTATGCGGTGGCCAGCGCGATGCTGCTGGCGCCCCTGGCCTGGTGGACCGGCCCCGCCATACGCGCCGTGTTTTGGCGCGTGGTGGGCGGCACCTTCCTGCTGGCCGCGCTGCTGCAGGCTTGGCCGCCCTCCGGCTGGTGGGCCGGGCAGCTGGGGCGCTACCTGGCCGCCACGGCGGCCACGCCCCAGCCTGCCTGGATCTCTGCGCCGATCCGAGCCTGGTCGATGTCGGCGCGGCTGCACCCCTTCGACTGGAATGCCATTTTGGTGGGTGTGTTTCTGGCGCTGGGCTTGGGGTGGGTGGCCACCCGCGGCCGGTGGTCGGGCCCGCTGTGGTGGGCCAGCACCGCGGTCGTGTTTGCCACCTGGTGGCTCGGGCAAGACTTTGGGATTCTGGGCGGGATGGGCACCGACCCCAACAGCGGCGCCGTCGTGCTGGTGATTCTCCTAGCCAGCGCGGTCCACCTGGGCCACTTTCGCCGCCGCCCTGCATAGCTCCGCGCGGCCGCCGCATGCTACCGGCTTAAGGAGGCGTCTCTGTGCTGATGACGATGGGCATCGTGCTGGTGCTGGTGTGGCTGGCGGGAGCGATGATTTTTCACGTGTTGGGCGGCATCATGTACGCGGCGCTGGTGGTGGGCCTCATTCTCATCGTGTGGCACTGGGTGAGTCGGGCCATGGACCACCGCCGGTCTTCGTCTAAGTCGTAGACGGGCCGCCACCTGGGTGATATGCTGACCCGGATTCAGCGGCCGCCATGAAGAGGACCAGTAGCCATCCCCACTTGCTGAAGAGAGCCGCCGGATGGTGCAAGGCGGTGCAGGCGCGTGGCGAAGACACTTCGGAGCGGCTTGCCCAGTGGATCTCCACTGGGCCTGAGGCCCCAAGTGGGCAAAGTGCGGTGGCACCACGGGAACCTCCTCGTCCGCACCCCGAGGCATTACTGGGGGTGGTATGACGGTGGAGACGACAGAGGCGGCGAAAGCCGCAGAGCCGCGGGTCCGCCGCGTGCTGATTGCCGATTTGGGTGCCCATCTCGGTGAGGCGGTGCATGTGCGGGGATGGCTCCATGCCATTCGATCGCTGGGCCGCACCAACTTTGTCATCCTGCGTGACGGCTCCGGCCTGATTCAAATTGTCACCCCGGCAGAGCGCCTCGCGCAGCTGGGCCCGCTGGAGAGCTCCGTGGCCGTGGAGGCGCTGGTGTCGGCCGACCCCCGGGCTCCGCTGGGCGTGGAGCTGACCGAGCCTAGGTTTGCCATGCTGGCGCCCGCCAGCGGCCCCCCGCTCATCGACTTGACCAAGCCGCACCTGCCGGGCGGGCTTCCGTTTTTGCTGGACCATGCCTCGGTGGCGCTTCGCCACCCGACTCGGCGCGAGGCCGCCCGCCTGTCGTCGGCGCTGGTGCGTGGCTTTCGGTCGGAGCTGGAGGCCCTGGGCTTCCAGGAAGTGTTCACCCCCAAAATCTTGGGCACTGCCACCGAAGGCGGCGCCCATGTCTTTCCGCTGGACTACTTTGGGCGGCCAGCCTTCTTGGCGCAGAGCCCGCAATTTTACAAGCAGATGCTGGTGGGGGCGTTTGAGCGCGTGTACGAAGTGGGGCCGGTGTTTCGCGCGGAGCCGCACGACACGGCCCGGCACCTGTCCCAGTACACCTCCCTGGATGCAGAGCTCGGCTTTATCGACAGCTGGCGCGACGTCGCCGCTGTCCTGGCCCACGTCATGGCCGCCATGATGGCCAGTGCGCACACCGCAGTGCCGAGTGTGGCGGTGCCGGCGGTGCCGGAGACACTCCCGATGGTGCACTTTCAAGACGCCCTGCAGCTGGCCGGTCGCGGCCTGGGCGAAAACTTGGACGGGGAGCCCGACTTGGCGCCGGCCCACGAGCGCTGGCTGTCGGAGTGGGCCGCCCGGGAGCACGGGTCTGATTTTCTCCTGGTGGTGGGCTACCCTCTGGCGCATCGCCCATTTTACACACACCCGGACCCCGAGCACCCCGGCTGCTCCGCCAGCTTTGACCTGCTGTTTCGCGGGCAGGAAATTGTGACCGGCGGCCAGCGGCTGCACCGATACACCGACTACCTCGCGGCACTGGCCGCGCGCGGCTTTGATGCGGCGCCGTATCAGAGCTACCTGGAGGCGTTCCGGACCGGCATGCCAGCGCACGGCGGCTTTGCCATCGGCTTGGAGCGCGTCGTGCAGAAAATCTTGGGGGCAGCCAACATCCGCGAGGTGTGCCTGTTTCCCCGCGACGTCCATCGCCTGCAGCCGTGATAGCTGCGGGCGCACTCAAGCTGATCCCCAGCTCCTGGGCCACTTCCTCTTGGAAGCGCTCGCGGGCGAACGCTTTCAGCGTCTCGTGAGCCATCGGCGCCGACCTCCCTGGGTTTCCTTGTGGTTCTCTGTGGTTCTTTGGACTTCACACCTCTTTGTGCTGCGAGCGGCAAAATGCGCCCCGCGCTAGTGTCACCGGCATCCCGGCACCGGTGCGGGGCATATGTTGACAGCTCGGCGACAATTGCCCCAGAGAGCCCCATTGGGGCGGTGGCAAAGGAGGCGGCGGCGCGTGGAGGCCACCGGAAGATTCCAGGATTTGTCGATGCCTGACGGCGCCGCGCTGTTTCCTGGCGGCGTAGTGGAAGGCCAAGAATTTGTCCGGTGCCGGTTTGCGCACCGCGACTGGTCTAACATGGCCACCGCGCGCACCCGCTTTGTGGATTGCGATTTTACCGACACGGCCTGGAACGCCAGCCTGCACCGCGGCACGGCATTTCTCAACTGCCGCTTTCGCGGCACCAATCTGTTTGGCGCCGCGCTGCAGGACTGCAAGCTGACGGGATCTCAGTTCGAGGAGGCCCATTGGATGGGCGCCGCCATTGAGCGCGGCGACTGGTCCTACGCCGCGCTCCGGCGCGTAGCCTGGGATGGATTCCACTTGGCGGGCATCAAGTTGGTCGAGGCCGACTTGACCGGCGCGCACTTGGAGCGCGCCACCCTCACCCACGCCGACTTAGCGCGGGCCACGCTTGATGGCGTGCACTGGGCGGGGGCGGATCTGCGCGGCGCCAATCTGGCGGGCGCCGCCCTGAGCCAGGTCAGCTGGCGCCGGGTCCGCATCGACGTGGGCCAAGCGGTGCTGGTGGCGTCATCCTTGGGCGCACAGGTGGAGTAGGCGAGCCGCTACGGGCTGAGCGCCTGGCCATTCAGATAAACCTGCCGCCGAATCTCCACCGGCGGCTCCAGCATGGCCGACACGGTGCAGTAGCGCTCCGCCGACAGCGTGACGGCCCGCTCCAGCTGAGCGGGCGTGCAGTCCGGCGACGACAGCCGATAGCTGACCACCACGTGCTCAAAAATTTTGGGGTGCACCTCCCGCCGATCGGCCTCGGCCTCGATGTCAAATGCCTCGACCGTCACGCGCATCTTCTGCAAAATCGACAGCACATCGATGCCGGTGCAGCCCATCAGCGAAATCAGCGTCAGCTCCGTGGGCCGGAACCCGCGGTTGGCCCCACCCACGTCGGGCGAGGCATCCATCAGCACCTGGTGTCCCGATCCCGCCTCGGCAGCAAGGGCCATGCCCCCCTGCCAGCGCACGCGCGCATCCGCCACGACTCACCGCCCCCTTAATAATTCATGCTGAGACTCCCACGCCACAGCCTCCCAGGGCATGGGCAGCGCCGGCTCCCACGCCGGGTGGTCCTCGACGGCCGCCTGGCGGTCGCCCTCCGTCTTATAGCACCGCTGCCAGCGGTCGCAGTCCAGGCAGTGGCGGGCTGGCTCCCGCGGCGGCAGTTGGCCTTCGCTGGCCCAGGCCCACGCCTGCTGCACGCGCTGCACCACCCACTCCGCAAAGGCCGTCCCCACCGGCTGCTGCGCCACCAGGCGCCCCCCGCCTTCGGCCCGCTCGTCCACCACCAGCACGCCGTGCGTAAAGGGGCGCGGCGGGCAGGCTAAGTACAGGGCCAGCTGCGCCCAGTGCGACACCGCCGGCCCCTCGCGAGCCAGCTGGGCAAAGCGCGTCGAGTTCGCGGTTTTGTACTCCAAGGGCACCGCGTCCCCCCGGCCGCCCTCCCGCACCAGGGCGTCGATGCGGCCCGACATCAGGAGGTGCGGGTCGCGGATCGTCACCTCGGCGCGCACCAGCACCCCGCGCCCGGCCAGCTCCTGCTGAAAGCGGCGGTGCATGGCCGTGCCCTCCGCCATGCGGGCGCGCGCGGCCTCGTCCAGCTGGCGGCCAAAGCCCATAAGGCCCATGGTGGCATAGCGCAGGCAGCCGCCTGCCTGCGACGCCGCCAGCGAGCGCGGGCGGCGGCGGGCACGCGCCGGCTCAGGCGTAGGACTCGCCCGGCGCGAGCGCCACCACCTCGGCCCTATCGCCCACCAGGTCCGCCAGCGCCGCCGGCGTGCCGGTGAGCGGCGGGAAGGTGCCGTAGTGCATCGGGATCACCACCTGGGGCTCCAGCAACCGAACGGCATAAGCCGCCTCTTTCGGGGCCATGGTGAAGTGCCCGCCGATGGGCAGCAGGATGATGGCGGGTGCATACAGGTCGTGGATGAGCCGCATGTCGGAAAACACGTTGGTGTCCCCCGCATGGTAAAGCGTCAGGCCGTCTTCCAGCTCCACGACAAAGCCGGCCGCCTCGCCGCCGTAGACGACGCCCTGCGGCGTCGCGATGCCGCTGGAGTGCACGGCTTCCACCATCGTGACTTTGAGGCCGGCCACGTCGACCGTGCCGCCCTTGTTCATGCCGATGGTGGCCGGGGCGCCTTCCACCTCTTGGAGATAGCTCGCAATTTCGAAGTTCGCCACAATGGGGGCGCCGGTCCGCTTGCCGATGGCGGCCGCATCTTCCATGTGGTCGCCGTGGCCGTGCGACACCGTGATGACATCCGCCGCCTCCACGTGCCGGTGCGCCTCGGGGCACATGGGGTTGTGGGTCAGAAACGGATCCATCACCAAGCGCCGCCCCTTCGAGGTTTCGATCAGGAATGCGGCGTGGCCCAGCCACGTGATGCGGGTCCCATTCAGCGCGACGCGCGTTGCCTTAGCCATCCAGGTGCACCCTCCCCAAACTCACTGCCTTCCAGGTTGGCGCTGCCAACAGGGTCATGGTGGCCCAGGGTGTCAGTGCCGTCAACCAGATTTCCGCGTTTCACGCGCCCAGCTAGTCCCTGCGCCACTCCATCAGGCGAATGCGGTTGCCTTCCGGATCCACCACCACCGCCGACAGCAGGGGGCCGTCCAGGAGTGGGCCCTCCACTCGCTCCTCAGCCAGGCGGAGGCGCTCCACCACCTCCATCACCGGGCACTCGAGATACACGGCCCCTCGGTCCCAATCCCCGCCAAACGCCGCCTCGGCCAATGGGCTCACGCCATGCAACGCCAGCGCCGCCCCGCCAGCCAGCGTGAACTGCACCCACGGGTCCCGCGCCAGCTCCTCCGCCGTGCGCTGTTGGTCGGGCGGCTGGCCCAACAGCTCGGCGTACCAGTCCGCCATCGGAGCAAGGTTCCGCACCCGCACCACTGCATACGCCAGCTTCACGCCGAACCTCCCTCGCTGGGCGGCCTGCCGGACTCCTCTTACCGGCCAGCTTAACACGGTATTGACGGTTGGCTCGCGATCACCGGCTATACTGATCGCATGAGTACGTCAAAGCCGGTCGTGGCGGTGGTGGAAGACGAGCCGGCCCTGAGGCAGTTGCTGGCGGCCTATCTGCAGCGTGCCGGCTTTGCCGTGCAGCTGTATGAGGATGGGGCGGCCGCCTTGGCGGGCGTGCGCGCGCAAGTCCCGGACCTCGTCATCCTGGATGTCCTGCTGCCCAAGCTGGATGGCTTCGAGGTGCTCGAGCGGCTGCAGCACGACGGCACCGCGCCCCCCGTGCTCCTGCTCACCGCCAAGACGACCGAATCTGACCGGCTCCGGGGGCTCCAGCTCGGCGCCGACGACTACGTGACCAAGCCGTTTTCGCCCGCCGAGGTGGTGCTGCGCGTCGAAGCCATCCTGCGGCGGGTGCGGGGAGGAGCCCCCACCCCCCGCACGCGCACGGTGGCCGGCATTACGGTGGACGAAGACCGGCATTTGGTGGAAGTCGCCGGCCGGCCCGTCACCCTCACACCCACCGAGTTCCGCCTGCTGACCCTCCTTATGCACCGGCCGGGCTGGACGCTGACGCGCCAGCAGCTGCTGGACGGAGCAGTGGGCACCGACTTTTTGGGCTACGACCGCAATGTGGATGTCCATGTCGCCAACCTGCGCAAAAAGCTGGGGCTGCGGCCTAGCCCCATCCACACGGTCTATGGCGTGGGGTATCGCTTTGACCCGCCCGAGGAAGGCGGCTCGTCCGGCGCGGCGCCCTCCTCGCCGTGACGCCCCGGCCCAGGCCCCGGGCCCCCCGCCTCTCGCTCTGGGCGCAGCTGTTTCTGGCGGCCATCGCATCGACCGCCGTGGCCCTGGGGGTGGTGGGGCTGTTTGTGCGACATGCCACCGCCAGCCAGCTGGCCACGTACAGCCATCGGCGGAGCGTCGCGGTGGTGCACCAGGTAGCCGGCGCGCTGGTCCAGCAGTATCGCCTGCAGGGCGATGCCGGCCTGCACGCCGCGGCCACTCACTACGCCGCCCTGCTGAACACCGTGATTATCATTGAAAGCCGCCGGGGCCGGGTGCTGTATCGCGCCGCGCCTCCGGTGGGCCCGCGCCACGCGGGCTCCACGGTGTCTGCGACCGTCCCGCTGTATCCGCTGGGCCCGCGCGTCCGCGTCGTGCTGAGCCACCTCCCGAACCTCGGGCCGCGCCTGTCGCCCGTGATGAAAAGCTTGCTGTCCAGCCTGCTGGTGGCGTCGCTGGTCGGGTTTCTCGCGTCGCTCTTGCTGTCCAGCCTGGTGGGCGACCGCATTGTGCGCCAGCTGCAGCGCATTGCCCAGGGCGCCCGGCGCCTGGGCGCCGGAGAGTGGAGCTACCGCGTGGCGCCGGAGGGACCGGTGGAGGTGCGCGAGCTGGCGCACGACTTCAACCGCATGGCTGCGGCGCTGGAATCCGGCGAGCATGACCGCCATCGCCTGATGGCCGACGTGGCCCACGAGCTGCGCACGCCGCTCGCGATTCTGGAAGGCTACCTGGAGGCGTGGCGGGAAGGCGTGGACATTCCTGGAGCCGACCCCCTGGCCGTCGCCCAGCAGCAGGCGCGCATCGTGTCGCAGCTGGTGGACGAGCTGCAGGACATGGCGCTGGCCGACGCCCACCAGCTGGAGCTGCAGCGGGACGAAGTGGACGTGGGGCACTTGGCGGCCGCCGTCGGCACCGACTGGCAGCGCCTGGCGGACCAGCGCCACATCGCCCTCACGGTCGAGCCCGCGCCAGCGCCCTTGGTGTGGGGAGACGCGCGGCGACTGCGCCAGGTGCTGGGGAACTTGGTGGGCAACGCGCTCAAGTACACGCCCGATGGCGGTGCAGTCACGGTTGCCGTGGCTCGCGACGCCGACACCGGCGGCGTGCGCGTCACGGTGGCGGACAACGGTCCCGGCATCGCCGCCGAGCACCAAAGCCACGTCTTTGACCGCCTGTACCGGGTGGATGCCTCGCGCAGCCGCGGGACCGGCGGCTTTGGCTTAGGCCTAGCCATCGCCAGGCAGCTGGTGGAACTTCACGGCGGACGCATTGGAGTGGCTTCCGAACCCGGCCACGGCGCCACGTTTTGGGTGGTGCTGCCGCCAGCGCCCACTGACGCCGGGGCTTGACCACATCTTGACACATAATTGATGAGCGCTTGACAGGTTCTTAACAGCCTCCGGGGACAATCGCGGTGGAGGTGACACATGTCGCACGCAAACCAAAGCTCGGGTCCGCGGGCAGGGATTCTCGGAACAGCGCGGCGCCGGTGGGCGCTGCTGGCGGCGGGCGTCGGCACTGCGGCGGCCGTTGCCGTGGGTGGTGCCGTCTTTGCCGCCAGCCCGGCCAGCGGCGGCACGGGATTTTGGGGGCTTCTGGCCAACAAGCTGGGCGTGTCGGTGACGACGCTCAAAAGTGACGTGGCCAGCGTCAAGGGGCAGCAGTTTCAGGCGTACGCCCAATCTCACCACCTAACGCCGCAGCAGATTGCAGCCGGGCAAAAGCGCATTCAGCACGCGCAGTGGCGCGTCGTGCCTGCGCACGCGTTTTGGCGGCACGCGTGGCGCCCGCTGGTGCTTCACACCACTGCCACTACGCTCAAAATGACACCGGCGGCCGTGCGCGCCGCACTGCGCGGCGGCACAACGCTGGGCCAGCTGGCCACGGCGCACGGCAGCTCGCCGGCAGCACTGCAGCAGGCGGTGCAAAGCGCGCTGAGTGCGCGCCTGGCCAAGCTGGTGGCGTCCGGCAAGATGTCGGCCGCACGGCAGGCGGCGATTGAGAAAGGGGCAGCGCGCATGCTGCCGCATCTGATGACGCGCAGCTGGGGACACCGGCCGAGCGCCTAAGCGTCTCGGACGAATCAGGCGGGCTGGGGCTCAAAAGCACCAGCCCGCCTGCTGGCAGAGGCTAGTACACGGTCAGGTACTGGTCAATTTCCCACGCGTGCACTTCCTCCGCGTAGACGTCCCACTCAATCCGCTTGGCTTCAAGAAATTGCTCGGCAATGTGGGCGCCTAGCGCCTCGCGCATCAGGGCATCGCGCTTCAGCGCGTCCAGGGCGCTGGCGAGGCTGTCGGGCAGGCGCCTGAGTCCCAGGCGATCGGCGTCGGCGGCCGCCGCCAGGTTGCGCGGCTGCGCCGCCGGCGGCTCCAGGCCCCGGGCGATGCCATCCAGCCCCGCCTGAATGGTCACGGCCCACGCCAGGTACGGATTGGCGGAGGGATCTGGGGATCTCAGCTCCAAGTGCAGGCGGTCCGGGGGCGCGGTGACCACGCGCACCAGGGGGCTGCGGTTGGATTCCGACCACCCCACATACATGGGAGCCTCGTAGCCCGGCACCAGCCGCTTGTACGAGTTGACCAGAGGATTGGCCACCGCCGTATAGCCCGGTGCATGCGCAAGGAGCCCCGCCAGGTACCGTCGGCCCATGCTCGACAGGTGGCCGTCCTGCGCCATGACATTCTGCCCGTCCGCCATTCGGCTGAGATGCTGGTGCAGGTGCAGGCCGGACCCGTTGATGCCCGTCACCGGCTTGGGCAGAAACGTGGCGTGGCACCCAAAGCGCCGCGCCACTTCCCGCACCACCACCCGGAGCGTCACCAGCAAGTCTGCGGCATACAGCGCATCGGTGGGAGCTAAGTCAATTTCGTGCTGGCCGGGCGCCACTTCATGGTGGCTGGCCGCCACGGGAAACCCCATCGCCAAAAGCTCCAGGACAGCCGCCCGCCGCACATCTTCACCCACGTCGCCGGGCGACACGTCAAAGTAGCCGCCTTGGTCCTGCGTCCGAATCGTCGCCCGCCCCTGCTGGTCGCGCTCAAACACAAAAAACTCCACCTCGGGAGCCACCTGAATGGCAAGCCCCATCTCTCCTGCCTGATCCAGCACCCGCTTTAAGGCCGAGCGCGGGCAGCCGGGAAACGGGGACGCGTCGGGATTGACAATGTCGCAGACCATGCGCGCGGCGGGCGGGTCCTCCAGGCCCGGCGGGTCGACCCGAAACGTCTCGGGGTCGGGCAGCAGATACACATCGGCCTCTTCACTGCGCACAAACCCCAGGACCGCCGACCCGTCAAACAGCACCCGGCCCGCCAGGGCATCGGGCAGCCCCGCGGCTGGAATGGCGACGTTTTTGACCACGCCCAAGATATCCGTGAACTGCAGGCGCACCAGCTGAACCCCTGCCTCCTGGGCCAGGCGAACCACGTCGTCGGCAGTCTGCCTCATGCGAAACGCCCCCTTCCCAAAGATGGCGCGCACTTAGCGCGCGGATAGCCACGATGAAGATAATGATAGCGCGGATGTGGCGTCCGCCCGCCGGCGGCTCGGGATCGCCTCATCATGCCAGATTCTTGGCGGCAGGCGAGCCCAACATCGGAGCCGCCGCTGCGAACCTTGTACCGCGAGCGCATCCACCGCCCCCCAAGGGCACAGGAGGGACACACAATGCGGCAGGGACTTCCCGCAACTCATGTGGGCTCCGCCGGCGGCGCCCTCGGCGTGGCGCTGCTCACGGCCTATCTGACGATGCTGGCGCCCCATCCCGTGCACGCCGCCCCCCCATCAGACGGCTTCCGCGGCGCCCCCGCCAGCGACCCGCCTCCCCCAGATGGCGGTCACCGTCACCACCACGACGCGGCTGCCCACGCCGGCTGCCCCTGGCCCGGCTGTCCAGGGGACAGAGCACGGCACAAAGCACCAGCCGAAGACGGATCCGGGCAAGGGGCACAAACACTCCCGCCATCACGGGCACTAGCCGGCAGAAGGCCGGGCCGCCGCTTTCCCCGGGTGCCTAGTCCGCCGCCGTGGCAGCCACCCGCTGCCCGGCCGCGCGCACCCGAATGGCTTCCACTTCGTCGTCGGGAATCGCTCGCTCAAAGCGGCGAAACCCAGCCATCCTGAACCCATGTCGGTCGGCGATGGCGGCAATCTCGCCCGCTTTGCCGGGATCCACCGTGGGGCCCAGCGTGAAGTTTTCCAGCCGCCCGTCTAACGCCAGCGCCATGGTTTCGGCCATGCACGCCTCCACCATGCGCGGCGGGAAGCCAAAGTCAAAGCCCAGGTCGGCCCGCTCCCCCGGCACCTCGATGACGCCGCCGTCAATGACCAGCACATCGGGGCGCCGCTCGGTCACCACGCGCGACAGGTTGCGCGGCCGCGCCACATCGCACACCACGGCACCCGGCTTCAAATCCTCGGGCGCCACCAGTGCGTCCGGCGACGAGGAAACCGCAATGAGAACGTCGGCGCGCCGCACCGCCCGCGGAATATCCGTCTCCACATGCAGGCGGACGCCGGGATAGCTGGCGGCCAAGGTGGCCGCCAGCTCCTCGAGCCGCTCTCGCCCCCGGGCCACCACCGTGATTTCCGGCACCTCGCGGGCCAGCAAGTGGCAGCACGCCGCCCCAATCGAGCCCGTGGCGCCGATAACCGCCACATGGGCCGCCCGCGGCTCCACGCCCAGCCGCCGCGCCGCTCTGAGCGCCCCGGCGACTGCGGTGGCGGTGGTGTACGAGTTGCCGGTGGTGACGGGGATGTGGAGGCGGCTGGCCAGGGTCACCCCCCGGTCCCCGGCGATTTTGGTGAACGCCCCCAAGCCCAAAATTTCCGCCCCCAGCCTTTCGGCCATCCGGCCCGCCTTTTCTAAGGCGCGCAGCACCACCGGGTAGGGGGTTTCCAGCAGTACCCGCGGCGTCATCGCCAGCGCCACGAGCCAGCCTTCCAGCTGCTCTCCCGTGGGAGACACCACCCCGGTCACGTGCCCGACCCGCATCGGGGGGACATGGCGAAACAGCGACTCCACCCATCGCTCGGGCAGCCGCTGGGTAAAGGGATACTTGCGCGCGAAATCATCGAACCGCAGTGGGTGCATTAGAAACGCAAACTGCCGAGCCATGCTGGTCCCTCCCCGAGTGCAGATCGTGTGCTCAATTTTGTGCACACTCCTCATCCGGCTCAGGATACCATGTGGGGCCCGCCGTGCCCAATTTAGCGAGCCGGCAGTCGCCGGGGCCAAAACGCCCGCGGCCCCATCAAGGTGACGAGGGCCGGCACCACAAACGTGCGCACGACCAGCGTGTCCAGCAGCACGGCCGACGACAGCCCAATGGCCAAGGTTTGCAGCACTTCGAATGGGCTCACCACCAGCCCCGCGACCACCGCCACCATGATGAGGCCCGCCCCGGTGATGAGGCCGCCGGTGGTGGCCACCGCGCGGCGAGCGGCCTGGCGGGCGGTGGCGCCGCCGGCCAGCTGCTCCTGAATGCGGTGCAGCAAAATCACCTGATAGTCCATCGACAGCCCAAACAGCATGACAAACACCAGCGGCACCACCGCCAGGTTCAGTGGAGCCGCCGCGATGCCGAAGGCTCCCCGCTGGATGATCGACACCAGCACCCCCGCCGTCGCCGCCATCACCAGCACGTTGATGCCGATGCCCACCGCTGCCTGCAGCACCGAGCCGGTGGCGGCCCACAGCACCGCCAGCGCCACCAGCAGAACCGCCCCGGCGACCCAAGGCAGGCGCCCCGCCAAGTAGCGGTCGAACCCCTGCATCACCGCGGCCGCGCCGCCCACGCGGGACATTACCCCGTGCACCCGGGCGAGGCGCACCCGCATCGCATCCAGAAGCGTCGCCGTGCGGGCCGCGTCAGGCCCAGTGCGTGCCGTCACAAACAGATCCACCTGGTGGGGCCCCGCCACGAAGGCGGACAGCGCGCCGCCAGGCCGCGCCGCCAGCGCGGCCAAGGTACGCGGCGAGCCCGATCCCGTGGGCGAAGACACCGCCGCCACGTCGGGCAGCTGCTGGAGTGCGGCGGCCACGTGCCCCACCGTCAGCCAGGTGGCCGCGGTGGCCGTGGTCTCCGGCAGGGAAAGCGCCACCACGATGGGCGCCACCGAGCCCGCCCCCTCCACCCGCTGCACCAATGCCTGAGCTTCCGCCAGCGCGCTGTGGGTGGGCAGCATGCGCGCTACATTGGCGGGAATGTTGGCCGACAGCGCTGGCGCCGGCAGGGCGAGGATCACCAGCACCCCAAGGCCCAGCCCCAGTGCCCACCCCGGGAACGCCGTGGCCCAGTCCGCGAGCCGCCCCCACAGCGCCCAGGCGGGCAGGGCCCAGCGGATTTGCCCTCGATGAATGCGGCGGCCCAGCAGCCGGAGCAGCGCCGGCAGCAGTGTATGTGTCACCAGCAGCACGGCCGCAACCGCGAGCGCACCTCCGAGCGCCATGCCCGTCCAATACGCCGTGCCTCCCAGCATCAGGGAGGCGAGGGCCAGTGACACCGCGATGCCGGAGTACAGCACGGACCGGCCTCCGGTAGCCATGGCCACGGCCAGCGCCTCGTCCACGGAGGCGTCGGCGGTCAGCTCCGCCCGGAATCGGCTGCTGACAAACAGGGCGTAATCTACGCCCACTCCCAGCGCCAGAAACGTGACAACTTGCAGGAGATACACGGACAGCGGCACGTAGCGCTCCACCACTGACACCACCGCCAGCGTTAGCAGCGTCCCCGCGCCCGCCGTCAGCAGCGGCAGCAGGGCTGGCCACAGCGCCCCAAACACCAGCACCAGCAAAAGTCCCAGGGCCGGCAGCGCCACGGCGGTGCTGCTGGCAAACGCCCGGAGAGCCTCTCCGCTCACCGCATGGCTTTCGGCCGACGCATCGACGGCGGTGAGGCGCCCCCCGGCCGCACGCACCGCCCGTGCCAATCGCGCCGCCGCGGCCTGGGGCGCGCCCGGCAGCACCACGCTGCCGGCCACGCCCCCGTCTCTGACGCCAGCAGCCATTCCTGCCTGCCGCGCCAGCGCACGCACGCGCGCGGCGGGCAGCCCCCGCACCAGCATCGCCGGTGCCGACGGCGGCCGCCGCAAGTGCGCGGTGGTGGCGTCCGCCGCCTGGGCCGCGCTGTGTGGCGCAGCGAAGCCCCCCGCGCTCAGATGGCTGGCCACGCGGGGCACCAGCGGCAGCGCGGCCAGCAGCACCACTGCCCACAGCAGGAGCGTCACCCACGGCCGACGGGCAGCCAGGCGCATGGGCCACCTCCCTTCTCGATGATGGCCGGCATCGGGACGCCTTGTCAGGTCATGCTATCATGCTGGCGATCGGCGGCGGATGGACAAGTTCAGTGCCAAAGCCAGGGCAGCCGGAGAGTGCGGCCCCTCGCCGCCGCTCACACTAGCGGCGGGGGGTCGATGCACATGCCAGAGGGGACCGAAGCACGCGCCGCCACGGACGCGGGAGTGGTTGTGGGCAGTGCGGTCGCAGGGCTGCGTGTGTGGCGCGGCATTCCCTATGCCCGCCCCCCGCTCGGGCCAGACCGCTTCCGGCCCCCGGCGCCGCCCCGGCCGTGGGCCGGCAGCCGGCGCGCCGACCAGTTTGGCCCCGTGGCGCCACAGGTGGCCACGCACCCCCTGCTGGCCGAAGAGGGCCCTCAAAGTGAAGACTGCCTGACGGTCAATATTTGGGCACCGGCCGCCGCCGGGCCCCACCCGGTGCTGGTGTGGATTCATGGCGGCGCCCTGGTGACGGGCAGCGGGCGGCGCGCCACCTATGACGGCACCTCCTTTGCCGCGCATGGCGTGGTGCTGGTGACGCTGAACTATCGGCTGGGCCCCCTGGGCTTTCTCTACCTGGATGCGGTGGGCGGCGCCGCGTTCGAGGGATCGGGCAACGTCGGCCTGCTGGATCAGGTGGCCGCGCTCGAATGGGTGCAGCGCAACATTGCGGCGTTTGGCGGCGACCCCGACCGCGTGACGGTGGCCGGAGAATCGGCCGGCGCCTTGTCCATCGCCACGCTGATGGCCATGCCGGCAGCGCGTGGGCTGTTTCACCAAGCCATCCTGGAAAGCTTCATCCCCGTGCACCGCGACCGGGACCAGGCGGCCCGGGACACCGAGGAGCTTTTGGGCCAGCTGCATCTAGCTGGGGACCCCGTCGGGGGGCTCCAGCGCCTGCCGGTGCAGGACTTGCTGGCCGCGTATCAGCGGGGCGTCGCCTGGCCCACCGTCGATGGCGCCACGCTGCTCGCGCCGCTGTGGGAGGCCGTGGCCAGCGGCCGAATCGCCACAGTGCCGATGCTCATCGGGTCCAACCGGGACGAAATCCGCCTCTGGGGCGGGTTGGACCCCCAGTGGCACACGGAGGACGCCAGCGCCCTGCTGGCGCTGTTCGAGCGGACGTGGGGGCCGCTGTCCCCCGAGGAGCGAGCCCGATACGTCGCGGGGAAGGCCGGGCCGGATCTGTTTGATGCCCTAATGCATGCAGGCACGGTGCGCGCGTTTCAGTTCCCGGCGCAGCGGCTGGCGGCCGCTGCCTCCCGGCAAGCGCCCACCTGGGCCTATCGCTTTGACTGGCCCAGCACGGCCTTCGACGGCCGCTTGAAAGCCAGCCACGCGATGGAGCTGCCGTTTGTGTTCAACACGTGGGAGGTGCCGGGCACGGAGCTGCTAACCGGTGCGGGCGCGGACCGCCCAAAGCTCGCGCGCCAGATGCACCAGGCCTGGGTGGCCTTTGCCACCCGGGGCGACCCCAACACACCCGAGCTGCCGCCGTGGCCTGCCTACGAGGAGGAGCGGCGGTCCACGATGCTGTTTGGGTCCAAGAGCCGGGTAGTGGAGGACCCCGATGCGCCTGACCGCGAGCTGCAGGAGCAGCTCCTGAGGCGGCGCTAGCGGAGGGGCCGGCCACCCACGCGAGCCGCCCCCTCCGCTAGTAGCCGCGGCGAATGAGCGGCCGCCCCTGGGCATCCAGCATCGACCCGGTGGCAATGAGGATGACGTCAATGAGCCACCAAACGCCAAATCCCCCCAGCGTGAATAGCTTTAGGAGGCCGGTGCCGATTTTTCCTAGATAGAAGCGGTCACCCCGAGCGAGCCCAGAAAGACTGACAGCAGCAGCGCCACCAGCCAATCACGGCCCGGCGGCGCGAGATAGCTGGGCGGCATGGCCACCGCCATGCCGCAGTGGGGGCATGCCGGCGCGTCCAGCGGCATCGACTGCCCACAGTGGCGGCAGAACACTTGGGGTCCGGTATGGGTAGGGTCGGTTGGGTTGCTCACGTTCCTCCCCTTTTCGTGACGCCCTGCGTTTCGGATCGCCGAGCGCCGAGCTCGCTTCGACCCAGCGATTCATCCGCACTGCTGCCGCTGCGGCACAGCGGCGCCGCCCGCTGATGATATCGGGTCCACCATGCGACTGGCAACCAATTAGCGCCGCTTCGTGGCCAGGCCTGAATCCGGAAGCTCACAGGCGCCGTTCGCCGCCGCCAGCCGGATAGCCGGCCGGAGTTGGGTGGGCCAGCGCAGCCCCCGCCCACACTCCCGCCACGCCGAGCCCAGTAGAGACCAGCCCGACAGCGATGGCGGCGATCTCCGGCCGCGCGCTCCACAGCAGCAGCGCGGCCAGGGGCGGCACCAGCAGGGGCGAGAGCGTCAAGGCCGCCGCCCCCAACAGCACCGCCACGCCGAAAAGCCACCAGAGCACCCGCGCCGGGCGCTGATCCCGCATGGGCAAATCCAGCGGAGGCATAGGCGGCACGTCTGCCGGCAGGTGCGCCACCAGGCGGTCAATCGGGTCCAGGGGCACCAGATCCCGCGGTGCCTGCCGCTGCCTCGCGGGCCTCTCACTCGCAATCGGGCACCACCTTTCTCGGAGCCGATCCTCTGCCGGGCGCCCCCGTGCCCAGGTCGCGCCGGAGGCTCTGCCGCGCGCGGTGGACCCAATTGCGCAGCGTGCTGGGCCGGCACGACAAGGCGCGGGCCGTCTCTTCATACGTCAAGCCCTCGCGCGCCACCAGCAGCAGCGCCACTCGCCACAGCGGCGGCAAGTTGGCCACCGCCTGCGCGACTGAGGCCCAGTGCTCATGCTCAACCACCACCTCTTCTGCGGAGGGCCCCCCCTCCTCGGACCAGTTTTCGCAAAGATCGGCACGATGGCGGCGGCGCTCATTGCGGGCGAGGTTGAATCCAATGGACACAATCCAGGTTTCCACCCGGCTGTCCCCGCGAAAGGACGGCAGGCGCCGCCAGGCTTGGAGCAAAGCCTCCTGGGCTAAATCCTCGGTGGCCTCCCGATCCCCCACATACGGCAGCAAACTTCGGTACAGCAGCGGCCACACACCGTCGGCCAGCTGCCGAAAGGCGTCGGCTTCGCCCGCCTGAGCTCGCTGCCAAAGCTCCATGTCTGCCGCCTTCCCGGGCGCCGCACTTGTGTGCCTGCCGCCACTGATCATAAGACACCAAGGCGCGCCAGGTATTTCAGGTCCCGCTCCTTTAATTTTCCGGGGGTGAAACGCCGGCTCCCCTCGGCACACCTATCACTGGATGGGCAGTGCCACGAGGGAGGCGGCTTCACATGGGATCCCGAAAAGCACTGGGGACGGTGGCGCTTGCCCTGGCCGCGGCAGTGCTGGCGGCCGGCGTGCTCCTGCTGGGCAGCATCCGGTGGACGGGCTTGGGTGTCCAGATCGCGCCGCACACGCTGGCGCCGTCCATCGCGGGGCCGCCCCACACCGTCCGCCAGTCGACGGCGGTGGCCCCCGGCGCGCTCATCACGGTGGTGGCGCCCGTCGGCAGCGTCACGGTGGCGACCACGCGCTCCAGCCACCGCGTCAGCGCCACGGCCCGCCTGTATGGCGGCCAGCGGCTGTCGCTCCGCCCGGCGGCCGCCGGAGGCGGGCTGGCCATCACGCTGCAGATGCCGGGTGCCAGCCAGCAAAACTGCCTGATGTTCTGCGGCCTGAACCTGCCCGGCTCGCCGGGCAGTGCGGGAGAGGGCAGTCACCTGTGGATCCGCGTGCCCGCTGGCGTGCAGGTGGATGTCCGGGTGGCGGTCGGCACGCTTTCGGTGTCTGGCCAGTACGCGCGGTTCTCCGCCGACAGTCAGCTGGGGTCCATCACCGCCAGCCACATCACGGCCCCCGTCCTGAGCCTCACGGATCAGGCGGGCACCCTCGCGGTCACCGACGCCAGCGCCGCGCAGCAGCTGACACTGTCCGCGCAGGCCGGCACCATCCGCTATCAGGGGACCCTGGGCCGCACGGCCGTGATCACGGACCAAGCCGGGTCCATTCGGCTGCAGGTGGAGCCGCTCCACCTGACCGACGCCACCGTCACCGTGACCGCGCGCCAACTCACCAGCGGCTTTCCCGGCCTGTCCGGCGGCGGCTTTGGCACGCATCAGGGGCAAATCGGGCACGGCCCTCCGGGCGGGGTGCTGACGGTCACCGCCCAAGTGGGAGCAGTGACCATCGGGCCCTGGGCGGGGGCACCTCCCGGATAAAAGGTTCCGGAAGCCAAGCAGGCGGGCAGAAAGCGGACAGAAAGAAGGTGGCGTGCATGGGATTCGTGCCCGGGGCCGTGGCAGCGGCCTTCGCGCTGCAGATTGCTGTGGTGCTGGGCATCTTGGCGCTCATTGGCCTGGCGATTTACCTCCGCCATCGGGAGCGCATGATGAGCTGGGCCGCGAGCCGGGTGCCGCTCGCCGCGACCGCACCGCCAGCGCCTCCGGCGGCGCCCGCCGCGCTGGAGGGCGCCCTCACGCTCATCGGCGTGGGCCTGGCGCTGGTGTTGGGGCTCCTGACTCTTGGAGTCGGCGTGTGGCTCCTGGCCGGCCTCATGGTGCTGTTTATCGGGCTGGTGCGGTTTGGCCTGATTGCCTTTGGACTCGAGCCGGCCGGCCCCCTGTCGGTGCCCGCTCCCATTTTGCTCCGCCGGGGCCTCTACACCACCGCCATCGGCCTGGCGCTGCTGCTTGGGCTCCTGACGCTCGGCTTCGGCGTGTGGATCCTGGGCGGCCTCATTCCCGGCTGCATCGGGCTGGCCCAGCTGGCCGCCGTATGGCTGAGCCAGCGCGGCTGGATGCCCGGCTAGCGGCACTGGGGGGCGGCCGACACGCCGGAACACGGCGCGGCGACCGTTGTGCGTGGGCGGATCGGAGGACACGGCCCTCGGCGTGCTCGACGAGGTGATTCACCCGGTTCATGCGCCAAGATCCATGGGCCCCTTTTCCACCGCGCTGCCCTATGGCCCATCCCAACCGTGTTGCCGCTCAGCCGCGCTCTGGCGGCCTCTCCCGTGAAGGGCGGCCGCTGACTTTCTGTTGGATAGTCCAGGGCAACATCAATGCCCTCAGCCGTTAAGGCATTCATGGCCCCGATCTATTCGGTGGCGGCGGTGGCCGTGGGGATGGGGGTCGCCACGATCCAGGGCCGCTTTTCCCATGAAGGGACGGTCATGCCCTTGCCCCCTGCCGCGACCGATGCGGGCGCCAATCGCTGGATGGCCCACCACCTCGCCCCGGCGTCGGATCGCGACAGCGCCGGGGGGTCGGTGCTCGTGAGGCCGCCTCACTCCTCGGGCTCCCTCCATGCCGCCGCTTCATCGCTTTCGTGGCGGGACGCTCCCTGCCCGCCATGATAGGGGCGCCGGCGGTGAAACTCGCCCCGCATCAGCGCTTCGCGCTCGAGGCAGACTCCGCGCCGTGTCTGTCGAGTGTTCCGATGTGTCGCCCACGGTCACACGTGGACGGCCGGGCACGCGTCCGCCACCTTTCAGGCGTGGCCCACCGCACGTGTCCCCTCCGGCTCGCCGCAATTCCCGGCTGGCTAGCCAGCGGCGCCGGCGCCTTGCAGGTCAGCCGGTCACGTGCACGGTGATGACGGCCGGAGCGGTGAAGCCCGACGTGGCGGCGGCCGGCACGATGGCAAACCGATACGTGCCCGGGGCACTAACCTTATAGGACCACAAGCTCACCGTGTCCGCCGCGTCCAGCGGCACCTGCCCCGCGGGCACGCTGCTGCCAAATGAGCCGCCGTACAGGCCCAGCCGCCCGCTGTTCACGAGGCTCGCCGTGGACCCATTGGCCGGCCAAAACACCAGCGTCGTGCCAGCCGCCACGGACAGGGCGGGCGTGGCCGTCTGGACGCCGCGCGCGCCGGCGGCAAACAGCACGCGCTGTCCCCGTATCTGCTTCAGGAGCGCGGTGCACGACAGGCGAGACACCCGAGCCCGGCCCTGGGTTTGGGTAGCGGAAACCGCGCTGCACACGTTTTGGCTGACCAGCAGTCCCCGCGCGGTGCGGGTGATGGTCCCGTCCATCATCTGCTGGCCGCTGGTGGTGGCCGCCCACAGCGTCTTGGGCGGGGCCCCCGGCGGCACCCACACCATGAGGCCGTCATTCCAAACATCGCTGGCTCCCAGCGACGCGGGCGACAGCAATCCCACCAGCACCCCCTGCGCCGACCGCCGCATGGCCCAGGCAGAGAGCGGCGGCATTACTGGATGGCCCGGCTCCACCCCGCGCTGCACCGCCAGCGTGGGCGAGTTCCACACGATGTGCCAGTGCCGCGTGTGCGCATCCCAGGCCGCCAGGGCCACATTGAGGGCCCCCACGAGGCCGGATGGCGTGGCCGGCGGGCTCGCCGCCACCACCAACTCTTCCGGCGGATGGCCTGGAAAGCGCACGGCGGCCGTCTTCACGACGCTCTGCCGCTGGGGCAGCAGCTGGCGCAGCACCGCTGCGGACGGGAGGGAAACGCGCCGCGCCGGCACCGGCCGGGCCTGCGGAGTGCTGCCGCACCCGGCCGCCAGTGCGGCCAGCGCGACCGCGGCCGCCCCGAACGCCCTCGCGCACTTCGCTCGCCCGCGGAACAGCGACTGGGCCTTCACGACATCCACCACTCCGATCGCCGATCGATCCGACCGAATTTGCTCAGCAGCCGACCGAGCACGCTGGTTGGGTCCCACCTCACACAACGTGGCGCGGCCGTGCAGAGTTGCATGGCTCGGGACCGAGGCGGGCCCTGGCGCGGGCAGCCGGCTGGGGCTCCCCCCCTGCCACGGCGTCGGCCGCGCCAGCGATTCGCCCGCAGGGCCAGGCAGGAGGTGGGCGCGCGATGCCGAACCCTGTCGCGGACTGACGACGCGGAGGTGAGGGAGATGGCGACCCTGACGCGCGAAGGAGATACGCTGTGGCTCAACCTGTCGGCGGCCGAAAAGGTGGAGGGACTGCACGGCGACCTCAGTGCCCCGGTGGACCAGGTGCAGTCGGCGGAGGTGCTGGACGACGCCATTCACGCGGTCCATGGCCTAAAACTGCCGGGCTCACGGCTCCCGGGGGTCTTCGCCATGGGCACGTTTGTCGCCGGCGAGGGCCGCACGTTTGCCATCGTGCACCACCACCCCCGAAGTGGGGTGGCCATCACCTTCGCGAGCGGCCCCTATGTCCGCTGGATCGTGAGCACCGAAGATCCCCGCGCCCTGCTGGCGGCGCTGGGCCTGTAGCTCAGGCGAGCGGGCCGCCAGCGCCAGCAAGTCGCGCGGCTCGGGGGCCCACCGATCCGGCGCCGCCCCGGCCAGGCGGCGCTGGTGCCCCTCGCCCCACAGGGCAGCCACGGCCACCATGCCGGCGCGGTGGGCCGCCACCAAGTCGGTGGGCTGGTCGCCGACATACCAGCAGGACGCGGGCGGCACATCCAGTACGCGAGCGGCCATCAGGAGCGGGGCTGGCGACGGCTTCACCTCGGGGCAGTCCTCCTGGCACACCGCAGCCGAGAAAAATTCTAAGAGCCCCGTCTGGCCCAGCTCAGCGAGAGCATAGCGCCGCAGTTTGGTGGTGACCAGCCCCAGGCGGTGCCCCGCCCGGCGCAGTTCCGCGAGAGCCACCGCCACCCCGGGGTAGGGGCCGATGCGATGGTGCTCCTCCTCATAAAACGCAAACATGGCGCGGATAACAGCCGCGGCCTCTTCAGCGGAGAACAGGTCCCCCAGGGCGCGAAAGGGCTTGCCCAGCAGGTACTGGGCTTCGGACGCCGTCAAGTTGCGGCCCAAGGCTGCGCGCGCGCCCACTTGGTAGGACGCCTGCGAGAGCCACTCGCTGTCCAGCAGCGTGCCATCCAAATCTAGAAAGATCGTGGGGGTCATGGCGCCTCCCTTAGCTCGTGCGACCCAAACTCTTCTGGACACCAGCACGGCCCACACCCACGTTGCTCCGGATGATAGCACGCGATCGGCACCGGCGGCTCTCCTTCCCCGCGCTGGCCAATCTTGCATGGGCCCGTGGCAGGAGGGGCTGGCGGCTTGGCTTCGGTGCCGAGGTCGGAATGAGGGGCATCTGAGCCGTCCGGCCGGCCGTGCCGGCGGCGCGTCGCGGGGCATGACCCAGCGCGCAGTCCGCAGGCGCTGTCGCTGTCAGCTGGTATCCGAAGGAGGTCGGCAGGCATGGGCTCCTGCCGGAGCGGCGTCACGGACGAGGCCGTGGGCGAAGGGCTAGCCGTGCTGAATGGCGACACCCTGACGGATGCCTCGGGGCCCCATTTCAGCAGTTCTTCCTCCGCGCGCATGACGGTTTCCCCATGCGCGCCGCCTGCGCCAGGACACCGATGGTCGGCTGTGTCGAGAGGAACGCGGCCATCCGCGGACTGGCCGGGCGGCAATGGAACCCGACCTGAATGAGGGCATTTTCACTGCCAACCGCATTCGGGAGCGTGAACGGGAGCCCGTGATAGGTACCTTCGACACTCATCACCTGCTTGAGGTTCCACCGACGGATATTCCAGGATGTGCCGCATCGCGGGCCCGGTCCGTTTCGGGTTGATGCACCGGGCTGGGTGAAGGCTCGGCAACTGGGGGCCCGGGACCGCTGCTACGTACCCTATGCGCCTCGGCGCCCTATCGCATCGCCCTGGCCCGCGTTCCGGACTAGGGTGCCATCGATATCCCGGGCTCAGATGGAATCCCTCCAACGCGATGCTGTGCCTGGCAAATCGAAGGGCTTCGGCCCGTTGGCTGCGTTCCTGGACGCTGAGGCTCGCCTCCCATCGATTCAGCCTATCACGTGCCATGGTCTTGGCACCGCCTGTGCACCTCGAGCAAAAGCGCTTTCCCGCCACGCGCCCACGGGCTTCAGTCATGGGCGCACAGAAAAAACACCCGCAGTCCCTCATGGGGTGCAGGCTCAAAAAAGTGGTGCGCCCGAAGGGACTCGAACCCCTGCTTCAGGCTCCGGAGGCCTGCGTGATATCCACTTCACTACGGGCGCGACCTGTACGCAGTGTAGCACAGTGAGCCAGGCCGAGCAACCGCCGCCGGCGCTTTGGCTGAGGCCCGCCCCGCGCGGCGCGGCGGGCGCGACGCCAAAATGCTAGTATATGGCATGAACAAGCCCCTAAGGGCCGTTGCGCCGTGAAGCGCCGGCACCGCTGCCGGCGATGGTGCTGGGCGGCTGCCGCCATCGCAGCGCTGCTCATCGCCTACTTGTGGCCGGGCCCACTTGTGCCAGAGCGCCCGACGGCCGCGGTGAGCCGCGTGCCGCGCTTTCGGCACGTGTTTGTCATCATGATGGAAAATCACAGCCCGGAGGCGCTGCTGAGCCCGGCCGCGCCCGATCCGTACATACGCCACCTCATCGCCACAGCGGGCTACGACAGCGACTACTATGGCGTCACCCACCCGAGCCTGCCCAACTATGTGGCCGCTCTCGGGGGCCAAACGCTGGGGAGCCACAGCGACAGTCCGACGCAGCGGTTTGCCATCCCCAATCTGGCCCTTCAGATGGACCAGGCGCACATCGCCTGGCAAGCCGCCATGCAGTCGCTGCCGCACCCGGGCTTTCTCGGCAGCTGGTACCCGGATCCGATTCCGCACGCATCGCCCCTTGCGACGCCCGCCACCGCGCTGTACGCCAAAAAGCACGACCCGTTTTTGCTGTTTCCGGCCGTCGTCAAAGCGGACGCCAACCACGTGGTGCCGCTCACCGCGCTGGGGCGCGAGCTCGCCGCGGGCACGGTGCCGCCGTTCGTCTGGATTTCGCCCAATTTGTGCGCGGACATGCATGGCCAGCCCAGCGCGCCCGGCGCCTCCTGCCCCACCAGCCACCCCCGCGCGCTCATTGAAGACGGCAACGCGTTTTTAGCCGCCTGGGTGCCACGCATCATGCAGTCGGCCGCCTGGGGGCCGGGGTCGGTGATTTTCATTACGTGGGACGAGGGCAGCGGGCCGGCCGGGCCCTCGCCCGCCAGCATCCAATCCTACAAGGCGGCCGGTCCGGCCGCGCCGCCCATCATCCACGGGGTCCCGTGGCTGGGGGTGCTGGGAGGCGGCCGGGTCCCGCTGATTGTCATCACGGCCGGCCAGCACCCCGTGCGGGTGCATCTCTGGGCCGACCACTACAGCATCTTGAAAACCATAGAGGCCAGCTGGCACCTGAAGTACCTGGGCCATGCCCAAAGTCCCGAAGTGCCTCTGCTCACGCCCCTTTTGCCCTAGCACCGTGTGTGTTTGGCCGTCTCCCCATCGGGCTGGGGGCGCTCTAACATTCAGGGGGCCCGTCGCGGCCCGCTAGCCCAGGGAGCGTGCGCCAGGCTCGCCCCGGAGGCGGTCAGCGGCGCAGTCTGCCGCAGGATCTTGGGCAGGTCGCCACCGCACAGTGCGATCGCCACGCGTGGGGACCTTGGCCAGTGAGCCAGCCGTGCCCAGCCACGATCCTCCGCGGGCTCCTCGGAGCCAGGACCGCTGTCCATCGCGGTGTGAGCCCGGTGTTGGTCTGTGGATTTGCTCCAGTGGATGGGAAAGCTCGCCTGGGAGGGCGGGGAGGCTCACACAGCCACTCCCCGGTTCGACCGCGCTCTGCCGCCGGGTTCGCGGCCACCGGCCCCGGGGGTATGGGCCGCGCTGGGGCCCGTCCGGCCCCCGGCGCGGCAGAGTGCGGGACCCGTGCACTACCGGGGACTCTGAGGGCGCAGACGCACGGGCGCATCGTCTGGGGCGCCTCGAGCCACGACCAGTGGGTGATGTTAGAATGGCCGCCTCAGCACGACCTGCTGGGGGACCCTCACCGGCCCCGCCAGGCCGGGCGAGATCTGCCGGGGCCGCCCGCCCCCGCCGGCGCGGCTTCAGCGATGCGGGTCCCGGACTTGCCCAGCATGGCGCGCGCAAGGCGGCTGCGCTTGATGTTGGCGCCGTCGCACCCCTGCAGGAGGTCGTTGCCGTCCGTCGTCCGCGCCCCGATGGTGCGCTTGCGGCTAAAGGAGCACCGCCATCCCCTTCACGTCTGCCGGCCCATCCCACAGGTTTCAGCATAGTGCCGCGGCCGCGAAGGTGATACCCTCCGGTGGGCGCACGGCGCTGGCCTTCCTCGTGGCGTGGCCCGGTACGCGGCGGAACGCGGGCGCCGCTCGGCGGGCGTGCGAGCGGCTTGCTCCTGCGGCATTCCCGAGCGAGGTGGAGGTGCATCGCGTGACTGTTGTATATGTATTGGCCGATTTGTCCCAGGCGAACCGGGTTGCGCGAGCCGGGGCGAACCTGGTGCGGCGCGTTGATGCCTATCACACGCTGCTGGCCGGTCGCTCGGATTGGGACTGTCCTCGGGGCTGGGCATTCCACGATGCGGAGTCGGCACGCGAGGCCTTTGGCCACGCACTGCCTGCTTGGACCAGCACCACCACGCAACTCGTCCATATCGCGCCGGCACCAGGGGATTGGCACGCGCTATATGCGGGGGTCGTCGGCTCCATCTCCGATCCCCGCGTGGCGCCCTATGCCATCGTGACCAGCGAGGATGTGGCCACCATCGCCGGCCATGAGCTCACCCACCACTTGCGGGCCTTTCGGAATACGCCGCCGGGAGCCGAGTGGTTCGAAGAGGGCTTCTGCTTCGGGGTGCCTCGCCAGCAGATCCTGGCACCCCGTCGATTGGCCGCGGTGACAGCCGCCGAAGCCGCACTGACTGAGGCCTACGCCGCTCGATTGGGGACCACGGAGGTTTGGAGCTTCGGGGCTAATGATGACGGGTCGGGATGGCCCGCCGCCCTTTATGACTACGCGGGCGATCCCTGGGCCGCTCTCACCGCGTTTGAAGCGTGGAATGAGCGGCACCGCCACACCCCCTTGGCCGAGTGGCTGGGGGTCAGGTGACGCCGCGGACCTGACGCGCCGGCAAACACGCTGCCCTGGTCATGCACTCTCCCATGCGGCTAGGCGCTCAGCGCCGGTTCGAAGCGCCGGGCGCCGAGTCCACGCCATCCCAATACCGCGCGATGCTGGTTTCGTCCGCGTCGGCGTCCTTTGCCGCCGCGCGCGCGAAGGCGGAGTGCGCCGCCGCGGCCAGCACCGTCGGAAACCCGAGGCCCTCCGCCATTTCCAGCGCCAGCCGCAGATCTTTGGTGCGGTTGGCCAGCGAGAAGCCCGGCGCCAGCGCGCGGGTGGGCCAGCGACTCAGCAGCTTGTCCACTTCGAACGAGCGGGCCGAGCTGGCCGGCAGCACCTCGGCCAGCACGTCAAAGGCAATCCCGGCCGCCTCCGCCAGCCGCACCCCTTCGGCGGCGGCCAGGAGATTTAAGCCCGACACCAGGTTGGCCACCAGCTTTAAGCTTTGGCCGGCGCCACTGGGCCCCGCGTGCACAATGCGCTGGCCCACCGCCGCCAGCAGCGGGCGCACCGCGGCAAAAGCGTCCGCGTCCCCGCCCACCATAATGGTGAGGGTCGCCTCGCGGGCCCCCACGTCGCCCCCGGTCACCGGCGCGTCCAGCCAGGTGAGCCGGCGGCGGGCGGCCTCCGCCGCCAAGCCCGCGGTGGCGGTGGGCCCAATGGTGGAGAAGTCCACAAAGATCGCCCCGGGCTGCGCGCCGTCAAAAAGCCCGCCCGCGCATACGGCTTGGACCGCGCTCCCGTCTGTCACCATGATCGCCACCACGTCGGCGTTCGCCGCCAGCTCGTGGAGCGAACCCGCGGCATAGGCGCCGGCCGCCGCCAGCGGCTCCATGTGCCGCGGCGTCCGGTTGTACACCTGCACCTCAAACCCCGCGTGCAGCAGGTTTTCGGCCATGGGCGCGCCCATGACGCCGAGGCCCACAAATCCTACGCGCATGATGCAACCCCCTTTATCCACTCTATGAAGTAGCTCCAGCCCCCGGTTCGGCGCTCTCAAGGCCATCGCGCGGCCAGCGCGCGGCCGCCTCGGCCATCGTGCGGACCGGCACCACCAGGCCCACGGGATAGCTTCGCAGGTGGGCGAGAAGGCTCTGCCGCACGCGCCGGCTGCCAGCGAGCACCCCGCCCACCGCCACCAGCGGCCACGGCGGCTGCCCCATATCGCCTGCTTGCTCCAAAGCCGCCGCCACCTGCAAGGCCAACTCTGAGCCAGCGCCGTCCAGAATGCTGCTCGCCACCCCGTCGCCCGCCCGGTCGGCCTCGTCCACCAGCGCGGCCAGGCCGGCAATGTCATGCCGCGCGGTGCTGGGGCCGTACACGTGCGCCACTGCTTCCCGGAGGGTGGCCGCCCCAGCCCACGCGCAAATCAGGGTGGTGAGCTGCGTGGCCGGCCCTCGCCCATCCGCCGCCCGCGCTGCGGCGACGAGCGCCTGCCGGCCAATGTCGCCGCCGCTGCCCTCGTCGCCCATCACACTGCCCCAGCCTCCTACGATGGCCCGCCGCCCGCCGGCATTGCGCGCCATCACCAAAGAGCCCGTGCCAGACACCACGGCCAGGCCTGGCCCCCTCACGCCGCCCGCCGCCAGGGCCAGGTCGCCTTCGTGGCAGCGTCGCAGCGCCGCTCCTGGGAGCAGCCGGTGCGCCACTCGCGCCAAAACGTCCGTCGACACCGGCCCCCCAAACACCACCCACTCGACGCGGGCCGGATCCGCGCCGGTGCTAGCCAGCGCCCCCTCCATGGCCACAGCCAGCGCCGCCTCGGCGGCCGCGCCAGGGACAAAGTGCGGGTTGCTGGGCCCGCCGCGGCCCCGCCCGACGGCGTCCCGGCCGTCGCACAGCACCGCCTCGGTTTTGGTGCCGCCCCCATCGAGCCCCAGCACCCACACTAGGGAATCACCGGGCTCGGCCAGGCGCCGCGGCGCGTCAGCTCCTCCAGCACCGCCCGATTGTGCTCCGCACCGCCGGGCTGGTTGCCGCTCAAGAGGACCGGCGGCGCGAGCCCTGCAGCCTGGAGCCGCTCCACCGTGCGAAGCAGCCAGGCATGCAGCAGGAACGAGCCCGCAATCGTTGACACCGGGCCCAGCGGCACGGGCGGACTCCCCGGCGCGGCCAGCGCCGCATCGCCCAGGGGCACCCCGCTGTCCAGCACCACGGCGGCAAAGTCGGCCACGGTGGGGCCTGAGGCGGACCCGGCGGCGGCGCGTGACGTCAGCGCCACCACCGATAAGCCCCGCGCCTGAGCTTGGGCCGCCATTTCGACCGGCACCGGGTTTCTGCCCGAAGTGGACACCACCAGCAGCACATCACCAGGCTGGACAGGTGCGTGGTCTAAGACGCGGGCCGAAAGTCCCGGCAGCCGCTCCAGCGCCGAGCCGTACTCGGGAGCACCGGTATCGAGCCGCAGGCCCGGCACATGAATCGGGTTCATGAACACCGGGGTCGCCGCCCGATAGTACAGGTCATCCACCAAAAGTCCCGAGTGGTTGCAGCCGAAGCCAAACAGCTGGTGCTGGGCCTGCCAGGCGTCTGCGAGCAGGGCGGCGGCCCGGTCCAGCTGCGGCGCCTCCCGCTCGGCAATGGCGGCCAGGTGGCACGGCACCCACGCCATCCACTCCCCCATGAGGCTCTCCACCGGCGGCCGCATCAGATGCCCAGCTCCCGGTAGCGGGCCATCGCGTCCCGGTAGCGCTCAGGCCCGTCCGGGTAGTTGACGCTGCGAAATACGGTCGGCTCAATGCCCCGCGCCACCAGCGCCTCCGCCACCTCGCCCACCAAGCACCACGCCGCCAGCGCGGCGCTGATGCCTGACGAGGGCAAAAGCTTTTCCGGCAGGCCGGGGAGCGCCACTTCGGCGTCGCCCGCGCTGGTGTGCGTGTCCAGCACCACCTGGGCCGCCTGGTCCAGCCGCTGGCCGGACGGATGGGCCGGCGGCAGGCCCGACGCATGCGCCAGCGCGGTCAGCGCGATGGTGAGTGCGCCCCGCCGGGATGCCTCTTGCGCCATCTCTACCACCAGAGGGCTTCGCCCCGACACGGATCCCAAGAGCACCACGTCGCCGGTGCGCACGCCGGCGTGCTGCACGGCCAGCCGCGCCAGCACCAGCTCCTCCTCGTCTCCGTCCACCAGCGGGTGCGTGGGCTCGCCGCCCCGGCGCAAGGCGCCGGACCCCCATCGGGGCCGCACCAGCGTGATGGGCGCCAGCAGCGCCAGCCCCCCGGCCCGGTTAAACAGCTCGCTGGTCAGCAAGTGCCCGTTGTCGTACACGAAAAAAATGCCGCCAGCCTCGATGCGGCCGGCAATCTCGCCGGCCAAGCGCGCGATCTCGGGCACATCCTCGGCGAGGCTTCCCACGATGCGCCGCATCGCGGCGAGATACTGTTGCGCCAGCATGGCGTTCCTCCTCTCAGTGCGCTCCGAGCGGCGCTAGGCGCGAAACAGCTCCACGTGGCCGCACTCGGGGCACGTGCGCACCTCCAGCGGCAGGCGCGTCTCGGCCAGCTGGTTGATGCTGCCCAACAGCATCCCCGAAAGCCCGGTGGCACCCCCGACCCGAAACTGCAGCACTCCTTGGCTCTCCAGCGGCCGCTGGCACCTCAGGCAGTCGAGCGCCGGGCCCGTCACTCCTCCAGATCCACTCATAGCGATTCCTCCTCGCGGCGTCCGGGTGGATAGCCGCTCAACCCAAGACCGCGCGCCTATCCGTGCCCTATCCCACCCGCTGATTGTACGCGCCCAGCTCCCAGCGGCCCCGGTCGTATGTCGTCCAGGACAAACTGCAGTTGGCCAGCTGCGCGTGAAAGCTGCCGATCGCCCCGGTGGCCACCAGACCCAGCACCGCGTTGATGCTCCCCCCGTGCGCCACCACCAGCACTCGCTGGCCCGAATACTCGGCGGCCAGCCGATCCAAAGACGCTTTTCCCCGCGCGCCCAGCGCCTCATACGGCTCGACGCCGGGCATCTCGCCATTGGGAAAGCGCCGCTCGCGCTCCGCCCAGGTGAGCCCCTCGCCCGTGCCGTAGTGGCGCTCCATCAAGGTGTCCCAGAGCGCCACGGGGGCAAGCTCGGTGCGGGCCGCAATAATTTCAGCGGTTTCGCGGGCGCGCGCCAGCGGGCTCGCCACAATGGCATCCCACGGCAGCGCCGCCAAGTGGGCCGCGCAGCGCGCGGCCTCCTGGCGCCCGCGCTCGTTCAGCGGCACATCCGACTGGCCCTGCAGCCGCCCATCCCGATTCCAGTCCGTCTGCCCATGGCGCACCCAGCATGCGATCGTGCTCACTTCGACGACTTCCTCCACTCTCCCCGCCACTGAATCTATGGAAGGGGCACTATGTTCGAAAGCTATCGGCGCTTCTGGCCCGGAGAACCCGCGTCCACCACAAACCGATAGCGCCCGGATCCCACCCGGCAGTGCACCGCCGCCCCCCCGAAGGCCAACACCTCCACGCCGGGCGCCTGGGCCAGCGGCCGCCGGCTTTCCCAGGCCGCCTGGCCCGGTGCCAGCGGCAGGCGCACGGTGGCGGTGGTGGACGGCGGCACACGCAAGCCCAGCACCAGGCGGCCGCTGGCCCGCTGGGTCCACCGCACCCGCACCGAGCCGGCCGGGGTCGCACAGGTGGCCGACACCCACCCCATGGTGGGGTCAGGGACGGGCGCCACCACCACCGACTGCAGGCCGGGGTCCGCGGGGTCAGGCCGCACGCCCGCCACCCAGCCAAACAGCCAGGCCCCCACCGATCCCAAGGCGTAGTGGTTGAACGAGTTCATCTCGGGGTTTTGGAACCCCCGGTCTGGTGTCCACCCGTCCCACCGCTCCCACATGCTGGTGGCGCCGTGGCGAATCATGTAGCCCCACGACGGATAGGTCGTCTGAGCCAGCAGCTGGTGCGCCACCTGGCCCAGCCCCGCGTCACTCAGCACCGGGAGCAAAAACGCGGTGCCGGCAAACCCGGTGGACAGGTGGCCGCCGCGCGCCGCGATGTCATCCGCCAGCTGCCGCGCGATGCCCGGGCGCGCCGCCTCGGGCGCCAGCTGCATGTGCAGGGTGAGCACGGCCGCCGTCTGGGTGGGGTGCAGCAGCTGGCCGCTGGCGGGGTCCAAAAACGCCTGCTGGTATGCCTCGCGAATGTGCTGCCAGAGCGCCTGATAGCTTGCGGCGTCGGCCTCCCGCCCGAGCCGGCTGGCCATCGCCGCCAGCTGGCGGACATCTTCGGCGTAGTACGCGGTGGCCAGCAGCGTGGAGTCGGTGGACGGGTCCACCGCCAGCCAGTCGCCGAAGTCGTTGGCCCGGCGGTGCCGCCACAGGCCGTCGGGGTTGGCATCGGTGAGATAAGCCACCCAGCGCTGCATGGCCGGGAAATTTTCCGCGAGCATCTGCCGGTCGCCATACCGCGCATACAGTGCGGCGGGCACCAGCACGCCTGCGTCGCCCCACGCCGGGGCGCCGTCGGCTTCGTCGACAATGCGGGGGGCGACGTCGGGAAAGGCGCCCGCGGCCGACTGGCTGTCGCGCACAGTTTCCATCCAGCCGCTGAAAAACGCGGCCAGATCCCGGTTGCACAGGGCCGTGTCGGCAAACGCCTGCGCGTCTCCCAGCCACCCCAGCCGCTCATCGCGCTGCGGGCAGTCGGTGGGCACCGCCACCAAATTGCCACGCTGGCTGGTCACGATGTTCGCCTGCAGCTGATTGGCCAGCGGAAGGCCGCATCGAAACTGGCCGGCCACTTCGCTGGCGCTTTCCAGCACCAGGGCCGACAGCGCCGGGGGCGCCGCCAGCTCGCCCGCGGCCGTCACTTCCACATAGCGAAATCCCCGGTACGCGAACGTGGGGTGAAAGCGCTCCAGGCTCGGCTCGCCGCTCTCTTCCCGAGCGCCCGCCAGCGTGAAGAAGTCGGTGCACGCCGCCGCCCGGTAGTTGTCGGTATACAGCTGGCCGCTGGCGTCCAGCACTTCCGCACACCGCAGCTGAAGCATAGTGCCGCGGCTCCCCGACACCGTGAGGTCGGGCTGGCCCACCAAGTTGCGGCCGAAGTCAAACAGCCAGGCCCCCGGCCGCGGCGACACGGCTGAGATGGGCTCCACCCGCTCGGTGGCCACCACCCCATCGTCGCGGTCGGCCGTCACCAAAATGGGCGGCGCCTCCCGCGCCACGGCGGGGCGCCACCCGGATAGCGCCAGCGGCGCCTCGCACCAGTGCGGCACCTCCCGGCGCGCATCGTACGCTTCGCCCATGAGAAAGTCCGAATACAAGATGGGGCCGGAGCGGCCCTGCCACTGGCCATCGGTGCCTAAGCAGAGATGAGTGCCGTCGGAAAGCTCCACCTCCAGCTGCGCCAAGAGGGCGGGACGGCGCCCATACAGCTGGCGGTGCCCGCCAAATCCCAGGTACCCGGCGTACCAGCCGTCGCCCAGCAAGAGGCCCAGCACGTTGGCGCCGGCTTTGAGCAGGTTGGTCACGTCATACACCTGATACCGCACCCGCCGCCGATAGTCGGTCCACCCGGGCGCCAGCCGCTGGCGACCCACGCGCTGGCCATTGACATACGCCTCATACACGCCGAGCGCGGTGGCATACAGGCGGGCGCGCACGGGGCGAGCCGGCAGCGCCCACGCTCTGCGCAGCAGGGCGGGTGCCGACAGCACTCGGGCGACGGGCGGCGCCGCCTCGGGAAACTCCGATGGACTTTCGGGGTCGAGCGCGATCCACTGGGCCGTCCAATCGGCTGAGTGCAGGAGCCCCATCTCCCAGGTGGCGGGCGTCGACTCCCGCGACCACTCGCCCTGTTCGTCGCGCACCTGCACCGTCCAGGCAAACGCCTGGCGCGACCGGGCCTCGGGCCCGCCACACGGCACCACCGGCTCTCGGCCCGGCACTACTCCGGAGTCCCACCACAGGCGCTGGCCCGCGGCGGATACCTCCCACACCCGCACGCGATAGGCGGTCTGGCGGCGGCCGCGGCCGGCCCCGCGCAGGCGCCAGCCGAGGCGCGGCCGCACCGCGTCAATGCCCAGGGGATTTTGGCGATACTCGGTCGCTAGATCGCAAGGCGTGAGCATGGCGCCTGCCCCCTCTCTCCGGCTACTCTCTCCCCGCACCGGGGCTCCAGGCCACGCCCGACGGCATTGCCGCTGATTATCGGCGGGCGGATGCGCCTTGGCAACTGGCGGGCGGTGCTCGTCTGGGCGGCGCCTTCACCGGCAAACGGCCGCGGGGATATCTCGCGTCCCCTCGCAGCGGGGGCCGCCGGCGCGGGCGTCCGCGCCGGCCTCCATGAATGCTGGGAGAGTCTTCTCCCACGCGCCCGCCGACACTCTCTTGGGCTAATGCCCGCGTTCCCCAGCAGCACGGGAAAACGCGGACACAACGTCGGGGCGGGGCGCTGCCGTAGACTGCCTCGCTCCTGGCATAATAAAGGCATGCGAGCTGCAGTCGACCTTGTCCCCGATGGCGCGAGCAGAGTTAGGGGAGGAATTGTTGGCCACATTTGATTTTCCGCGCCGCTCAGCAATTGACACCGCATGGAGTGCAGAGGCAGAGACTCGCCTGGGGGACTTTGAGCGGGGCGACATGCAGACATTTTCTTCCGACGAGGTATTTCGGCGGCTGCAGGCGCCGTCTATGGGCGGCCAGCGTTCCGCTTGCGTGGCGGCGAATTCAGAGCGATCGCGGCCCCTCGTGCCGACCGCATCCCTTGATCTGCGAACGGATGGCCGCCGTAGTGTCCGCCGTGCACAGGGATCGGATAGGCGTTGACGTATGACACCGTAGCCCGATCGTGTGCACTAGGGGGCGGGGGGGGGGGGGGGGGGGGGGGAAGGGGGCCAAATATCGTGGGCCTCCGGACGGGGCCATAGAAGCAAGAGGGGGAAAAACATTTTGCCCGGCGGCAAGGCAACAGCGTCAGCGAGACGCTGGTGGAACTTGTTGAAGAAGGGTTGCGCGCGGCGGAATACCCGCTCGTTCAGTTTCGGGACCGCTCCGTGGGACGAGAGGCGTATGTGATGGGAACCAGCACGGCGGTGTGGCTTGCGCGCTTCTTCGCCGGTGATGCCGACGCCGTGGCAGCGCACCTGAACTGGCCCTGAGCGAGGGTCAGGGCGGCGCTGAACGACGGCGCGCGATTTCCGGAGGAGATCCAGGATGCCCTGGAAGATATGGAGCGGGACCCGCGTGACCTCCAGGCGATGCTGCCGAGCCTGCGCGTGGCTGCGGTCGGCGATGAGTGATCGGTGAAGTTGCTCTTGGATGAGCACCTGGCGCCAACGCTCGCCGCATCCCTCCGCGCTCAGGGGATTGATGCTGTTGCGTTGGCGCAGTGGCGCGGCGGCGGTGTGCTAGGGGCGCCGGAGGAGGACCTCCTTCGGGAAGCGATGGTCGAAGGGCGCGTCTTGGCAACATACGACCGGCGCACGCTCCTGCCTCTTGTTGCGCCGTTGGGCTGAGCATGGGCTACCGCACGGCGGCGTGATTTTAGTCGATGGCCACACGGTGCCTCCAAACGATATCAAGAGGGTACAGCGCGCACTGGTCAAGCTTGTATGCAACGAGGGAGAGACCCCGTGGGTCGACCGGGTGCTGTACTTAAGGGTCGCGCCTTCTGACCGCGACTAGACCTCCCCCTTTGCTTCCCTTCAGTGGTCGAGGGTGGTGCTGAAGCCGATGCCCGGGACCGGGAGTAGGCCCCGAGTCGCCTTAGCCCCAAAGACCCAAGGCCACCACGCCGGCCGCGATCAGCCCGGCGGCGGCTATCCGCCGACGCCCATGGGACTCGCCCAGCACCACAACCCCTAGCACTGTGCCAAACACCGTCCCAACCGCCCGCATGGGCGCCACCTGCGCGGCGGCTGCCTCGCGAAGGGCCAGCAGGAACAGCAGGTAGGACCCGGGGGCTAGGATGCCCGCCAATATGATGGTCTGCCGGGTGCGCGCCCATTCCTTTCGCACCACGCCCGAGCGGAGAGCCCACCAGGAGAGCGCTAGCACGTTTGCAAGGTTGCCTGCGTCGTTTAAGGTGACGGCGGCCACGTACGGGAGTGCCACTTTGTCCAAGAGGGTGTAGCCGGTAATCGCGAGGCCCACGGTGAGCGCTAGCCGCGCCGCCCTCGGAACGCCAGCCCGTTGGCCGTCGCTAGTCCGCCAGTGCCAGTCGCCCAGCAGCCAGATGCCAGCGACGATGGCACAAATCCCCGCCCAGCCCAACCCCGACACGGCCTCGCCTAAGACGGCCACCGCCAGGATAGGCACCAACAGCGGGCTCACGCCGCGCATCATGGGGTACACCTGAGACAAGTCCCCCGCGTCATATGTGCGCGACAGGAAAATGACGTAGATGCCGTGCATGGTGACGGCCGCCGCCAACATCAGCCACCCTCGTCCCGAAATGGGGTGACTGGCCAGCGCGTAGAGCGCCCAAGGCAGAAACGCCAAAACGGCCACGCACTGAAACAGCCAGAGAAACACCACGGGGTGGGCGCTGCGCTTGGCAAACAGATTCCACACGGCATGGAGCAACCCCGACATGGCGACCAGCACAAAGGCCCACGACGACAAAACGAGCCTCCTTTGCGGGAGACTCTTCAGGGGACTGTTCATGGCCACATGGGCAAAGCCAGCAATAGCCCTGACCTAGTCGCCGCGTGGCACCCGAAACCCTTCTTCCATCCGGACTGTACCGTCGGCACGGGATTCGCACCCGTTCATGCCGTCGGGCCCCCGACACGCGGAGCCCCGACGGCTCGTGGGCTTGTCAGCCTCGCTGAATCACCACCGATCGGGAATTGGCCGCTGCAGGCCGGCCTCACCCTGCCCTGAAGGTCTATGCAGTTGTCAGGTACGCTAGGCCACGGTGGGACCGGTGTCAAGGACACCGCGGGACGCAGTGCGCCACACCAAAGTGGCCAGCCCTTGACCAGTCTCTCGCTGCGGGCATTCTGACCAGGCAGTCGGTTGGCCGCACGCCCCGGCCTAAGCATTCCCTGACTTTCGAGCAGAAGATTCTAGTGGCCGAATTTGCAAGCCCTGACGCCCGCCGCCGTGCGGGGCGACAATGGGCCCCCCCTCCTCACAGCGTTCGTCTGGGGCTACGTCATCTCAGCCCTCTGCGGCCGCCCGGTCGAGAAGGTCCCCGCACCCGCAATTTCGGACCATCTAACGGCAACCTGGGGGCTTGCACCCCTTGTCACAACCATTAGCCAAACGATCAGATGAGATCATCAAGGGATAAGAGCTCGCACATTCCAGTCTTCGCTTTCCACGCTCTATCATTGCTAATAATCATTGGGCAATGAAACGCTTGCGCCGTCGCAACCAGCAGGGAGTCGGGCAAGGGGAGCTTCGTCTCCCCTCGTATCCTCGCTCCTAGCCGCGCTACCTCGCGGTTGACGGGAGCTACCAGGAGGCCGGGAAACTCGGCGAAAAATGTGTCCAGAATCCGCAGGGCGGCTTCGTCGCGCTCCACTTCCGGGCCAACTCGAAGTTCCGCTTCGGTCACCACGGACACCACGCCCTGCACGCTGCCCGAGGCCACTTCCCGAAAGAGGGCTTGAACCGCGCCGCGAAAAACTTCGACGCCGGACAAATAGTAAATAATCACGTGGGTGTCTAGTGGCACGCGCTTGCCCGCCAACCGCTCTAGGTCCGCCATGAGTCACGCTCTGCTCGGACCCACTGGTCCACTTCGTCCGCAGAGTGAAACCGACCCGATAGCACACCGGCGAAAAACTCAACGGGATCCTCCGGCACTTTGCGCAACCGCAGTTCGCCGTCCGTCGCATCCATCCAGATCCAGTCATGAGGCCCGAGGCCAACCTCCTTGGCCAGTCTGCTTGGCAATGTTATTTGCCGCTTGCTGGATATTCGTATCGCCGGCATACGCCTCTGCTCAAGTCGGCCGCCGAGAGCGTCGCGTGTCTGACATTGTTCAAGACGTCGAATTGGGTAGAGATAGCGCCGGCGGCCTTCCGACAGGGCTTCGGCGGCTTCCGGAACAAAGCCCTGGAACTAGCCACAGCCAGAAACCGAGGATGGAAGGTCCCTAAGCCTCGGGTGCTCCAGCATCATCGACGGGTCGCAATCGGACAGGATCTTCACCGGCACGGCGAAGGCGGCGCAAGGCCCCTCCCAAGGCGCGACTCATCCGAGCCACCAAAGACCGCCCCGCCCCAGTGCCTCTGCCGCCCTGCCGTGGCCGACCCGCCAAGTCCCGCCTACGGCGCGGCGGGATTGACACCGCTGAACGCGATGGCCCACTGGCGCCCGCCATCGGTGGAGCGCCACAGCTCGGCCCGAGATCCCACATCCACCAGTGCCCACTGGTCGGCCGCGCTCACAAAGTCCAGCTGCTGCACCACGGCCGCACGGCCCAGTTGTGGGCGCAGGACCACGATCCACCGCAGCAGGGCGTGCGGCCCCCCGCCAAAATACTGCCCGGGCGGCCCGTGCCCCCCCGCGCGGCCCATGCCGGGCTCCAGTGTCGCCCCCGTCCAGGCGTTGGGTCCCACCGACGTCAGCACAGGCCGAATGCCCCAGGTGCCGAAGGCCGGCGCCCAGGCGGCGCCCCCCGTGCTGGTAGTGAGCACCCGCACGCGGTCCTGTCCCACGGGCGCCCCGGGGGTGGCGCTCGCGTCCACCCACACGCCACTCAAGCCATAAAACCTGGGCACCCCGACCAGCTGAGCCAGCCCGGCGCCAAACGGCACCGCGCGCCACGGGCCCCGGCGGCCGGCTGGGCCCGATATCCACAGGTGGTGGCGGCCGGCGCTTTCCAGCAGCAGGCGGCCCCGGGGCGCGGCAAACAGGCTGCCCGCGTCCTCGGTCCCGCCCGAAAAGCCCCGCAGCACGCGCTGGGACCACGTCTGCCCCCCATTGTGGGTGCTCCACAGCAAGTCCGGCTGGGTCGGCCGTGATCCAGCTTTGCCATACCAGCTGCCGGCGACCAGCAGGAAAGCCGTGCCCGCCGGGCCCAGCGCCAGGGCATGGGTGGACAGGCGCCAGCTCGCCGGCCGGGCCGGGCCGGCAATCTCGGTCCACCGCCAGGTCCGCCCGCCATTCTGGGTGTGGTACACCGCGACCCCCTTGGCGGTGGCGACCGCCCACCAGGCGTCGGTGGCGGATCGTGCTTCAAACGCGCCCGCGGCGCCGGCGTCTTCAAGCGGGGACACGTTGGTCCAGTGCTGGCCGCCATCGCGGGTGGCGAGAATCTCCCCCGGCGCGCCCATTGCCCACCCGCGCCCATCGGCTTCCATCCACACGTGCGACAGGCCGCCCGTACTGGCGCGGCCCAGCCCCAGGACCAGCCCGGTGCCGGGCCGGCCCACCGTACCCTGCGCGGGCTGGCCCTGGTAGTAGTAGCGGTGAACGAGGGATGGGCCGGCCATCGCGGCCGCCGCCACCACCGCGGCCGCGGCCACCCATCCCGCCATGGGAAGGCGCGGCTGCCATGCTGCCCGAGCGGGCGCGCCCAGCTCCCACCGCCGGCGGTCAAAGGCCGCCGCCGGCGGCGGCGGCAAAGTGACCCCGGCCCGCAGCGCGCCATCCCCCCAGTCTTCGGCTGCGCCCATTTTCTTCCCGCTCATCGCTCATTCCTCCCGCTGGTCGGTTGATGGGCCTCTCCCGCACGCCACGCCTCCAGAAATCGGCGGCGCGCTCGAAACAGCCGCCCGCGCACGTTAGCCCGGGTGACGCCCAGCCAGCGCGCAATGTCCAGTGAGCTCCACCCTTCGTAGTAGAACAGCCACAGCGCGGACCGGTCGGCCGGGCTCATTTTCTCCAGGATGTCCGCCAGGTCCAGCCGATCCACCGCCGGCGACTCCCAGTCAGCGCCGGGCGCCCTCACCGCCTCCGCCTGCGCCAGCCGCTCGCGGCGGGTCCGCGCGCGCAGGCGGTCAATCGCCAGATGCTTCACGATCCGGTAGAGAAACGCCGGCTCGACGATGCGGGCGGGGTGATGGCACTGCCACCGGTACAGGCGCCAGAACGCCTCCTGCACGATGTCCTGGGCATCCTCTGGGTCCTCCACCAGCACCTGGGCGTATCGCACCAGCCGATCGCCGTACGCCTCCACCCATCGGCTGACCGCTTGCTCCACCTCACTGCGGCCGCTCCCGCCGGTGACCTTGATGCCCTTCACCTCCCTGGCCAGACGGCCACGGCTATCCTCACCCAACAAACGATCCTAAGCGCGCAAGTGTTGAAGGCGGGCTCCGACTTCTCCAACGTCAAAAACGTCCGAAACGTCAAAGAGGGCCGGACCTCACCCGCCTGCGGGTGTGCTTGGGGGAACCGCCGCCCGCGTGGCATGATGGCAGAAAGCCCGCAAGAGCGGGTCAGCTTGGTTGGCGGGGGAGAGAACGCATCATGCAGGAGCTCGAGCCGGCCGTCGCCGTCATTATGGGCAGCCGTTCTGACTTAGATACTATGCGCCACGCCGTGGACATCTTAGAGCGGTTCCAGGTTCCGCACGAGGTGGCCGTGGTGTCCGCCCACCGCACCCCGGACTTGATGTTTGAGTTTGCCGCCGCCGCGCGCGCGCGGGGGATCCAAGTCATTATCGCGGGCGCGGGGGGCGCCGCCCACTTGCCCGGCATGGTGGCCGCCAAAACGACGCTGCCGGTGATTGGCGTGCCGGTGCAGAGCCGGGCGCTCAGCGGCTGGGATTCCCTCCTCTCGATTGTGCAGATGCCGCGCGGCGTGCCGGTGGCCACCGTGGCCATTGGCGAAGCCGGCGCCGCCAACGCCGGCCTGCTGGCGGTGCAAATACTCTCCCTCCACGACGCGCGGCTCACCGAGGCGCTGGCCGCCTTTCGGGCGGAGCAGGCCGCGGCCGCGCGGGCGGGCCGATGACCGGCGCGCGGCCGCTGCCGCTGGGCAGCGCCATTGGGATTTTGGGGGGCGGCCAGCTGGGGCAAATGACCGCGGTGGCGGCGCGGCGGCTCGGATACCGCTCCGTGGTGCTGGATCCCGATCCGGCCTCGCCCGCCGCCCAGGTGGCCGACCAGCTGATCCAGGGCAGCCTCGAGGACCGCGCCAGCATCGAAGCCATGGCCCAGCATGCGGCGGTGGTCACCTATGAATTTGAGAACGTCTCCGCCGATGCGGTGGCGGCGCTCGCCGAGCGCGTGCCGGTGCATCCCTCCAGCGATATCCTGAAAACCTCCCAGCACCGCCTCCGCGAGAAGGCGGCGGTCGTGCGGCTGGGCGGGCAGGTGCCGCCGTTCGCGGCGGTCGGGTCGCCGGCCGACTTGGAAGCCGCGCTGTCGTCGCTTAGGCTCCCGGTCGTCATTAAGACGGCCACCGGCGGCTATGACGGCAAGGGGCAGGCGGTTGCCCGCACGGCCGCGGAAGCCCGCGCGGCCGTGGTCCAGCTGCTGCAGGTGTGTGACACCCTGATTGCCGAGGAGCAGGTGGACTTGGCGCTGGAGCTGTCGGTCATCTGCGCCCGGGACCAGCAAGGCCGCCTCGCCACGTATCCGGCGGCCGAAAATCGCCATGTGCACGGCATCTTGGATGTATCGTCCACGCCCGCCCGCGCCAGCGGCGCCGTCCTCGGCCGCGCCGACGCCGTGGCGCGCCAGGTGGCCACCGGCCTGGGCTTGGTGGGCGTGATGGCGGTGGAGATGTTTGTCGACCAGCAGGGCCGCGTGCTGGTCAACGAGATTGCGCCGCGCCCGCACAATTCGGGCCACCACACGATCGAGGCCAGTGCCACCTCGCAGTTCGAGCAGCTGGTGCGCATGGTCGCGGGCCTGCCGCTGGGGGACACCCGGGTGGCGCGGCCCGCGGCCATGGCCAATTTGCTGGGTGACTGGTGGGGCCCCGACGGCACCCCGCCCGATGTCGCCCGCATGCTGGCGGTGCCCGGGGTATCCCTGCACCTGTACGGCAAGGCCGCCGCACGCCCCGGCCGCAAGATGGGCCATTTAACGGCCGTCGGGGACACCGTCGAAGACGCCGTGGCCCGCGTCCTCAAAGCCCGCGGGGACCGGCCACCCACCGCCTAACCCTCGCCGTGGGGCGACGGAGCGCGAGTGAAATACAAAAAAGCCGCCATGCCGGCATCGCTGACCGCATCGGTTGGGCCGGCGGGGACGGGTCCACCCCGCCCCGGGCCGTCAGCGGGAAGGGGCTACGCCGCCGTGGTGCCCGGCCGGGTGAGCCCACACAGCCAAGGGCAGATGGCAGGGCCCGCCTGCCGGCTCGCCCTGCATTCCCTTGCCAGAAACCCGCCCGGCGGCACCGGCGCCAGCGTTCGACGCGAGGCCGCCGGGATGCGGTTCCCTACAGATGCATGTTGGGCGCTCGACGCTCACTCCGCTGTGGAAGCGAGCACATGCACGTCCGCCAGAGCGGTTTCCGCCGCATTTTCTCCCAGCACCGCTTGGCCATCCGCCGTGATGAGCAGTCCCCCGACCGCCACCACCCGGCACCAGTAGGTGGCGTCGATTTGCCGGTGGAGCGTCGCCAGGTAATGCGCGTAGTCCGTGCGGTGCAGCTCCACCCGCCACTGAGAGTCCGACTTCGTCTCGTGGGCAATCGCCAGCGCCGGCCCGTTCCAGTATGGGCGGCCGGCTGCCGTCACGCTGGCCCAATGCCGGTCGATAGCGGCGCGGACCTGGTCGGGCAGCGCAGCGGGCAGGTCCACCACCCGAATGCGCCAATCCTGGGGCATCGGCTCCACGGTCGTCGCATGCTTTTCCATTGGCCACCCCCCGCCCGCTGCTCCGCGCGACCCTTGCCGTCACGTCGCCCGAGGTGGCACGGGAGCGGGCATTCGTCCGACCCAGCTCCCGGCCATCGTACACCATCCGCCGGTTTAAGCCCGCCCGGGCCGCACCTAGCCGGCCAGATCCGGTGGGGCCGCATTCATCGGGCTCCGCCGCCCATCCCCACGATGAAGGCAGGGGCCCAGCGGCGGCCACCATCTACCAGCTGCAGCAAAGCTCCTGCGCCGGACCGCCTGGTCCCCGCAAGCCAGCCGGCGGCCGCCGTAGGGAACACCAGGTAAGAGGTCGCCACCGGGGCCGACGGATTGCTCAAGGCGGCGTACGTCGCCGAATGCCAGCGACCGCCCGCGTAAACCAACCCGACTAGGCGGCCGGTGTTAAGGTTGTCGCCAACCACCACCAGCCCGGTTGTGCCCACCGGTGCCATGACGCCGACGATCATCATCTGATTGACCGCCTGTGCTACCCCCGCGGTGACAGCGGGCGCGTCCAAGGGTTGGGTGTAGGCATCGAATGCGATCGCGGTCCAGTGGGCCCCGCCATCTTGCGTCTGCCACAACACGTAGCCACTGTTGGCCGCGGCCCCTAAACCGGTTAGCAGGAGAAACGCTTCTTGGGGGGAGTTGGCGGCGACCCACCCGATCCACGGTCCGGCCGTGCGATTGACGGGCGCGGCAAACGCGCGGGCCCAGCGCCGTCCGCCATCGGTGGTCCGGTACACGTCGCGGCCCACCGCGGCATACCCGACGGCCACGCTAGGCCACGCCATGCTGTTGACAAAACCCCTGGGCGAGCGCGTGACAAGAGAAAGGGCTGGCGCGGACCCGGTCACGATGCGCTTGATGGTACCGCGGTCCAGGACATACCCCGTTTTGGCGGTCGGAAACACCAAGTCCGTGAGCTCCGTGTGGTTCACGGCGGGCCGCGGCGGCACCGGCAGCGCGGCGGCATGCGCCACCGTCCCGGACCCACCGGCCATGGCGGGCTGGTTCGCCGCGCCCGCCCCCGGCAGCACGCTGACGGAGCTTGGCCCGAGCGGTGCCCCGTTATCCAGCCCGTTGAGCGAGGCCACCCTCTGGGCCCGCAAGCCGCCGGTAAGTTCTATCACGCGGTGAGGCGTCGCGGCCCACAGCGTGGACGGCCCCGCGGCGACGAGCCCCTGATACTGGGCGGACGCGCGGTACCAGGGCTCCCATACGTGGCCCCCATCCGTCGTGCGGTAAATATCGTCCGACGTGGCGAGCCACCCGACGTGCGCCGACCACCATGCCATCGCAGTGAACGCCGGGAGCGGGGTTCGTTCGGCAGAGGGGCGATGGTGCGGCGGGACACCCGCCGACCCGTGGTGATGCGGGCCCGCCCCGTAAAGTGAGGGCGGCGCCCCCGAAGGGCCGCACCCCGCCACCACCGCGGCGGCCGCGATTAGTGCGATTAGAACAAGGCCGGGCCGTACCCTGGCCGCGTGCGTCATCCCTGAATTACCACTCCACTAACGGTTTTGCCGGAGACCATGTCATCGACATCAACTTCGACCGCAGGCGAACCGCCCGCGCACGTCATATATATGGGCGATGAGGACGTGCTGCACGGGCCCTGGTCGATGGCTTCGCCAATGCCCTTCGGGGCCCGCATCCCGACCAAAATCCGCGGAACAACCCGGTGGCCATCAGACCGCCCACATCTCCCGCCGTCAGCGAATTGCCACCGGCACCGAAATAGAGCGCGGCATAATACGGGCTATCTTGTTGCAGGTACGTCGCCCAGCCCTCGCAAAACCGGATGGGGTCGGAGCCGGATGCGTAGTCTTCGATGTCGAGCCACAGCCAGGCCTCGTTGGGTACACCGACCGCACTCGCGTTGGTCGAAGCTGCCGTGGCCAGGGGATTCTTCCCAGATCGGCTGTCAGGGCTTGGGACTGTTCGGGATGCTGGACGACCACGACGCCCCATCCACCGGCGCAGCGGTTGCTGAGCTCGGCACTCGAAAGGTCGCCAGCCGCCTCTTCCCCTTTGCTGAATTAACGAGCGATCCACAAATACGGAGAGTTTTCAAACAGGCACCGTGCTTCCGTGAGGGACGATATTTTGGTGTCCGTGTCGCATCCTGGCGTGTTCGAATACGACCCGGTCGTCACGCTCATGGCACGCACCTCCTCCGATTCCCTCGACGGTTCCAACGCCAGTGCCTGCCCTCCGGTTTCAACGGGTGGAGCGGCACGGCCGCGGCCGATTTAGCGGCCCGCTCGACGCGCAGCTGCGAGAGTCCCGCGGGGCGAGCCACGACGCCCCGGCCGGGGGACATGGGTCAGCGCACGGTCCACCCCCGCTTTGCGAGTCGGCGCCGGCGTGAGGTGCGCGGCCGAGCGCGCCGCGAGGCTTCGGGCGAGGCGGAAGCGGAGGTGGCGGCCCCACGGCGCCTTGCTCATCACGCCGACACCGCCTGTGCGGCGGCCATGGGCGCGAGCCCACAGGGCGCTCCATAAGTGCTTCGCGGGCCGGTACCGCAGGCCCAAGCGGGCACGGTGGTGCCGGAAGGCCACGCAGAACGATGGCGCCCGCCCTCACCCGAACAGCCGATGGGCGTTGCGCCAGCCAATGGCTTCTTCGGCGTCGGGGCCCAAGTTCGCCTGGGCGATGTGGCTCCACACGGCCTCGGCGTCGCCCAGATGGGGATAGTCCGACGCAAACAGCAGGTGGCCGGCCCCCACCATCTGTGCGGCGGCGGCAATGGCCTGCGGCTGGAACGCCAGCGTATCGTAAAAAAGCTCCGGTGCGGGATCGGGCGCCACGGCGCTCGCGGGCCACCCGAACCGCACCCGGCCGCCGACCCACAGCGCCGCGCCCCCCATCTGCGGCAGGATGAACCGGATGTTGCCGTAGCGGCGGAAAAACCCGGTCAGGGTCAGGCGCACCACGGACTCCGTAATGGCGCCGATAAAGCCGACCAGCGACAAAAGGTCATGGTCCCGGAGGTGTTCCCCGCCGCGGGTGGGCACCATGGGGTGGAGGAGCACCGTGGCCCCGCGATCGTGCAGGCGGCGAAAGATGGGAGCGTAAGCCGGGTCATCCAAGTCGCGCTGGCCGACGTGGGTGCCTATCACAAAGCCCGAGAGGCCCAGCGCGTCCAGCGCGCGGTCTACCTCCGCGACCGTGCCGCCGCCGTCCATCGGCAGGCTCGCCAGCCCCCGCACCCTATCCGGATACGCATCCCGCCAGCGGGCCAGCTCGTCGTTCACCAGCCGCGCGGCTTGCTCCTGTATGGCCGGTGGGAACGGATATACGTTCGGCACCGTGGTGGAGATGAGGTGCAGGCCCACCCGCGCCTGGCGTGGGTCACGAAAGCGGACCGCAATGTCATAAGTAGCTGGGTGGAGGGTCACGACCGGGATGCCGCGCCATGTTAGGCGCGGCGGCCCAGCCGGCGCCCGCGCGATCCGGTACTCGCCCCCATGATTCTCGAGCAGGGCCAAGTACTGGTGGCTGTAGCAGTGCGTGTGCACGTCGACGAGCACGGTCATCCCCCTTTTGACTTCGGGCGATCGCGCGGCCACTCCCGCGCGGCAGAATACGAATAGCCCTGTGGTGTTGCGGAAGGCCGCGCCTCCACGTGCCGGCGCAGCGTATCTGAGCGAAGGCCGCTTCGGACCTGGCCGCATTCGCGGGCCGCCTGTGCCACCCAGGGCCACCACCTAAGATGCTATCACCCGAGAGGTTCTTGGGGCCTCGAAGTCACACAGAGGAGATGTCAGTGCCCACTTTTGGCCACCACCCCGCGCGGCCAGCGAGCCAGGAGATGCTCGCGGCTGGGCAGCGGCACGGCATGCCTTAGAGGGGCCGTTGCTGTGGGTGGCGAATTCGTGCGACTTCGATGCTATCGTCTGGGCCGGGAGCGATGTAGACCGCGAACCGCTTGGAACGGACCGTGACCCCACATCGTTTGATGGGTGTGACCTCGCCCTGCGCGACAATGATCGGATAAGGCAATGCCGTGTATCCGAGAAAGCCGGAGAGCTTGCGGACAATCGCGGCACCAATTTCCTCCCGCACCGGGGCCGCTGGCGGATCCAGAGACGCCCGCCACCGGTCGTGCGCACGGAGGTCCTCCAGCGCCGTGCCCCGGAAAATGATGGATGGCGCCTTCACCGCTCCCCAGCCACCTCGTGGCGCAAGAGAGCCATAGCTTCATCCGCTGTGTATCGCAGGCCGCCGGACTCCGCTGCGGCCTCTAACACGAGAGCGATTTCCTCGGGATCGGTCACTTCGATTGTGCGGGGCAATCGCAGGACCAAGTACTGCTCGCCGCCCGCCTCCACAATCACTTCGCCCCCGCTGGCGGCCGCCCGCAAGCGGGTAGCGAGGTTCCTGTCATAGATTCGGTGTACCAAGGACGCACCTCCCCTTGGTTCATTATACCTGGGTGCCGCGTAGCCAGGTTCTTCGTTGAGCCCAGCGTTCCAGCGCTCCTCGCGGCTGGTCGCGTGAGGGATATGGTCATCTTTCGTGGTTCGCGTCCATCCAGGTCAACGTGCATTGCCCAATCTGCAAGATACCGCCGCTGAGCCCGCCCAGGCGCTGGGCAACCCACGACTGTAGCAGCTAGCCCTATTTGACCGGCAGTAGACGGTGTTCGGTGTCCACGAAGTGCCGAACCCGGCTGTCCGCCGTGGGGGCGGCGGCCGCCCCTGGTTTGGGCCGTGGCGTGTCGCCTCGGCCAAAGTTAGCGCATATGGGGGCCATCAGCCAGCGGCAGTGAGAGGCGGTCGGACATGCTGTAGGCCAAACGGGACGCCCCGAGACGGGGCGTCCTCGGCCAGCGGAGCGAAACGCACAGCCCTGGTGGCGCGACGGTGCCCGAGTCACTGCGTCGCCGGACGACGCGCTCCCCACATCCTTAAGGTCAAGCGCCAAAGGAGCCATGGCAGCGCGGCGGCCACCAGGCCGATGGCCAACAGCGGCCATCCGTGCAAGGTGTACCACCAGGAGCGTGCCAGACTCACACCGGCAAACGCCCCAACAACCGCCCACCACACCAACTGAGCCCCCCGAGCAGCTGGCGACGTCACCGCGTCGTCCAGGTGCTCGACCGGCACCCGCTCCCACTGGTGCAGCCCCAAGCGGACCACAAACAGCGACCACGCGACGAAGATGGCGGCGGTCACGATACCGGCCATGCCCATGGGAAGCGGGGTGGCAGTGGGCGTGGCCAGACCCAGCCAGTGCTCCAGGTGCAAGATCCCTAAGGACGGCTCGCCAGGCAGCGGGTGCGCAAAGAACCTGGGCGGCACCTTCCCCATGGGAAGGCTATAGGAGTAAAACGGCGCGAGGATTTGCCCAAGCATGGGCCCAGCGGCGGCGAACCCGAACGCGCCCACGGCGGCCGCCCACAGGCTGGGCACGAGCGCCGACGTCACCAGTGCGGTCATCGCCATCGACTCGGCCAGCGCCGTGGCTACGACCGGGTAAGCCAAGATGGACCCGAGTTGGGCCCCCCCGAGGGACAGGGAGACGGCGGCGACCGCCAAGGCGGTAATCACGCCGACCAACAGGACCGCCGCGGACAGCAGGCCGGCCTTGACTCGCAGGACGTCGCGCCGGCGCACCGGCCCTTCCAGCACGTAGTGCAGCCCGCCGCGCGAGCGGTCATGGTAAAACAGCAGCAGCCCCATGATGCCGGCGAACACCACCGGCCACATGGTGGCGTGCACTTGCCAAGGACCCACGCCGGCCACGTACACTTGCTGCAGGTAGCCGAGGTCCCTCTGCTCGGTAAACCACGACAGCACTGCCGGCGCCAACATGGCGCCCGTGCCCGCCAGGTAGATGCCGCCGTTCACCTTGAGCTCACGGTAAACCAGCGGGCTGGCGGTCCAGCGCCGCCGCCCATGAACCCGAACGGCGCCCGGCGCCGTGGCCTCATGCATTGCCTTCTGCCTCCTCGTACAGCGCGTCCACCCAGCTGACGGCATCGCGTGCGTAGCCTTCGCGGTGGATGAATTCGCGAAACAGTGACTCCAAGTCGGAAGCGGCCACGTCAATCGCCTGGGCGCCCCGCGCGCGAAGCAGCGCCGCCACCGGCTCGATGGGCCCGTCCACGGTGACGCAAACCATCTGCCCGGACTGCTCCACCCGCAGCACATGCGGCGCCGCCGCCAGCTCCTCGACGCTTCCCCGGGGCCAGTGCGCCTGGATGCGGCGCACCCGCGCCTTGAGATCATCGAGCCGGCCCGCCATGAGCAAGCGGCCCTCGTGCAAAATCGCCAGGTCGTCTGCCAGCCGCTCCACATCGCTCAGTGTGTGGCTGGCCAGCACCACGGTGGTGCCCTCGCGGGCCGCCACGTCCACCACCAGCTTCAGCATTTGGGCCCGCACCACCACATCGAGGCCGTTGGTGGGCTCGTCCAACAGCAGCAGATCGGGCCGGGCGGCGATCGCCAGGGCCATCTTCAGGCTGCTCCGCTCGCCCAGCGACAGCGTGCCGATGCGGCGCGTCCCCCCGATAGCCATCGCGGCGAGCAGCCGCCGCACCACGCTGTCGTCCCAGCGGCGGTACATTCCGCGCAGGTACCGGGTCCACTCGTCCACACGCAGCGCCGGCAGGGGCTGGCCGTCAGCACCTACGTAGCCCACGCGCTGGCGCAGCTCGGCATTCTCCCGCCCCAAGGGCATGCCCAGCACCCTGATCACCCCCGCGTCGGGCCAGAGAAGTCCCAAGGCCAGGCGCAGCAGGGTGGTTTTCCCCGCTCCGTTGGTGCCCACCAGTCCTGTGATGGTGGCGGGAGACACCTGCCACCGGATGTCGCGCAGCGCCTGGTGGCCGCCTAAACTTTTAGATACGCCCTGCATGGCCATGGCCGGTTCTGACGCCGCATTCACGCTTCGCACCCTCCCTGCTCTGCCTGCCACTCCTGTGCGGCCACCAAAAACAAGCGCAGGATCTCGTCGCCGGTCAGCGGGATGTAGTGCGCCTCCACCATTAGCCGCTTCATGGCTTCTTTCAGCGTTTGGACCCGGGCTTCCCGGTCCACGCGGGGCTCCACGGCGGCCACGAACGTGCCCCGGCCCCGCAGCACTTCGATGACGTGCGCGCGCTCCAGCTCCTGGTACGCCTTGGCCACCGTATTGTGGTTCAAGGTCATGGAGGTGGCCAACTCGCGGACCGACGGCATCCGGGAGCCCGGCGGCAGAAGCCCCCGGGCCACCGCGGACTTCACCCCGTCCACCACCTGCTGGTAGATGGGAGTGGACGACCGCGGGTCCACTGTGAGCCACATGCCACTAACCCTCCCATGTGTACCATATCATCCAGTACACATAGCATATATGGTCCGCACCCCCGAGTCAAGCCGCAGCGGCCGGGCAGTCCCGCCCCCTTCCCGGTGGATAGGGCGTACCCGAAGGCCAGCCCAGAGGGGTGCGCTCATTCCGCACCCACTCCGCGGGCCGTCGGGTTTCTCGCCGCACGATGGGGCGGCGGAGCTCGTGGCTTGACTTGTCAGCGGCCGTGGCCCGGGAATGCGTGTGCGGCGGCTGGGGGATGCAGGCGCTGGCGATTTTGGACCGCGTGCGCCCGGGGGTGCTGCGGGTGGTGGTCGTCCTGCGTCCCTCCTCCCCACAGCCGGCCGATGCGCCTTGCCCTCCCCTCTCTACAACGGCTGGGGAAAGCTGAAGGACACGTGGCAGGAGAACCACGGGATTCCGGAGAAGTCACGCGATGGGGATGACGTGTTTGCGCGAGTGCCGCTTGAGCACGTGTGCACGCCGCCGGGCGTAGGGGGGGTACCGGCTGGCGAAAGAACGTCTGAATGCCAACTGCGCTGTAGCGTCAGGGGAGGAGATTGTTTGGGATCCATCATTCGTGCCGAGTGGGCCCGCAGCATTCGCACCTGGCGCTGGTGGCTGGCGGTGGCCACGGCCCTCCTGCTCCTCCTCTTCACCGCCGTGCAGTACGCGCAGCCGTGGTATCACGACCCCACGCCGCGCGCCGTCAACTTTTTCAGCGTTACGGTCGAAGCGTTCGGCGCGTGGCTCACAGCGCTCTGGCCGGTCCTCGTGCCCGTCGTCGCCGCGCTGCCCGCGGGGGATAGCCTGGCCGTCGATCGGCAGCGGGGCCTGGATGCCCTCCTCATCACGCGGGTAGGCTGGGGCCGGTACCTGTGGGGCAAGTTGGTGGGCGCGGTGCTGATGGGCGGCCTCGCCATCGCGGTAGCGGTGGGAGTGGCCGAAGGGCTGTTTCTTCTGCTGTTCCCCCGGGCGCTGCCCAAATTCTTGGGATGGGTGGTGAACCCGGCGCTGCCGTACCGGGAGAAAATTTCCGGCTTCTTTGCGGACATCTACGCCACGCAATTTCATGTGCATCTGTTCTGGGGTGCCCCCGGGGTGTATGTCGTGCTGGTGGTGGCGGGAGCCTTGGCATCGGCGCTGGCGCTCGCGGCCCTGGCCACCACCTCCGCGGTGTGGGTGCGGCGGCCGCTGCTCACCTTGGCGGTGCCGGTGATTTTGTTCCTCGTCGGGGACGTCGTGACCCTCGCGCTGGGCAACCGGTACCTGGTGCCGTCAGTGTACGCGGGCGCCTATTTGTCGTGGCACCCGTTCATTGGACCCTGGACGGTGCTGGGCTTGTATTGGGCCGTCCCCCTGGCGGCGTCGGCCGCCATCATGGGCTGGATAATGCGGTGGCATCGCGAATGGCCAAGGAGTGTGCACTAATGACGACTGAGGCGCCCCGGATTATTTTGCAAGGGGTACACAAGCGGTACCAAGGCCGCGACGTGGTGCACGGGATTGATTTGACCGTCGCCCCGGGGGAGGTGGTCGGGCTCATCGGCCCCAACGGCTGCGGCAAAACCACCCTCCTCAGGATCGTGGCAGGCTTGGTGCAGCCGACGGCGGGCACCGTGACCGTGGGGGGACGGCAGCTGGCCGACCTGCCCGGCGGCGTGCCGGAGGGCCTCGGCGTATTGTTTGACCCCCCCGGGCTGCTGCCGCACCTCAGCGGCTTCGCCAATCTGTCGATGCTCGCCTCGATTCGGCGCGTGATGACCGACACCGAGGTGCGCGCGTGGATGCAGCGCGTCCGCTTGAATCCCGATGACAAGAAGCGCGTCGGGGCGTACTCCCAAGGCATGGTGCAGCGCTTGGGTATTGCCCAAGCGCTTATGGAGGCTCCCGACGTGCTTCTCCTGGACGAGCCCACCAACGCCCTCGACCCCGACGGCGTGGAATTGGTTGCGTCCCTGATTGGAGAAGCCCAAAGCCGGGGCGCGGCCATCTTGGTGGCCAGCCACTACCTCGAAGAGGTCAGCCGGGTGTGCACCCGGGTCCTAAAGATTGCCGAGGGACGGCTCATCGGGGCGGCCCGCGAGGATTTGGTGCGCACGCCGGCGCCGGAGCTCCCATGACGACGCGCACCATAGGGGTGAACCTGGGGGTGGCACTGGGCGGGCGCCGGTGGCTGTGGCTTGTCGGCGGCTTGGCCGGGCTGTGGCTGTTCGCCCGCCACCTCACCAACCCCTGGGACATTGTGATGTCGGCCACGCAGCAGAATCCCGTGACCTTTGTCGTTATCCCGCTCTACCTCTTCCTCCAGCCCGCGGACCTGCTAAACCCCTGGCAGAGCCTCACCGCGCTCCGCCTCGGCTCCACGCGGGTGTGGTGGTGGACCCATGTTGCGGCGGCCGGCCTGTTGGCCGGGCTGCTTGCGGGCGGGCTGGCCGCCGCCGCCGGGATCGTGGCGCTGGCCAGCGGGCGGTGGAGCTGGCGTTGGGGCCGCTTCGGCCACCTCAGCGAATATCCGGCGGTCTTGGCGCGCGAGCCTTGGAGCGTGCCGTGGCACTACGGGCTCATTGCCCTCGGATTCCTGTTCGGGGGTCTTTGGGCGGTCGGCGTGCTGCGCTTGGCCCTCACGCTCTGGTGGCAGGGCCCGTGGATGGCGTGGCTGGCCGTGGTGACACTGGGCCTTCTCACGGTGGCGCTGAGCAACACGGTACTTCAGGGCGTGGTGTGGTGGCTTCCCGGGGCGCAGTTTAGCTTCTACTATCACTGGACGCCGGTGGGGTCGCGGACCGTGAGCTGGACCCTGGGGTACACGCCGCTGCTGGCCACGGTCGCCGCAGCCGCGGGACTGTGGATGGCGGACCAGCCTCCTTGGCACGCCCCTCAGGGAGAGGCGCCTTGAGGCGCCGAGCGGCATGGGGCACTTTGGCCCGCAACGACTTGCGGAACTGGCGCGCGCAGGTGGCCCCCTGGGTGTGTGGGATCCTGGCGGTGGGGGCGGCGCTGCTGAAAATCACCGGGCCGGTGTCCCACTCTGTGGTCCGCCAGGCCGTGGGCGGGCCCGCCGTGGTGGCGCTGGGCGGGCAGCTCCGCGCTGGCCCCGGCTGGACATGGTTCCTCCTGGCGATCCTGTTTGTCGTGGCGGCGACCGGTGTCATCGATACCCCAGACGCGTGGACACACTTGGCCGTGATTCGCGGCGCGCCCCGCCGGCGCTTGGCTGGGGCACGCCTGGCGGCGTTGGCCGCCGGGGCCGCCCTGTATGCGGTGGGTCTGCTGGCGGCCCTGGGTGCGGTGGCGTTGCGAACCTCGTCCGCGCCATTCCTGCAGCCGGCCACCCTGTGGGGCGTCGGGGTCTGGGTGCTGGGACTGGTGAGTCTCGGCTGGTTCGCGCAGGCGCTGAAGGCTCTTACTCGGCAGGCCTGGCCCGCGCTTGTCGTGCCCCTCATTTTGCTGGCCGCGGCCCGCTACGGCGGCAACGTGTCTCCCTACGTCCCCTTCGCGCAGTGGATCGTGGCGCTCCATGGGCTGCCGGGCACGCTCAGTGTCGGCAGCGGGGCGGCCTACGTACTGGGCTGGCTGGTGCTGTCGGGCGTCGTGGCCGTGTGGGCCGCCGGGCGGCAGGACTAGCCCGGCCAGGGAAGAGCCGGCGCAAGCACCCTCAACCGCGCCGTGCCATCGCTTAAGCTACTGCCATGCGCACAGTGCATGCGCGGCCGCTGGCCCGTCCAAAGGGGTCGACGCGAGATTGCCGCCGGGAAGACCCAATCCCCTCGGCGCCACCCGGGCTCCGTCCGCGAAAGCTGATTCCATGCAAATGACGACCCCTCTTACCGATTTTGTTGCAGAGCCCGGCCGAATTTGCCACGGCGCTGCCCGCGTGGTATGGTAGCTCGGTACATGACATCCGCGGCGATAAGGTGGTGATTTTTCATGGCGCGAGCGTTCATGCCCGTTCAGACACCCAATCTGATCAGCGTGGAGGCATGGACTCGTGACAGGAAAGCACCTGAACCTTGGAATCCTCGCGCACGCCGGCGCCGGCAAGACCACTCTTACTGAGCGCCTGCTCTATGAGTCCGGTGCCATTGCCAGCATTGGCAGCGTGGATGCCGGCACCACCCAAACGGACACCCTCACCTGAGAGCGCCAGCGCGGCATCACCATCAAGGCGGCGGTGGCGGCATTTCGGCTGGGCGATGTGCACGTCAATCTGGTGGACACCCCCGGCCACCCTGACTTCATCGCGGAGGTGGAGCGCGTACTCCACATTCTTGACGGCGGGGTGCTGGTGGTGTCGGCCGTCGAGGGCGTGCAGCCGCAGACCCGCATTCTGATGCGCGCCCTGCGCCGCCTCGCGGTCCCCACGCTCCTATTTGCCAACAAGATTGACCGGCCGGGCGCGAGCGCCGAGGGAACGCTCCGCGCCATCGGCCAGCGCCTGACCGACCGGGCGGTCCGCATGACCGAGACCAGCGCGCTGGGCGGCCAAAACGCCACCGCGGCCGCGCTGGGGCCAGTGGCGGCTCCCTTCGCGCGCGAGCTGACCGACGTGCTGTCACGGAGCGATGACCGCGTCCTGGAGGAATACGTGGGCCACAACGGACACGTCCCCTACGGCCGCTTGCGCCAGGCACTCGCCGAGCAAACCCGACGCGGCCTGGTCCACCCCGTGTTCTTCGGCTCGGCGCGCACGGGCGCCGGGATTTCGGACCTCATGGCGGCGATGGCCGAACTGCTCCCCTTGAGCGCCGGGCCCTCCGCCGGGCCGTTCGCGGGCACGGTGTTCAAAGTCGAGCGGGACCAGCGCGGCGGCAAGATTGCCGACGTGCGGGTGTTCTCCGGCTCCCTCCGGACCCATGGTCGGGTGCGCACGGGTGATGGCACCGAAGGCAAAATCAGCAGCATCGCCGTATTCCAGCCCGGGGCCATCAAGCGGCAAGCGGCTGCCGGCGCCGGGAACATCGCCAAGGTGGGGACCTCGCCGCCGTGCGGGTCGGCGAGGTGCTTGGCCAGTCCCAGACCTCCAGCCCTGAGTATCACTTCGCACCGCCCACCCTCGAGTCCCTGGTGGCTGCGGTCCGGCCGGCGGACCAGCGGCACCTGACTGCCGCCCTCGCCCAGCTGGCCTAGCAAGATCCCCTGATTGGGGTGCGCCAGGACGACTCCCGCCGCGAATTGTCGGTAACCCTGTACGGCCAGGTCCAGCAAGAAGTTCTTCAGGCCACGCTGGCGAATGACTATGGCATCTCGGTGGCATTCGAGGCGCCCACCCCCCGCTACGTCGAGCGCCCGATGGGCATGGGCGAGGCGACGGAGGTGCTCCAAAACCCCGCCAATCCGTTTCACGCCACCGTGGCGCTCGCCATCGCGCCCGGCGCCCCCGACACGGGCGTCACGTTCCAACTTGCCGTCGACCACGCGGCGGCGCCTCTCTATCTCTATAAGACCCTACAGAACTTTGAGGCGCGGATGACCGACTACGTGCGGGCGTCGCTGGCGGAGGGGCTTTCTGGCTGGCCCGTGACCGACTGTCTCGTGACGATGACCGAATGCCAGTACATGGGGTCCGACGGCCCCCCGGCGATGCGCGGGCCCCATCCTACGGCGGCGGACTTTCGCGCCATTACCCGCGTCGTGCTGCTGCGCGCGCTGGCGGAAAGCCACACCGTGGTCTGTGAGCCCACCCTGCACGTGGTGCTCGAGATTCCGCAAGCGTCCCTGGGCACCGTCACACCGGTGTTGGCTCGCCTGGGTGCCGCAATCCGCGAACCTCGCGTCCACGGCGAGCTTGCTGTCCTGGAGACGGCGCTCCCCGTGCGCCGCACCAACGAACTGCAGCGGCAGCTCGCCTTCTTGACCGGTGGCGAAGGCGTCATGGAGGCAACTTTCGCCGGCTACACCACCGTGCGGGGCGAACGCCCAACGCGCGCCGGCGCCCTCGCTGCCCCAGGCAACAGCACCAAGCCCGAACGGGGGATCTCGATCTGACCCCTGGCCCACGCGCCGTAACCGTCAGACGCACACCGTGCGCAGCATCTGGAGGGCCGCCCTGCCGAGCGGTGCCGATCACTCGCGCGGGCGGCGTTCGATGGACGCGACGAGCGCCATGCCCGGGGCCCTCCATGCGAAGGCGGCTGCACAGAGTCCGAAGCCTACTGCCTCGCGTCGTTCGACTTGCTGACAAACCAGTCCCCGGGGGGATCGTGGCCACCAGTGCCACAAGGCCGCAGTGGCGAGAGGGGTTGCCAGGGCCAGGGGCGACCGGGATCCCAAGCCCACCCCCACCGCGGTGCTGATGGGCGGGTCGTTTGCCGCCACCGCCCTCCTGGGCGCCCCAGTCTGCTCGGGCCCGGTGGCAGCCCTGTCCTGGTGCCGGCGCCGTGCTGTCGGCCACCAGCTGCTGCAACAGGGCGGGCTGCGCGGCCGCGTCCGCCCACGCGATCGCCGGCAAGCGCCGCTCCGCCTCGTCAGCGCGCGGCAGCGCCGGCGCGGGCCGTCCCTCCGCTAACCCCTGCCGCAGCACCCCCGCGATCGCGCGGCGGATCAGGTCAGCGTCCTTCGGCGCGCGGCGGCGCCAACCGCGCCCGGCTCGTCTCGGTTGCCAGCACCCACCCCCGGTACGTGCACACGGTCGACCGGTCGATCTGGATCTCGGGGGCTGCGGGAGAGCCCCAGGGCAAACGGGTCATCCCAGGAGCACTGGCATGAGGGCGGCTCGCGCGACCGCGCCGCCCTATGGGGCCCAGACCTGTCGGGCCCGGCTCTGGGTGCACCGAGGACGCGTGGAATGACTGCCTGCAGGTCGTGGCGTGGCAGGACCACCCGCCGCGGCACGTGGCGCACGAGGCGCGGGAGTTGGCGCAGGCCGCGGCGTGGTTGAGGGGGCACGACCAAACGTGGCATGAGGGGGATCCGGGCGTGTGGTGCGCCTACGTGCGGGCCCTGGCCAGCTTGGAGCGCGACCGGGCCGCGCGCCTTGCGGTGCACCGGGCGTATGCGTTCTGGCACTGGGCTCGCGCCCTTGCCGCACCTGGGCATGCGAGGGCAGGTGGATTCCGTGTGGTTTGCGCGTCAGGAAACCCCGGTGGTGGACTTCGGCCCCGGGTCTTGGCAAGCGGGGAATGTGCACACGCCGGATGAAAACATAGCGATCGCGGATCTCCTCGAGACGACCAAAGTGCTTGTGTCCACCATCCTCCGGCTGGTCGACCATCCCGCGGCACACTGATGGGCGTCTCAGCCGCTTCCCCCGATCTCTGGCTGGCGACGGGCATCACCGGCCGGCGAGCAGGCCGCGCCGCCGCCGTCATGCACCCCGGATGGACCGCTGCACCTCATCCCCTGCGGTGCACCAAATCATAACCGGGGCCGACCAGGGGTGGCCGACCGGGGCCCCGCCTCCTTCCGTCCTTTCAGGCCCGCCCCGCACGTGCTTGTTTGCCCCCGAGGCCCTGGCTAGGAGTGCGTGTTACCTATCCTCGAGTCCATGACGCGGGCCGCCCTGCCTTTGTCATGGGCCGGTCCTCACGGGTGCCGTCACTCCCCTTGCCCCGACCACGCTGCCGCGACACTCCCTCGTGCTGGAAGACTTCTCTTGCGTTCCCGGCCGCCGTCAATGCCGGGGACCGCTGCCGCTTCTCTCCTGCTGGGCCATCCCGCGGGTTTCAGCATACGTCCGGTGACGTACGCCGCAGTTGTGCCTCTGTGCAAGGAGGCGACCAAGACGGCCGGGGAGGTGTCGCCAGACGACGAGTTCCGTTCTGGCCGTGCGCGAGGCCAGCCTGGGGGAGCTCGCGTCGCTGAGCGCGCCGTGGAAGCCCCCTGATCGGTGGGCAGATGCCTGTCATGCCGCTGTAGGCTGCCCTGGGAATCGTGCGCGCTTTTGTACTGCGCATGGGGCGGGCGAACCAGACTCAACTGCTCTTTTAGCGGGACGACCTCCGGGAGCCTCACTACTGTGGCTGCTTCGTCGGCATCGCCACCCGCGTTCAGGGGCAGGGGCTCGGTACCGCGTAGCCGGGCCCCACGCTCGAGCGTTGCGACCGGGAAGGATTGCCTGCATACCTCGAAGCCAGCCGGGAGCGCAGGGCGGGGCAGTACGAGCGGACCGGGTTTGTGGACCTCGGGGAGGCGCGGTCGCCGGATGAGCCTCCCTACTGGCCGATGCGGCGTCCTCCGCGCGGAGACTATCGCGCACGAGAGCACGGGGCTGAGCCGGAACCTGGACACCGCGGCGACGGGGTCGCGCTGGGTCGAAAGCTCTACGTGAACCGCCCCTGGCGATCCCGAAGCCCCTGCCGGGCGCCTCCCCCTCTTGCGCGAAAACCTGCTTGAGGGGCCGACCCGTCCGGCTATGGACGGCCGGTTTGGCTCCCGCAGCGCGTTGGGCGCCACCTACGTGAGCACCCAGCATCGCCGGCCTGGGGCTCGGGACGCGCACCGTCCACCGCATCGCGGTCTCCGCCGCCGCCTCCACCTGTTCTGGCCTCAATCCCAGCACCGTCGCCAGATCTGCGCGACACTCCTCCATAGCAGGAGCTCCCTCGCGTGTTGACTTCAGCTATCAACGAATTGGGCATGCTGTCGGTTCTCTCCTGCTGGCCCATCCCAAAGGTTTTATAGAGCCTTCTCCCTGTTGCATTTTTGTTTCCTCCGTGATAGCGTCGTGGCAAATCCATATCTCCTGACAAGGGCAAAACCGCCGAAAGACGGTGGCGCAAAACCACGGGCCTAAATTCGCTTGCGCGGACAGGGCAGCCGGGTTGCCGTATTTCCGCCTTGGGCAGGAAACGTAAGGGGCAACGGGTTGTGAGTTCTGGATCTTTCTCCGGACGAGGTGCTTCGCTTTATGCCCTGGCCGCCTCGTTCATGGCCACCACCGTGTTCGCGCTATCGCTCTCTGTCAATCCTCCGGTGGCTCAGGCACATGCCGGTGTGCACAGAGGGGCTGCGGTTGCGGATCGCGCTGCCACGGATCTCCATCCATTCGGCACGGTGCTCATGGGCAGGCGCACGACGCAAGTGGAGCCGGCACAAAGGATCGCTACAACCAAGCCTGCAACGTCCAAGACGCGCCCGGCGCGCAGCGTCCCCGCGGCGGCGGCGGCCACGACGCCGTCGAACGCAGCGACAACCCCCGCGCCGTCTCGGGTGCCACCCCCTGCCCCGCCCAAGAACGAGTCGGGCGGCGCTGCTCCGCCCTCAGCAGCCGCGAACCCTTCACCACCCACGACCGCCGGTGCGCCGGCTGTCCGGGCGCTGTGGCAGTGGTACACGGGGCTCATTGTCTCCGCGCCCCAAACGCTGCTGTCGTTCGCGGCCGCCCATCAGGTCAATGTGATCTATCTGCAGGTCAACCAGAGCATCCCCCAGACTTCCTACGCCGCCTTCATCCAGGCGGCTGGCCAGCACGGCGTCAAGGTGGTGGCTTGCAGTGGAGCGCCGACCTGGGGAACACGTGCCGGACAGGGACAGTTGCTGTCGTTCGTCAGTTGGGTCGGCCAATACAACGGCGCACATCCGTCCGCTCCGTTCGCCGGGATCAATCTGGATATCGAGCCGTACCAACTGCCCGCGTGGACCAGTTCCCAGGCGACGGTCGTGTCGCAGTGGATGGCCAATGTCGACGCGGCGGTCGCGCTGGCTGCCCGCAGCAGGCTTGCCGTATCGGCGGCGGTCCCCTTCTGGCTGGATACCATCCCGGCCGCTGGCGCCGGAGAGCCGCTGGGTCTCTGGATGGCCCAGCACACCCAGCAGTTGGTCATCATGGCGTACCGCAACGCGGCGGCAGGCGTTATCGCCGTGGCGGCGGCGGAACTGAAGGATGGGGCCCAAGTGGGACGACCGGTGGTGGTTGCGGTAGATACCACGAACAGCGGCCCCACGACGAGTTTTAGCGGCGACACCCAACCCGAACTGGCGACCGCCCTGTCAGCGGTTGCACGCAACCTGGCCGCGACCCCTGCCTTCGCGGGATGGGCGGTCAACGACTACACCGCTTGGAGCCAGATGGCGCCGTAGCATGGTCGCGATCGCCCCGGGCAAGCCTGGCGATGGCCGACACTGAGGGCCTATGGCACGACGGGTAGGTGGACGTGCCACCCCCGGGCGCTGCAGCTTATGGCGTCGGCTCGGAAACCGTTCGCCATTTGACCCGGCTGGTGGAGCGGGTGGCCGGCACGACCACGCCCGCCAGGGTGATGGCCGACGCGCCCAGCATGCGCCGCAAGACCCCTTATCGGTGGAGAGAAGCAACCTGCCAGCATCCAGTCGAGCCCTTGGCGGGCCAGGCCCCCTCCGCATCGACGACTAGCGGAGGCGGGATTGAGAGCAGACGACCCACGATCTCCCAGGGAAGAACACCATCCTGAGCGCCATCCTCAAGAAGGCGCCGCGCATCTTCTCCAACGGCCAGACGTCAGGTCGCATTCATTCGCGACCATCGCTTCCGCTTCGCTTCTCGGTCACGAAGAGGTGTCCGGGGCTGCAGCTCTCACGCAGCGGGTATTGGGCATGGGCGGCGCGGCGGCTCAGCGCACAGGCGTCGGCCGGCAGGACCCACTGGCGCGCACTCGGACGATCAATGCCGAGGCGGCAGGGCGTAGGGCAGCCCCACGATTGCGGCGGTGCTCCAGCGCGCGGGCCAGCGGATTGCCCTGAACGTCGTAGCCGCCGGGCTATGCGCGGGCGGCCCTCGGCAAATATATCGAGGCCGTCTACGACCGGCAGCGCCTGCACAGCGCTGTGGGATGGCCGCCACCACACTCACCGCCTCACCGATGCATTCCCTATTTTTCGGCTGTTCACGATCTTGGCTTAAGTCCAGTGGCCGGCTATGTGGCTGTCGTGGATTCCTGGCCTACGTAAATGGAGACCGACCGCTATCCCGCGGAAGACAAACAGGCCCACAATGGCATGACGGTCAAAGGGAATCAACCGGCCTCACGTGGCCGGGTCTGGTTCAAGTGTTTCGCATCGCCCGCCGCGTCACGACGCTCGACGGCCCCCCGCAGCGAGGCAGCCTATGGCCTCACGGACCCTCTCCCCGGCCGAGGCCGATGCCGCAACCCTGGGTGCCTGCGTGCGTCACCACGGAGACATCCAAACCCGGCTCCACTACATTCGCGACAGGACCGACGATGAAGGCCGCTCCCAGGTGCGCACCCACAACGGCCCGCGCGCCATGGCCACGTTCCGCAACACCGCCATCAGCCGGTGGCAAACGCACGGCCTCCCCAACATTCAGGGGGCGCTGAACCACTTGGCGCGGCATCCCGACCAAGTCGCCCACCTCCTGCTCGGCTAAGCGGCCGCGACACAGCCTTCGTGCCCAGGACGACGGCGCCGCCGTGTCGTGCCTTACCCCTTTCCCCGCGGCACGTCAGCCGAGCGGCGGACATCACGCTGCCCAATCCTGGACCCAAAGCCTTGTGAAGCGCCCCGACATTGCCGTCATCTTTCCTCGACACCGCAGCCCGGCCATGCTATGATCTGAAAATAGGGGTAGTGTGCGTTCGCATCATCCTCATAGGTCTCTAAGGAAGGGCGCACCAGAGTTGGCTATTGTGGAAACTCTCATTGGGCTGGTGTTTTATGGCACCGCAGTGGCGACAGGGGTCTTGTTCTTCCTATGGGTGGCGGTCCGGGGTTTAGCCCGTTTGCGAAAGTCACCATCCCGAGCCAACTCTCCTCAGACTTCCACCGCACTCTGGCGGCTGGAGCACACCCCACCCGGTCACCGCGCCTTGGGTTGGGCGTGGGTCGCTCTGACGACCACACCTTCGGCGAGCGGTCGGGCCCAAGTGGTGTTGCATCTATTGGCCCATCCGCGACCGGCATACCACTTTATAGCGTCGCTCTTGCACGCATCCAACTATCGGGATGCGCACACCTTTTTTGAAGGAATCCTCTCCGAACCGCATCGGCGCCTCCGCGATCTCGCGCTTCTGGGGCTGTCGCGCGCCGCTGCGGTGGATCCCTCACTTCGACCCTTGCTTCTGGAGGAGGCCGCCTCGGCGGACCCAAAGCGTCAGCTGGCAGCGGTGCGACCCCTGCTAGCCACCTACGCGGAGGAAGCCTCGCCGCCTCTGGGTCTTCTGGCCGATCTGGCGACCGCTCCTGATTGGCGAATCCGGGCGGCTTGCGCCTCTGCACTGGGGCGCTGGGATTCGCCGCTCGCCGGACAGTACCTGCGGCACCTCCTCCGTGATCCACAGTGGACCGTTCGGCACGCGGCGGCGCGCACCCTCGCGGGGCAGCACGGGGGATGGCGAGCCCTTCACGCTTCCGCCCACGACCCCGATCCCTTTGCTGCGGATATGGCGCTCGATGCCTTTCAATGGCTGCCTGCGGCCACGACCTTCAAGGCATCCGTACGGTGAGCAGATGACTCGCTTCCCCTTCATGACAGTCGGGGAGTATGCCGGACTAGTGTGGCTGGTTGCCGTGATGGGGTTCTATTACGCGTTGCTCGCGGCCTCCGCGTGGTGGTTGGTCCGCTACGTCCGCGGGGTCATCACCATTCCGCTCGAGGCGCTCCGCACGTCCCCGCATGTTCCCCCGGTGTCGATTATTGTGCCGGCTTACAACGAACAGGAAACCATCGTCGATTCTGTCGAGGCGCTGTTCGGCATCGACTATCCGGAATTTGAGATTATTGTGGTGAACGACGGATCCACGGACACTACTTTGGAGCGCCTGACGGACCGGTTCCAATTGAAGCCGGTTCAGCGGCGAGCGCTCATCTCCCGATTGTCCTGCGCCCGGACGCGCAGCATGTCCGTGAGCAGTGAGGACGCGCGGCTGGTCGTGGTCGACACCGACAACGGGGGCAAAGGCCGCGCCCTCAACGCTGGCATCACTGTGGCGCGATTCCCCTTGGTCTGCACCATCGATGCAGATTCGCTGCTGGAGCGGGATGCCCTGCTCCGCATGGCCCGGGTGCACATGATCGACCCGGAACGCATTGTCGCCGTGGGTGGGATGGTGCGGGTTGGCAATGGCTGCGATATTGAGGGGGGGCAAGTGGCTCGCGTGCGAGCCCCACGCCAACTGGTTCCTGCACTCCAGGCCGCGGAATACATTCGAACGTTTGTAGGCGGTCGGATGGGATGGACCGCGTTTAACGCGCTCCCCATTATTTCTGGCGCCTTCGGCCTGTTCCGTCGGGACATGGTTCTGGCGGTCGGTGGCTATTCGGATACCCGACCGGGCGAAGACATGGGCATCGTCCTCGCCATTCACCATCAGTGTCGGGCCCTCAACGTGCCCTATCGCATCGAGTACTGTCCGGATGCGGTGTGCTGGACGCAAGCCCCGGTCACCTTGAAAACGCTTGGCGTCCAACGCCGGCGGTGGGCTCGGGGCAACCTCCGCAACATCGGCGCGTACGGCCGGTTGATGTTGGGTCGGCCTCGGTACGGCGTGCTGGGTTTGGTTGTCATGCCGTATATGCTGCTGGTCGAGGTGTTGGGGCCATACTGGATGGCCATAGCTTTGGCACTGGTGGCCGTGGCGCTCATGCGGTCCTCTCTCGGTCCCGCCGTGTTGGCACTGGCCGGCGCCCTCATGGTGCTGGAGATCCTGTTGGGGTGGATCGCCCTGTTTCTTGACGACTGGGCTTTTCGGCGGTATACCGTGCGTGACGTGCTGATATTGTTGCTTCACATGCTCCACATGCCGTTTTGGTATTACTTCGTCACGTCTTACTGGCGCGTTGTCGGACACGTGCAATGGATCCGGCGGCAGAACCCCTGGGGTACCATGAGCCGGGTGTCCTGGAAAGCGTGAGCCAACATCACCCGGCGTCGGCCGGCCTATCGCAGGCGCTCCGCAACATCGAGCGCCGCCGACGCCGGCGTCGACGCGTCCTCCTGACTATCGTGGCAGCACTTCTGGCGGCGGCGGTGGGTGTCAGCGCGTGGCGGGAGACGACGCGCACAACCCTCTCACCGCCGTCGGCTGGGCCCGTGCCCTCGCCGACGGTCATCGCCGCGACCCACGATACGCGCATGCCGGGATGGCACTTAGTGTGGGACGATGAGTTCGACAGCCAAGCCCTGACGGACCGCCTTTGGACCATTAAGAGCTTTGCTTACCCGTACAACCGTCAGCTGCAGTATTACAGCGCGGCGCACGTCTTGGTCAGAAGCGGAAATCTCCGTCTTGTGGTGACGCCGCAACCGCTCGGCGGTCGCACCTACACCTCGGCTATGGTTACGACCAAGGGCACTATGGCGTGGAAGTACGGCTTGTTGATGGTTCGTGCGAAGTTGCCAGCAGACGCGGGGCTCTTTTCCGCCATCTGGATGCTTCCCGCGCGGACCGGAAAGACCGTCCTTCCGGAGGTGGACGTGGTCGAGGCAAAGGGGTCCCTTCCCCACCACGTGGTCATGACCCTGCACTGGGCGGGTCCCGGCGGGCGGATCCAAAGCCTCGGTGCCGCAGAAAACGGGCCTAACTTTACAGACAGCTTTCATACGTTCGCCCTAAAGTGGACCCCGTCCCAATTGACATGGTATGTCGACGGGGTACCTCGATTCCACACGTCCCAGAATGTTCCGCATGTAGCGATGTATCTCATCATGAACGTAGCCGTGGGCGGGGTGTTCCCGGGCAATCCGCTCCCTTCCGATCACTGGCCGGCCGCCATGGTGGTGCAGTACGTCCGGATCTATAAGCCGGGCAACCCGCCTCCCCCCATCCCAGAGTCCATCCGGCGCGGTTAGCCACCACCGTTCGCTGCTAATGTGTCAACGGCCACACGATTCCACCGGCTGAGCGCTGAGTTGGCCACGAAATTCCCCCCACCTCGCTGGCCAGGGAATTCCCCCGGCCAGGGTCTCTCCATCCGACCGCTAACCCCTCCTTGGCGACCTGATGGACGCCGCGAGGGCGATTGATGGGACGAACGGAGTGCACCTTGCGCGACGGTCTCGAAAACTGGGAGCACTGGTACGCCGGCAACAGCCTGCCGACCCTCGAACGCAACGTCGGGGTGGCCCGCCACGCCCGCCGGAAGTACATCGCGCTCGCCGAGGCGGCGGGGTACGCGCCCCCGCAGCCCTGGGCACCGTGGGAGGCGCTCCACCGCCAGACGTTTCCGCAGCGGACGCCGTGCGACCAATACCCTCGTTTTCGCCACGGCCCCCGATATCACTTGACTTTCATCTCCACAATTTTCTGTGCTGCGTCCTAGAGCTTGACTGCGTCCGCCCGGCGGCTGGGCGGCCCCCGGCCCGCGACCATGGCCCATGCCCTGGGTACTACACTGCAACTGCACAGGGCCCGCTAGCACAAACCACCCGGCACCACATTCTACCTGGAAGAGTGGCGCTCCGCTAAACGACGCGGCTACGACCCCACCCAAGCACCCTCATGACGACATCACGCGCCGAGTGCCTAAGCGCTCACGGAGGCGGCGGGCACGGCGGCGCTGGCGGACTTTGCGAACGCGGGGGGGACTCGGTATCGGACGAGGGGCTCGCCATACGACCTGCACCACGAACCTCATTGAGGGGTTCCACCGGTCACTTGCGCAAGGTGGCCACAATCGGGAATCTCATTCCGACAGACGCGACCCTGACGAAGCTGCTGTACCTCGCAGGCCAACAAGCCCAGCAGAAGTCGACGAAGCGGGTGCCGAGCTGGGGCGAAATTCTGGCCCACTTGGTCATCTATTGTGAAGACCGACTGACTCCCTACCTGAAACAGCCACATGGAAATTTGCTCACGACTCTTGACACTCACCGAAACCCTCGGGGCGGGGGCATGACCAACATCACCGTTGATGACTGGGAGCGCCAGTAAGGGTGTCACCGTCCGAGCCGCGCAGCGCATGATAATTGGCCCGGGGATCAATGTCACCGCCGGAGGCTTCTGGTATGTTCAGATAATCGGGAGGCGCAGCCGGCGATGCACGGGACCAGATGCCTGCAACGCCGCCGACCGACACGAAGGACCCGACCGCGGCGCCAGTTCCTAGCGCCGATTTAGCTCGGACTGGAAGAGGGGTTGGCCAGGATGCGATTGCGATCGATGACCGAAGAAGAATTTGCTCGGTACCTCACGTCGGCCGTGAGCCATTATGCGGACGAACACGTGAAGTCTGGGCGTTGGGATGCGGGTCACGCCCAAGAACAGGCTGAACGGGAGTTTCAGGAGCTGTTGCCTCACGGTCTGAACACGGTGGACCAATTTCTTTTCACCCTGGTGGACGAAGTGCTCGACGAAGCCGTTGGCATGCTCTGGTACGGCATCCGGGAGAAAATCGGCACGCGGGAAGCGTGGATCTGGGATTTCAGCGTCACCGAGACGGTCCGCCGGCGGGGCTATGGCCGGCAGGCACTCGACGCCTTGGAACGCCACGTTCGACAGCACCGATTGGACCGGATTAGCCTCCACGTGTTTGGTCACAACACTGCGGCGCGGGCCCTCTACGAACGCATGGGCTACGAGCCGGTCAACATCGTGATGAGCAAGGCGCTGACCGTCTGAACTTCCCGTTTCGGAGTTGCGCGTACTACTGGCACTCTGGCCGAGCTATTTTCCCGAGGAGGCCGAACCCCTTGACGATTGAACCGCTCAGCGCCGACAACTGGAGCGATTTCGCGAGTCTCTGTGGGGACATGGGGCCCAACCGGTCCTGCTGGTGCCTGTGGTGGCGCTACGACGGGGGTCCCTCGCGTACGCCCGCCCGGGAGCGCGCCCGGGCGCTGGTTCGGGAATCGCGCCGGCCCGTCGGACTCATCGCCTACGAGGACCAGGAGGCCATCGGCTGGGTCGCCGTGGGGCCGCGAGCCGATTACCCACGACTCAATCGGGGGCGCGACACCGCCCCCATTGATGATGCCTCGGGGGTGTGGGTCATCCCATGTTTCTTCGTGCGAGAACGTTGCCGCGGACGCGGAGTGGCGACCGCCCTGTTGGAAGCCGCCGTACGCTTCGCGACAGCCGGTGGGGCTGCCGCCATCGAGGGTGTTCCGGGGGACCCCACCACACAGTCACGCAGCGCCACGGCATCTTACACGGGGACGGTCCCCATGTTTCAGCGGGCCGGGTTTGCCGAGCAGGCCCGGCGCACGCCCAGGGGGCGGGTGGTGATGCGAAGGCATCTGCCGTAGTGGGTTGGTCGTTCCCGGGTGCCCCCGGGGACCGCACGATGGACCCCGTGGCCTGGACCGGTGGGCCGGGATGCGCAGGGTCGTTCCTCCCACCAGTCTGGATGCCCAAGTTGGAGCGGCCTTAGGCTATCGGGCATGCGCTCTCCTGTCAACCGGCGGCCGGCGCTATGTCAAACCCTGTGGGATCTGGATCGGTGGACGGAAGCCCAGCAACATCTTCCGGCGATACCGATCCCGGTTGCGGAACCCATAGCTCTGGCGCTTCTGGCTCTTGATCTTCGTGTGGCATCCTCGATGTCCCCGCTGGTGAACGGCTGGGCCAGTTGCCAGCGCGCCAACAGCGCGGGCCGCCACCGGCGGAGCGTCTGGGCCCATTGGTAGCCTTCGGCGTCGTCGCACGCCTCGGCGTTGAGGAGCCCGCGGTGCAGCTGCGCGGTCGCTGCCTGTAGGTCCGGCGCGTGGATGAGCGTCCGCAAGTCTTCTTTCAAGTGGTGGAGTGGGCCCAACGCCGGATAGGTTGTTTGAATCGGTGCGAGGGCCTCCTGCTACCGGGGCCGGAGGTTTTCGACGCCCTTGATCAGAGGCCAGCGCTGAATCGTTATCTTGGTGAGGTGTTCTCGAGACAGCGCGCCCCGTCCACCCGGACCGTCCCGTCCTGAATGAGGTGAAAGGGGTCCATCAGGACGGCCACGTGCGGACACGCGCGCCGCGGGGCTTTCGCGTACGCGACCGTCATGTCGATGCAGCCCCGCGGATGCGGGCCCGCACCGACGCCGGGATCCGGGCGAACCACGCGTCCAGCGTGGCAGGTGGTCATCCGCCAGGATCGTGAGCACCCGGCGTTCGGGGGCCAGCCGCGCGATGGTGATGCACAGGTCGGTGCCCCGAAACGAGGCTGCATCAATGGACAGCATCCAGTCCCCGGGGAGATCCCACCACGTGTCGTCCTCGAGCGCCACCATGCGGTCCACCAAGCGCCGCTAGCGCCCGACGCCCCCGCCCAGCACGGGGGCGACCCCGCCGAAGCTGTCCCGGCGCAGTCGGCTCAACGCGGCCGTCTGCGCGGCGGCGGACCCGCGCTGCCACGCCGCGCGCGGGAGCGGCCGGGCCTGGGTCACGTGGTGGCACACCACGCACCGATAGCGCTGGGGGGCCCACGCGACCTGGACCGGCGTCTCGCCCACCCAGGTATGGGCCACGGCGCGGGCAGGCAATCGCCCATGGCGATGCCGCCGCGTGCCGCCGCATGCGGGACACGTGGTCGGGCGCGGACAGCGCACGGCCACCCGCCAGCCCGTCGTCATCTCCTCCCCCGTCTCCACCTCTTCGGCGGCCAGCCCCAACACGGCGGCCGGCCATGCATTATACTCAGGCCCAGCGGTGGCACCCTCCTTCGTCGATGTCAGCTATCAACGAATTAGACGTGCTGCCGCTTCTTCCTGCCGCCCGATCCCACAGGTTTCATCATAGAGCCGGTACCACGAGAGGGATCCGGGCCTGTTCAACTTTCTGGGTTCACTATGGGTCCGACTACCGTGAGGCCGTGGTGAACGTGTAGAACTTCCCGTTCAACTCGACCCAATCGGTGACGGGCCCGCCCGACACCAAACTCCACGCCGGGCCTCCGGTCGTCCCATTCGCGATGGGAACATACAAGGAATCCGTGGCGGACTCGTTCCCATCCGACACGACCTGCCCGCTGCTGGTATGCCAGATGGCGGCATCCCCGGTCGGGGCCGTGAACGTGAACCCGACGTAGGCTGAGCCAGTTTCCGACGATGGCGGGGACTCATTGGTAAGATCCACGAAATACTGTCCGAACCACACGGCCAGCGTCTGATTCGCTGCCACTGAGCCCCCCGGCGATGTCACGGTGGCTCCTGGCACGATGCTTGGCGCCAGCACCATGGCTGAACCCAGCGAGAGAAACGCAAAGTTCGCCGCGGACGCGGCGTAGGTCAGGGTGTTTGAGAAGGTGGACTGTGTCGCACTGGCTCCTGCCCGGTTCAAGTTCTGGCTCTCCGGCGCGGCCACCACGAAGGTCGGGGGCAGCGCGGGCAGGGTGACCGCTCCGCTGGTTGACAGAGACACCGGGACCGTGGCGAAGTGGCTGCCACTCACCGTGCTGTCTACCGCACTGGACACGGTTGACACGGTGAATGCGTCAAACGGGTCGACGAGCGCGTCGGTGGATCCCGACGGGATCGTCACCGTCAGTGCCACCATGGTGGTGCCGCTCACCCTAGCGGCCGTCCCATCGAGCGTAGCACTGCTCACCGCGCTGTCGGCTACCGTGAAGGCACTGCCTGGCGCCACGGTGCCCGATGCCAATGGCGCATTGTAGGACAGGTCAATCGTCATCGAGCCGTTGCGGCCGCTGGCCGCCTGGGTGAAGTTCACCACCGTAGCCCCGGTCGCCATCGCCTCCGTGGAGAGGTCTTGCCCGTATGCGGGGCCCGATGCCAAAGCCGACGTGCTGCTGACCAGCCACACGTTGGCCGACGACTGGCCCGCCTGGATGTCCACCACCATCGACGATGAACTTACCCCGCCGCTGGAGGATTGCCAGTACTCGCCGCTGGGCAGTGCGGGCAACTGCACAGCCAGTGGCGTAGTGCCAGTCACGTCGATGGGATCCCCCCCCGCGTCGACGTTCAGCACCTGTAGCTCCACCGGGGTGTTCGGGGGCAGCGGCACCTCGTTGGCGCTGCTCACATGGTGGCCCTGGTACTCCAGCCACGGCATCGTGGTCACCGATCCCGGAATCACCTTCACGGTGAAGCGGGCCGACGGCATCGCCGCGTTGGACACATCCGTCACCGTGAGGGTGGCCGTGCCGGCCCTGCCCGCGTACAGCCCATCGTTGTCGCTGTGGGAACCCTGGAACGGATACACCCCACCGGCTATCTTCGGCCGAACAGTGGCGGGCTCGGTCCCCTCCCACTGCTGGAGCTGACTTGCGCCGGCGTCATCTCCGGAACCCGCGCTGACCACGCCAGAATTGCTGGACGAAAACCGCAGTGCGTCGAAGAAGTTGCCTGACGTGGGCGCCCCCAATGCGTTTGACAGGGTCGCCGTTACGGTGGAGAGCCGCGTACCCGCCGGTACCGTGATCGTCGTTCCGTTGAGCGACGCCGCGGAGCTATCACTGAGGGTGAGGTGCATCCCGTAGTTTGCGGACGACACGACATGGAACCTCTGGCTCTTCTCCAGATAGTGGTGCCCCGGAACGCTGCCCAGACTGCCGGAGCCGGTGACATAAAACGCATCCGTCGAGCTGCTCGGCGCCGCCGTCGTGAGCACATCCAGCGGAATGGACGCAATGCCCTGGCTGTTGGTGAACGCTTCGTAGGTGTCACCCGCTTGGCTGGCCCCGTTGGGCAGAGCGGCGACGCCGCTCTGCTGCAGCGTGAACCAGATGGGCTGGCCCGCCTCCTGCACCGCGTGGCCGTACTGGTCGATGAGCTGGAAGGCCGCGCGGGTCACCTCACCCGCCGTCACCGTCGCGCTGGACAGTTCTTGGCCCGCGTACGCCGGCAATGTTTCAACATAGCCCGCCGCCGGCGCGGCAAAGTGCCAAGGGGTGGTGCCGGACACCGCCGAGAACGTGCCGCTGGCCGTCGCCGTGATCGTGAGCGGCTGGCCATTGCCGCTCGAATTCGTAGAGACCGCGAAGTCCAACATGCCCTGGGTGAAGGGGACACGACTGAGGACACTGGGGTTCGGACTGGTGTACGGCAGCGACCCGAGACGCCACCCCGCATCCGTCACGTGAACGGTTTGGTAATTCAACACACCCGAGTCATTGGCCGAGTTGTCCGTGACGGACAGGCTGCCGATGGCGCCTGTCCCTACTGAGATGGTGTCGCCCTGGCTGTCCACCACGTCCGCCTGGTAGATGGTCGCGCTGCCCGAGCTCCCCACCTGGCTGATATCGACGGCCGTGGGGTTGCCCACCAGCACCACCGGAATGCGCAAGACCGCCGACGCGAGCGGCGTCACGCTGGGGTCCTCGCTCTGCGCCGTCACCGTGATCGTGCCGTTGACGCCGGGGTCACTGTACACGGTCGCCGACACCTGGCTCGATCCCGCCGGCACCTGCACCCTGTCGGTGGTCTGCATGTCGGTGGGTGAGAAGCTCCCACTCGCCGATCCCCCTAGGGTGAGGGTCACGTACTGGCCATTCTGAGTCGTGTACGGCGCTCCGGTGCTGTCCTGGAGCTGCGCCCACACCGTGGTGCTGCTCTGGGCGTTGCTTTCCAGGTTCGGGAGCGTCGACTGCAATCCGAGCCGATTGTCACTCGGCGCGGTCGTCATCACGGTGACAGTGCCATACGTGACGTTCGCCACCTGTCCTTGGCCAGCCGCCCCCCCCGCGCTGGTCGCCGCCGACATCAGATTGTCCGCGGCCACCGTGTAGGAGTGGTTGCCGTCGGCGGTGTCACCGGACGTCCCCAGCAGGAGCGTGCCCCTGCCGCTCGTGATCGGGACCCTGGCGCTGCCGCCGCTGATGAGCGCACCGCCGCTCGCCGACACCGTCACCGTCCCGCCGAAGTTCGCCACCCGGTTGCCGTGGCTGTCTTCCACGGTCGCGGTCAGGGTGTCGGTCGCACTGCCGTTGGCCACCACCGTGGGGCTGGCCGGGGAGAGGACCACCTGACTCGCCGTGCCGTAGACCACCTGGCCGCTCACGCGGCTCTGCAGCGCCCCGTGCGGGTTGTTGGCCGCCAGCGGGCTCTTGGCGTACGCCACGTACCGGTACGTGCCCGCCTGGCCCGCCGTGAACGTGAACGTGTTGCTGCTCGAGTACGCCCCGCTCTGGTGCCACACACCATCGGGCGATTGGTACCAGAACTGATACAAGGCGTCGAAGATGCCGCTGGAGGCGGCGGTCAGGGTAACCGACGTGCCCTTGGCCACTTCGCCGCTGGCGTTGGACTGGACCGACAAGGTTGAGCCGCTGAACACGCCGTCCGGCAGAGTGGTCTGGGCCATGCTCCAGTCGCCGGCGGCCACCTGCGCCTGGTCCATCACCTCGACGGCCACCAGGTAGTCGCCGGTCGTGGAGGTCTGGAGCGTGAACGTGTTGTTCGTCGAGTAGTTCTGCATGTCAGCCCACTGGCCTGTGGGCGACTCCACCCAGAATTGATACTCCGCCGTCCCCCCCGGGTCACTCGCACTCGCCGTGAACGTGGCCGAGCCATTTGTGGGGTGAATGGGGCCACTGAGTGTCACGGAGCCGGGGGTGACCGTGGGGGCGCTGTGGGCAATCACCGCCGTAGCGGGTAAAATCGACATCCAGGCTAATGACGAGGCCATAGTAAGCCCGGTAAAGACTTTGCGGTTCCGAGGCAATGGCATCGATCGTTCCTCCTTTAAACCATAGGTTTTGCATACTGCCGGCATTCGGACCGGGCAGTCGGCCGCAGGGGCCAGGGATTCAGCGGTCACGCGATATCCCAACGCCTCCAGCCGCCGGGCTTCGCGCCGCACCACGGCGGCGCGGTCGCGTGGGTCGGAGTGGGCCGCACCCAGGTCTTGGTGCACGACGTCCGGGGTCCGGAGAACGTGATACGCCGCGAAGAGAAGGTAGCGGCCCGCCGCCACGGCCGACCGTTGCCTGCACCGCCCGGAACTCGGCTCTGGGACGTTGCAAAATGGGGTTCTCGCACACGCCCACGGCTTCCATGGCCACGGGTGCCGCGCCCGCCGCCGTCGGCCAGCCTCCCAGCACCAGCCGCTCGTCGCGGAGCGTGCCAAGCGAGCGCATCTCGGTCGTGCCGGGCATGAACACCGTGGCCACTATGAGGGCGTTGTGTATGTCCCAGCTGGCCCCGTGCGTCACCACCATCTCCATCGTGCCCTCAGTCACCCCCCCATTTTTCGTTCCTGCCAACAGCCGGCACGGTCCCGCAACAAATCTGGGGCACCTCTGGGTTCGGCTATCGGTCGTGCCGCCTGTGAGTCCGACAAACTCCAGGCCCGTCCACGCGGGCCCCTGCCGCCCCCGCCTCCTCTTGGGGACCTCGTGGGGCTTGCGAACATGGCTGACAGGCCTCCATTTTCTCCTTTCGCCACGGCACACTCGATTCCTTCTTCAGACTTCAGACGTCAGACGTCAGCCGTCAGCCGTCAGAACGATCGCCTTGGGCCGCTCGTGGGAAGCGCCTGTCGGCCAGCCGATTCCCCAGTCAGGACGCTGACGACGCCCGTGCCCACCCGTCGTGCCACGATCCGCCCAGCGGATTTGCCGACGCCAGGCCGCGTCGAACCATCGGCTAGCCGAGGCATTCCTAACTGACATCCAGTGCGACCGGGGTGGGATTCGCCGACTCCAAGCGCCGCTTCCAGCCAAAAGGGACCGGGTCGGCGTTCACCGCGTCGAGGTATTGCGGGAGGCGGGTTTTTAGTGCCTCCGCAGAATCGACACGCATCCCGCGCAAGCATTGCTTGGCGAGCTTGGCGAAGAACATCTCGATCAGGTTCAGCCAGGAGTTGTGCACGGGGGTAAACACAAACGCGAATCGGTTGCGCTTGGTCGCCACGTAGGCCCGGGTCTCTTTCGACGTGTGGGCGGAATGGTTGTCTAAGACGACCTGGATCTTCACCGGCGCGTCGTACTGCGCGTCCAGCGCCTGCAGTCACTCCACGCACTCTCGGCTCCGGTGGCGGGCGCGGACCAACCCCAAGACCTCGCCGGTCGCGAGGTCGATGCCCGCGAGCAGGGTCCGGGTGCCCAGGCGCCGGTACTCGTCATCCCGTTCCCAGGTCCCTGGGGCCTCCTCACCTGTTGGGAGACGTGCAGGACCTGCACCCTCTTGGCGTCAAAGTGCGGGTCCTTCCGCTGGAGGTAGTACTGCACCCGATGGGGGTGCCGGTCCTGCGCCGCCAACAGCTTCGAGAGGGTCCCTGCTGGGCCTGGCCCGCACGGGGATGGCCCGCCGCCGCGTGGGCGCGCACGCAGCGGGCCAGGAGCGCCTCGGTCCAGAACTCGGGCGCCTCGCCGAGATCCTTGGGCTGTTGGCACGCGAGGCTCACGATCCACGCCCGAGCCTCCGCGGTCATGCGCGGGGGGGGCGCCCCGCCCGCGGCAAGTCCTCCAAGGCTCGGCGGTGCCCCAGGGCCAAGGCTTTTTTGACACACCGCATCACCGTCGGCAGGGGCAGGCCGAGGTCCGGGCAATCGCCGGCCCACTCGCGCCCGCGGCGCAGGCCGCGAGAATCCGGGCGCGCGTGACGGTGCTGACGGAATCGGTGCGGGAGCGGGCCAAGCGGTTCAGGTAGACCTCATCGTCGGCGCTGACGATCAAGGGCGGTACCGAGCGGGGACGGGGCATGGGGGTCCCCTCCCAAGGGCCAGCATGGTTTCCCACCCCGTGGAGGCGGTGCCATTGCCGCCGTCTCCGCCACTCTCGCCGTCCTCCTCGGAGTCGGCCTGCTTAAAGGCGTAGTAGACCGTCAGGGGATACGCGGGGTCGGATTCGGCCCGCAGGCGCACAAACGCCTGGTGCAATCCCCCCTCGAAATGGGTTTTGGCTTCCGCCCGGCCACCGGCAAACCGGTACGGGGTGGCCACTAATTCGGGCGCCTTGGGCGTCAGCAGGGTGCCAAACAAATCGGGGTACACATCCCGCAAGGAGCGGCGCAGCCACACATAAAAGTAATCCGCCAAGTCGGCGTAGCCGATGTTGTCGTAGTACGGGGGATCCGTCGACACGACCAAACCGCGGTCGGGCCCGCCAACAGTGGCGTCCGCCTGCGCCACCTTTCCCAACCCGGCCGTGGGTGCGGCGGCCACGGCCTTCACGATCCAGTCCACGGCCCCGGCCCAATTGCCGGTCGAGTCGCTGAACGGATTCGCTTCAGCGTAGTCCCACACCATGGGGAGCGCTTGGCGGGCGAACGTGTTTCGCGTTGTCTCCCGTCCGGAGTGCCAGCTACACGTCGCTGAGCCGTAGTCCGCGAGCTTGTCCACCGCCAGCGCCATATACGTGGCCACCGCGTCGGCGTATGCCGCAGCTCCGCTCCCGCCGTCGTTCAGGCGCACGCCATCGGCCGCGAGGCCCGCTTGCTCGGCGTCCCGCCGCACCTCGGTGCGGCAGCGGGCGATCAGGTCCCTGAAGGTCGTGAGGGCCGTAAGCTGCCGCGGCGTGAACAGTTGTTGCAACCGAGTCAGGCCAAAACTCGGCGGCGAAACCCATCGCGGATTCTTCGGCAAGTCGTAATCCGGTGCCGAAGGATCCAGGGACAGCGGCTTGGCCGATTCGTGTTCTGCTGTGGGCGATAGGTATACTCTCCCGCGGGGCCCTTGGCACACGACCGCCATAAGGCGTTCGCCCAACAAGCCTAGCCTAGCCTGGCTCTGAACGTGGCTGGCCAGGAATGGCATCGCCAGAAATCAAGCACTGGAACGTAGACCCTCGACCCAATTTGGGGCCGGTGGTGTCGGCGGATCGTACTCCAGTCCTCGCCTCAAACCGGTAGGTCCCGTGCGCACTGTCGATGATCGGCTCGGTCCGGTATGCGCTGGCGGCGCTGGTGCCCGAGCACCTAGCGGCCGTGCGCACGCGGCGCGCCGAGGGGGCCGCCAAAAGCTTGCAGGCGGTGCGCCAACGGCTGACGCACCAGATTGCCTACTGGGACCGCCGGGCGCGCCAGCTGGCCGAGGACGAAGCGCGGGGCCAGCCCAATGCCCGGCTGAACGCCGCCCGGGCCACCGCCCGGGCCGAGGCGCTGGCAGCGGCCTTCAAGGCCGCACCGCCGAGCTCGAGCGGGCGGGCCACGTGACCGCCCGGCCGCCAGCGGTCATAGGGGCGGCACTGGTGGTGCCGCGGGGTTTGTTGGACACACGGGGCGGGCGCGGCGACGATGCGGCCCGCCGCGCGCGACACCCAGCGCGTGGAGGCGGTGGCCATGGGTGCGGTGGCGGACGCCGAGCGGCGCCTGGGCCACCGCCCGCGCGACGTCAGCCGCGACAAGGTGGGCTACGACATTGAGTCGGCCGCGCCCGACGGCACGCTGCGGCTGTTAGAAGTCAAGGGCCGGGTGGAAGGGGCCGACACCCTGACCGTGACGGATCTGCGGCTGGCCGCCACCCCGCACGACGGCAAGGAAGAAGACTTCCAGCTGTTCCTGGCGCTGTTGGACGGCGACCGCTTTGCGGGGCGGTTTCGCGAGGGGGTCCACACCGTGGACACCCAAGACCTCATGCGCCGGCTGGTCAAAGAGCAGCTCTATCGCTTTGACGGGACGCCGCTGTTTCCCGAGCGCCGGGCGTATACGGCGGCGTACACCTTGTCGGAGGGAGAGCGGGCGCTGTACCAGGCCGTCACCGCCTATGTGCGCGAGCAGTTTAACCGCGCCGACGCACTGACGCAGGGGGGCGGCGGGGCACCATCGGATTTGCCCTCACGGTGCTGCAGCGGCGGCTGACGTCATCCCCCGAGGCGATCTACCGCTCGCTCACCCGTCGGCGCGAGCGGCTGGCGCAGCGCCACCGCGACGCCCGCGCCGCACTGGGCGCGCCGTCCGCCCGGACCTCCGGGTCTCCCGCCGAGGGGGGCCTCGTCGAAGGCGATGCGGACTCATCTCACCTGGAAGGGTTCATCCGGCGGATTGCGGGACGGGACCCGGACGCCGAGGAGGCCTGGGACGATTGTGCGGGGGTGGAGCCCGAAGACCCCGAGGACGAGTTGGTGGACCAGGCCACGGCGGCGCGCCCCTTAGAGGAACTGACCGCGGAGATTGAGAGCTGTCGCGGGTCCTGCAGGATGAAGAGGCGATGTTTGACGGCGACGGCCAGCGCCGCAAACTCATTGTGTTCACGGAGAGTCGCGACACCCTAACCTATCTGGTGGAGCGCATCCGGGCGCTGCTGGGCCGCGCGGAGGCGGTGGGGGCCATCAGCGGGCACCCCGGGCGCGAGGAAGTGGCGCGTCAGCGTGGATAGCAGCTTCCCCAGCTGATAGCGCCGGGTCTCTTTGACCTCGGTGCCGTAGTAGGCCGCCGACATCTTATGGGCTTCGTCCACTACGATGAGGGCCCAGTCGGTCGTGCACAGGGCGGCCTGCCAGTCCTCGCGCCGGCTCAGCTGGTCCAGCCGCGCGATGGCCAAGGGCACCTTTAAGAAGGCGTTGCCCGTGCGCACCGCGCGGACCCGCTCCGCCGTCAACACCTCAAACGGCAGGCCAAAGCGGTCGTCCAGCTGCTCCTGCCACTGCTCGGCCAGCGATCCGGGGCACACCACCAAGCACCGCTGCACATCCCCGCGCAGCTGCAGCTCTTTGATCAGGAGGCCGGCCATGATGGTTTTGCCCGCGCCGGGGTCGTCGGCCAGCAGCTAGCGCAGCGGCTGCCGCGGCAGCATCTCCCCATACACCGCGGTGATTTGGTGCGGCAGCGGCTCTAACAGCGACGTCGTCGCGGCCAGGTAGGGGTCAAATAAATACGCCCAGCGCAGGCGCTGCGCTTCCGACACCAGCCGAAACAGGCCCGGGTCGGCGTCCAGCGGCAACCGGGCGCCGCTCTCGACCACCTCCAGGCGCTCAGCTTCGTCGGGATACACGAGGGCGGAGTCCACCCGTCCCCGCGCGTCCCGATAGATGACTTCCGCGACGCGCTGCCCGACAACGTCGACCTGCACCACGGTGACATCGGCGCCCGGCACCAGGTGGCGGAGGACGGTGCCCGCTGCTCAGTCGTCCCCGCGCATGGCGCCACCCCCTCTCCACCCCACCAGTTCATCCACTAAACCCCATGGGGGATCCCCAGTGCTGTCGAATCCCGTCACTTTGGACTGTTAGGTACGGCCGGGCCCAATTCCTGCACGCCGGGGGCTAGCCGGCCCGGGACACCGGGCAGTGCTCGCATGCTGCTGCTCAGCGCCGCGGCGCCTTTCCTCCTGAGGCCGGCAGCGCGGGCTTCCGGGTGGACCCTGGTTGGCAGGAGGACATGACTGGCACTGGTCCGCCTCCTTGTGCGAACCAGTCAGAGTCTTGTGATCTTGAGGGAGCGTAGCACCGGGCCCTTCGGTGTCGCATCCCGCGCGGGGTAGCTTTTAGATAGCTTGGCTGGTAGGCCTCGCCCACCCCGCTCGCAGGCACAGCATCCCTGATTACTCAATAACTGGCACGATCCCTGTGCGGGGACAGCACTGATCGCCTCCTGAGCGCTGGGATCCGGTCGTTAATGCCAGTCGCCCGGGGATCGGGAGGCGAGCGAGTTTGTCAAGGGTATCTCCGGGGTTGAGGTCCTCTGAAACGGAATGGCCAGCGATTGTTGAGCGATTGCTAAAGGAAGGTTTCGGGGCGGCAGCCCAGCGACCCAAGTCCGGCGCGGCCTACGAATTTCCGACAAGGCTCCTCGTATGTTGACAACCTGTCAACCCACCGGGGGGCAGTTTTCAAAGCGGCCGCAAGAGGCTCCGGTCACGGCCTCGGGGGACCGGAACCTCTGGTGGCCATATTAGCGTCGCCCCCCGACGGGAGGACGGGCTGGGGAGCGTTC
>JAJZWV010000074.1 GCA_021846505.1 Bacillota bacterium
TTGCGTCGCCTGGTGGACACGCCGGGGCCCCTGGACGATGACACGTGGGGGGCGCATCCGGGGGACCGGGTGCTGTCCATTGATGACGCGTCGTTTCGGGGGACGGACCGGTGCCTCCCGATCGCGCCGTTGGCCCCCGAGCGCCGCGTGCTCACGATCTGGGCCGACGACCGGATCGCGACGCTGGCTGCGTGGTTTGCCCGCATTCCCCCGGATGTGCGGGCCCGCATTCGCGGCGGCGGCATCGACATGAAGGTGGCCTACCGCCAAGCCATCCAGCGCGCCTGTCCCCGAGCCCAGGGGCTGGTCGACCCCTTCCACATTGTGAAGGAGGGGACGCACCGGCGGGATGAGGCCCGGCGCGACGAGCAGGACGTCGCCGGGACGAGCATGCGGCGCTGGCCGCTCATTAAGGGGGTGGAGCATCTGCGGCCCCACCAGGCGGCGGCGCTGGCCACCATTCAGGCGACCGATCCCACGTTGGGCGCCCTGCATCGCTTGAAAGAAGACTGACGCCAGCTCCTGCAGGCCCCGGACCGCGCGACCGCGGCGGCCCAGCTGTCGCGGTGGCTCATCCACGCCGAGGCCTGTGACCACGCCGAAGGCTACGCCTGGGCGCAAACGATTCAGCGGTGGCGGCCCGCGATGCTGGCGCGGTGGGAGTGGGGCCGGGAGTTCCCCCACGGGTTCATTGAGGGGGGCCACACCAAAATCAAGGCGCCCCCTCGCCTGAGCTACGGGTTCCGCAACCGCGATCGCTATCGACGGAAGATGCGGCGCGGCTTCCTCCCGGAGACCGCGATCCCACAGTGATTGACGCAAAGCCCACAAGCGCTTGACATGTGGCTCCACGCGTGATAGAGAAACGGCTATCTTTCCGGTCCTGCTTGCCTGAACGACGCCAGTGGCCGCGGTCTTTGTATAGGTGCACCCAAACGGCGGCCCGTCGCTTCCCGCAGTCGATCCTCTCAATTTATCAGTCAGCGGGGTGTTGGACGATGAATCTGCCAAGCCGGTTTACACGAAAGCGCTCCTGGCCTTTGTCCGCAGCGGCACTTCTCCTGATGGCGAGCTTGAGCGCGTGTGGCTCGGCTCCCTCCACTGCCTCCGTCCCGAGCGTTCTCAACATTGGCTTAGCCGCACAGGGCAGCCCCAACTGGTGGCCGCCCCTTTCTCCGTCCACCAGCTGCGCCACCCTGACCGGCGGGGGCGAGCAGGCGGCATTCATGTACATGCCGCTGCTGTGGATCAATCGCACCGACCAAATCTCCTATGCGAAGTCCATTGCGTCGGGCATCTCCATCAGCCACCACGACACCGTGTTCACCATCAGCATGAAGCCGAGCTGGCACTGGTCGAACGGGCAGCCGGTAACGGCGCAGAACGTGCTGTTTGACTGGTCACTCATCAAGGCCGCCAGCTCGTCCAGCTCGCCCCTCCCGTATTGCTTTGCGGGCGGAGGCGGCGTGCCCAACGGCTGGAAAAGCGTCACGGCCCCCAACAGCCACACGGTGGTCGTTACGACTAAGACTTCGGTCAACCCCGTCTGGTTTGAGCACAACGCCTTGGCGCAATTGGTGCCTGTGCCGTCCGTGTGGCAGAAGTACAGCAACATGCATCGGGAGCTCAGCTGGATTCAGTCGATTGGCAGCGCGCCCAACAACGCGGTGTACAAGGTCGTGGATGGGCCCTACAAGATTTCCAAGGCGGTGACAGATCAGTACTGGACGTACGTGGCGAACCCGGCGTTCAGCGGCATCGACAAGCCCCAGATTCAGACCGTGACCTATCACTACGAAACGTCGAGCGCCAATCTGTTCGCGCAGCTGCGGCGCGGTGCGCTGGACATCGGCTCGCTGCCGCTGTCGCTGTACAGCCAGCGCCATCAACTGACTTCGTATCACTTGGTCAAGCAGCAGCTGTTTGCCTACTTCTTCATGACGCTCAACTTCCGCCCGAATGCCAACAGCATCGGGGGGCTGTTCAACAAGCTGTACATCCGGCAGGCCCTGCAGATGGGGATCAACCAGCCGGCGATCATCCAGTCGATTTACCACGGCCTGGCCGAGCCCACCCTGGGCCCCGTGCCTCGGTATCCGGCCAATGCGTACTTTGACTCCGCCGTCCACGGCTATGCCTACAACCCTCAAGCCGGCCGAAAGTTGCTGGAGAAGCATGGATGGAGCATGGTGAACGGCGTGATGACGCGGAACGGCCAGAAGTTGGAGTTCCCACTGCTGTTTGCCACCGGATCCACCTCCCGCACCAACATGATGCAGCTCGTCAAGTCGGCCTGGGCACAGGAGGGCATTGTGGTCCATCTCCAGTCCATGGCGCCCTCGGCCGTAGGACCCATTGTCGGCTCGGCGGCCAACTCATCTAAGTGGGCGGTCGACGGCAACGGCGGCTGGATCTATGTGCCGGACTACTATCCGACCGGCGGCGAGCTGTACTTGCCCGGCGCGGGCTTCAACCGCGGCGGATACAATAGCTCGACGATGACTCGGCTCATCCGGCAGACGTACGCCGGCGGCACACCCACGCAAATCAAGGCACGCTTCGATGCGTACCAGGTTTATGCCGCCAGCCAGCTGCCGGACCTGTGGATTCCGACGCCCGAGAGCATCGCGGAAGTCAGAAACATCGTTCACGGGATGCAGTCAAACTACAATCCCATCATGGCTCTCACGCCCCTAAATGAGCTGACGCTCCAGGGGACGCATTCGTAGGATTGGGCGGATGTCCGATGCGCCAGAGGCGACCACCGCCTCTGGCGCCTGGCATTCCTGCAGGAGCGAGGCGGATCCGTACTCCACCCCGCCGACCCGCACCGTCCAGTGCGGTCCCGGCTCGCGCGGATGGGGACGGCGCGTCCCTGGGGGTGAGCTGAGCAGGCACCAAGCCGCTGGCACCGCCGGATCCGACGCTGAGGCCGACTCACGGCGACAAGGCGGAGACCCGCACCGCTTTCAGGTACCCTTGGCGCGCATCCACGGCAACTTCCTTCGAAACAGGCACTCCCGGCACGCTGTATATCTCATAGATCCCAGAGTACACGCCGTGGTATCCGATACTTCCCACCTTGCGACCGACCCGCTTCACCGTGTGGCGTGTGACGCGATAGGTGTGGCCATCGACGGTGAGCACCAAGACATAGTGCCATGGAAGCGGGAGCGCTGGTGCTGATCCGAAGACGTGACATCCCGCCGCCACCACGGCGACCGCCATGGCAACACCGACCGCCGACGCCCGCGAGAGTCGAAACCTGCTGCGCATCGGGCTCACACCTCCTCGGCGCCTCGTCCCTCCGGCTCGTCTCCCCGCGGCGAATCCTCAGCGGGGCGCGAGACCACCTCATGGAACCCTGTGGAAGTTCGCCTCCAGTCTAGTCGACCGGCCAGCGGACGGGAAGCTCGGGGCGGTGGAGGCACCGCGTCCCACACCCGCCCGAATGTGCTGGCGCGGGCCCAGCGCTTGCAGCTGTCAGGATGCGTTCGGCCCACCGCACCTGCTGGGTTGGGCCTGGCCACAAAAGCCGCACAATGCCTTCAGGCTGGCCCAGAGGAACAGCAGGTGCCGACGGCTTCCGACAAGAAGCCCGCTCACTGAGCTCTCCTCACTGGTGCAGCCGGGGCACACTGGTCATAATTCACCGATGCGAAGACGCACTGCCGTGGCGGTGAATGGGGTTGGGCTTGCGTCGCGACCCAGAGGGAGTTGGATGGCCCGCTCCCGGCACAATCAGGCCCCTCTCTCACCGATGCCGCATGCAGTGGCCCGCGCACCATCCGCGCGGCCACGCCCCACTGCCCCTGCTCGGGGCAAGAAGTCATGCCGCACCAACAGGAGCACGCTCGGACTCATGCCATCTGGTCCTTGCCTCCTCAGGCAGCCACAGAGCTGATCCACGGCCATCAAGCCGTCGCCTCCCATCTGCCGGCGCTCGTGGCCCGTACGCTCTCCGCCCTCGGGGTTTTCTTGCTAACGCACCGATAACGCGCCGCGCAAGGCTTTCAAACTTTCCTCGACGGTTCGATGGGCCGTATCAACCACTATGTGGTCACGGTCCCACGCTTCGTAAAGGCGATCCTCAACGTCATCCCAAGTGGGCAGCATCAGTCCGGCGATGTCGGACCGCCGCGATGTGATTCGCATCCGGTGTTCGTCCTTATCCGAACAGATCACTTCGACTTCCACAAATGGCACGCCCAGAGACATTGCCACGTTTCGCCATGCTGTCCGTGTTGCCTGCACAGGATTCACTGTGTCCGCGATCACATCCAGTCCCAATCGGAGATTCAGAGATGCCATCTCGTAACACACGACGTATCCCGCGGGTCCGTCTGCCCAGACGCCCGCAATCCGCATCGCTTGCTCGATAACGTCTACACGAAGATAAGTGGCACGCAATTCTTGGGCAAGGGTTCGAGACATCGCAGACTTCCCAACACCCGGCAACCCTCCAAAAATGTAGAGCGTGACGACATCTCCTCATCCCATTAACAGACACTGCCCTTAGACATCCGTTCTAGGCCAGGTGCAGGGCGTTCGCATTACGCACCACGTACCTCGTTCGTCAACCGCAGCAGCCAACCTCTCGCCGCCAGTGCCAACGCTATACCAAAGTGGGCAGGCGTGGGCGGTCTTGTGGCATCCAGGGGACGCCCACACCGAAAACCTTGAACGGCTCTCTTGGCGATGGCGTGGGCGAAAAACGTTGGGAAGCCCTCCAGGGCTTCAAATGTCGCTGGTGCGCCCGGACGGAATCGAACCGCCGACACGAGGTTTAGGAAATCTCGGGCACCCTGTTCACCGAGTATCATGCCATATCAAGAATCGCACAACCATGCGCTTTCCATGCCTATGGTAAGTTCAGGGTGTTCAGGTATTGCCCTCCTTTTCATCGGTTCTTGGTGACGCCGTGGTGACGCCAAGCAGGATCGCGTCGAGGCGGTCGGCCGCTTCGGCCTGCATGTGCTTGACGGCATGCGAGTAGATGCCATGGGTGACCGCTGGGTCCCGATGCCCCAAGCGCTCCGCCACCACCGCGTCCGTCACGTGGTTGCTCAACCAATGCGTGGCCATCGCATGGCGCAGATCGTGGATGCGTGTGGTGGATGGTAGACCAGCGGCCTTGAGCAACCGCTTAAACATTCGCTGCACATTGGATGGACTTTGCCACGTTCCTCGTTGTGTGCCGAAAACAAACAGCGTGTCGTCCCAGGGCTGACCCGCCGCCAGTCGTTCGAGCTTCTGCTGGTCGCAGTGCTTGCGTAAGACGGGGAGCAGGTACTCCTCCGACAGGTCGATCCGCCGCTCACTCTGAAGCGTTTTGCAGGGCTCCAAAGGGCGTTGCGGTCCCTCACCCGCCAACGTGTGCTGAATGTAAGCCGTACGGCCCTGCCAATCAATGTCCGTCCATCGGAGACCCAACGCCTCCCCCTTTCCGCACTCCGGTAGTGGCCAGAAAGGCCCAGAGGGCGTAGAGCCAGTGGTTCGACGCTTGTTGAAGGAAGCGTGCGACGGCCTCTGGGGTGGGGGGATCTATCGCTGAACGCCTCACGCGGGGAGGACGAACGGCCAGGGCAGGATTGCTTGGTATCAACCCCCAGTCTACAGCCGTAGCGAGAGATGCTCGTGTGCGGAGGTGCACATGATGGATGGTACGAGGGGATAATCCTTTCGTCTTCAGTTGGGTATACCTCTGTTGGATGTCTTGGGCAGAGACCTGGAGCAAGGGCCGGTCTCCCAACATCCGTTGAATGTGAGCAGCGTTCTGACGGTAGCGGATCCGGGTGGATAGTTTGTTGCCACTGCCGTCGACCACAATATCCAACCAGCGGGTCAAAAACGCGCCGTATGTCTCGTTTGATGGCGGCCGATAACCAGGCTTGCGCCGATGTTCCACGAGCGCCAGATCCCGCCAGTTCTGCGCGTCTGCTTTGTGTTCAAACGTCTTCGACCGCTGTTTCCACGCCCCCGGCTTGTCGGGGTCGGGATACTTCACAATCGCCTGCCAACGTTCCTCCACCGTATCGGGATGCCTGCGCAGGTGTCCGTTGGGATTGCGGCGGTAGGTGTCAAGCCCCTCGGGACACGCCACCACAAGAAAACTACGCTCACTGTCTACGGGGGATCCTCGGGGGGATTGATCGCCACGCGGTCGGGTAAGGCCGGCGGGTGCGGCGGGCCGGCCGCATACCGTTCCGGGTGGCGGGCGTAGGCCGCGGCCAAGACGGCGGCCCGCTGCTGCTGGACGGCGCGCCCCTCGCCTCGATGGACCACCGCCGGGGGCAGCCACCCGAGGCCGCTGTGCCGGTGCTCGGTGTGATACCAGTGGAAAAACGCCCGCAACCACTGGCGCGCCGCCGCGAGGCTCGGGAAGCGGTCCGGGAAGTCCGGCCGATACTTGAGGGTCTTGAACTGGGCCTCGGAGTACGGGTTGTCGTTGGACGTGTGGGGCCGGGCGTGGCTGTTCGTCACGCCCAGCTCCGTCAAGAGCGCGGCCACGGGCTGGGAGGCCATCGCGGCCCCATTGTCGGCGTGCAAGGTGAGGGCGTCGCGCGCGACACCCTGCCGCCGCAGCGTCGCCCGGATGAGGACGGCGGCCAGCCAGGCCGCCTCGGTCGGGGCCAGCAGCCAGCCCACCACATACCGGCTATAGATGTCCAAAATCACATAGAGCCGGTAGTACTGGCCCTTCACCGGGCCGGGGAGATAGGTGATGTCCCAACTCCAGACCTGGTTCGGGCCGGTGGCCAAGAGCTCGGGTTTCTTCCGGGGCGGATGCGTGGCGTGGGCCCGCCGTTCGCGGACTTCGCCGGCGGCCCGCAAAACCCGGTAGAAGGTCGACAAGGACGCATGGTAGACCCCTTCGTCTAAGAGCCTGGCCCACACGGTCGCGGGACTGGCATCGACGCAGCGCGGGCTGTGGAGCGCGTCCAAGATGGCCGCGCGCTCGGCGGCCGCCAAGGCCGTGCGGGGGGTGGGCCGGGGGCGCCGCACGGCCACCCGCCGCGGGTGGCGGCGGGCATAGTAGGTCGACCGCGGCAGGCCCAAGGCCCGGCAGGCGCCCGCCACCCCCAGCCGGGGCTGGAGGGTGGCGAAGGCCTCGGCGATTACTGCGGGGGGGCGCTCTGGCTGGCGAGCGCCTGCAGGCGAGTAGCCCCGGGGGGTTGCACCCCGAGGCTCTCACAGAACCGGACGTGAGCCTCTCGGCTCATCCGGCTCCCCTTATCCCACCGCCGGTCGGAATCCCGATGCCCAGTGCACGAACAGCTCGGGTTGCTTCTGGGCAATGCGCCCGAGCCAGTGCGTGGCTTGCCGTTGTTGTTGCTTGTACTTCTTGTACTTCCGTCGGGCCCACAGCACTAGCGCCCGATTCAGATGGTGGAGCACCCCGAACAGGGCCGATCGGTGGAACTGACCATAGTATTGGATCCACCCGCGAACAATGGGATTCACCATGTGGGCCAGATCCTCCAGCGTGTGGCTCGTCTTGAGGTGCAATTGCCAGTCCCGGATCGCCTGCCGCATCGCGGTTTGCGCGGTGCGGCTGACGGCGGGCGCGAAGCTGGCGAAGTACTGCCCGCTGGTCCCCTTGGACAGCCGGGGGCGGAACGTGTAGCCGAGAAAGTCGAAACTCGTATGCGAGTACGGCTCCCGTCGGTTACTGTCCTGGCAGTAGACGATCCGTGTCTTGGTCGGATGCAGCGCCAGGCCACACGCGGCCAGCCGTTGCGCGAGGTCCGCTTTCAGCCGCTGGGCGTCGACCTCCGTCCGGCAGTGCACAACAGCATCGTCCGCATACCGGGCGAAGGGCGTGTCCGGGTGGGCGCGGACCATCCACGCATCGAAGGCATAGTGCAGGAAGAGATTCGCGAGCAGCGGACTAATCACGCCCCCCTGAGGGGTCCCCCGCGGCCTCTCCTCCATCGTGCCATCCGTCCTCTGAAACGGCGCGCCCAGCCACCGCTCGATGTAGAGCAGTACCCAAGGGTTGTCTGTATGCCAGCGCACGGCACGCATCAGCAGGTCATGGCCGATGTTGTCGAACAGCGCCCTGATGTCAAACTCCAGAATCCAGTTGTACCGCCAGCACCGCTCGCGTGTCACCCGCAGGGCTTGCCCCGCCGACCGCCCCGGTCGATACCCGTACGAGTCGGGATGGAACACCGGTTCCACCACGGCTCCAACACGAGCTTCACGACCGTCTGGGCGACGCGGTCCGCCACCGTGGGCACGCCGAGGATCCGGGTCCCGCCTGTCTTTTTCGGTATCTCCACCGCTTTGACGGGTGGGGGGAAGTAACTGCCCGAGGACATCCGGTTCCAGATCTTGTACAGGTTGTTCTTCAGGTCCGCCTCGAACGCTGCGATGCTCTGGTGGTCGGTCCCGGCGGCCCCCTTGTTCGCTTTCACGCGCTTGAAGGCTTCCAGGACCAACGTCTTGGGGATCCGGTACGGTTTGGGTGTATCCACTGGCTCCTCCCTTTCGGTTGGCCGTAGCCACCCCGGAATAAGTGCGCCCCTTCGCTCCGCGCCCATTACGGCGCTTCCTCACTACTACGGACGCCCCCGCCCCTGCTGGCCGCGTCGGTATTGGTCCTCACGGGTCTACCGCTTCGGAGGGTTCCCTTGGCATCGGCGAGCAGGTTCCCCCGTTCCGCGCCAGAGCCTGTGCCTTGTTCCTGCCGCCTTCATGCCGGTCACCGTCTGGCCCGTCAGCAGGCTCCCGCCAGACTTGTCCCAGGGGGCGCTCCCTCCCCTGGTTTTGATGACACCAGAAGTTCTTTCGACACGTTATCAGCGGTTTAGGTCCTTCAGCTCCAAGGCACGCACCTGACGAGGTCTCGCCTCGCCTTTTCCGTAACGCTCACGACCAAGGCTTTTGTTCTCAGCCGCTTACGGTGGTTTGAAACCTCCTCCTGCAAGGCGGTTTCGAGGGGCCCCCCCTCATCTCTGGCACAGCATGGCGTCAGGCCGCTACGCGGCCCGCCGCCTTCGGGGCACACAGAGCGCCGAGACTGTTCCCTGGACGGCAATCACCTCGCGGGCTTGAGCCAAGTCCTCCTGCGCACGGGCCAGTTCGTGGCGCAGCCGGGCATTCTCCCGGACCAGGGCGGGCTGCGGCTTGCGCCCCCGCGGCTGCCCCAGGGCCGCGCGGGCGCCGGCCGCCCGTTGGGCCCGCCACGTGGCCAGGTGGGACGAATACAAGCCCTCGCGGCGCAGCAAGGCGCCAATGGCGCCCGGCTCCGTGCAGGCGTCGGCTTCCGCTAAAATGCGCAGCTTATAGGCCGCCGAAAACCGGCGCCGGGAGGCCCGGACTTCGTTCTCGGTCTCTTGCGCTCGACTCGCCATGGATATCACCTCTCCTGTAATTGTAGCAGGGGGACCTGCCTACAGCTACTCTGCCACAGAGGGCTGGCTCACCGCCGCCTGACTCCGATGCAGACGCGCCGCCGCCTTGGTAAAGCTGCGCTCCTGCCATACCGCCAGGAAGGTCTCGATCCCGTCACGGTCTGCCAAGTCATCACCTTCGTCAATGTGTGATATCACTATTATCTGCGTTCTCAATGCGTCTGTCCTCTGCGAGCATCAGCCCGGAGGCTGATGGCATGTCCCCCATCCGGAAGACCCGAGCGTTTTGGCTTCTGTGCCTGGGACAGGCCTTCGCCGAGCTGGCGGGGCGCTGCGTGTTGTTTTCGGTGCTCTGGCTGGCGCTCGGGTGGGGCGCCAGCGGCCCGGCCTGGGCCAGCGCCGCCGCGCTGGCCCAGCTGGTCCCGTCGGGCCTCGCGCTGGCGCCGCTAAGCCGCCGCTGGGACCGACATCCTCACCGGGAGCGGGCGGCCGTGCTGGGCGCCGGCGTGGCGCTGGCAGGACTGGCCACCCTCCTCGCCTGGCTCATCCGTCAGCACCAGCTCGTGCCGCCGATGCTTGTCGCCTGGTGCGTGCCGGTCGGGCTGTGCGCGGACGTTCTCGCAATTGGCCTCAAGACGGCCGCTGCCCGCCTGTTTTCCGGGCCAGCGCTGGCATCCGCGCAGAGCGCGCAGTACGCGGCCGCGCGTCTTGCCCGCATCGCGGCGCCTCTCCTCGCCGCGGCCGTGGCCGCGGCGGGGGGGCTGGCTCCCTTTGGGGCGGCAGCCCTGTTCATGGCGGCCGCATCGCTCCTGGTGGCGCGGGTGCCGCTCCCACACCGGCCGCGCCTGCCACCAGCCCACCCAGCGCCGCGTCCACCCCGACAGCCCCTCCCCCCCGACGTACACCGCGCCTTTTTAGTCCGTGGCGCCGGCAATCTGCTGTGGCCCGTGTACACGGTGGGCCTGCCGCTCATCCTGCGCGGGCGGCCGGAGGGCCTCTGGCTTTACGGAGGGCTCTCGGCGCTGTACGGCGCCGGGAGCGTTTTGGGCAGCCTGGCTGCCGGGCGAGCGGGCCGCTCGTTATGGCCGCGCTACGGCCGGTACTGGGCGGGCATTGGCGCAGGCTTCCTCCTGACCGGTGTCGGCCGACTACCCGTCGTGGCGCTAGCGGTCATAGGCATGGCGGTCCTAGCCCCCATGGCTCATGTCCTGCTGGATGGGGAGATAGGGCGATCGCCGCCGGAGCACCACCGACAGTTATTTTCCGCCCAGCAGGTGGTGGTGAACTTGACCGGCGCCTCCGACTACGCCGTGATGCCGCTGGCCGCCGGCGTGGCATCCAGCGGCACGCTGTTCCCCGCCGCCGGCCTTATACTCATGGCCATTGGGCTGCTGGCGTCGAGCCGCCGCCCAGTAACGGGCGCGGCGGTGGATGGGAGAAACTAAGACGGCCAGAATGGGCTGGGTGATATGCTAGGGCGTAGCAAGACCCTGCTCAGCAGAGGGTGCACCCATGACTGTGGAAGAGATGGAGCAAGCGCTGGAGGATGTTGGCGGCCGGCTAGCCCGCCAGCAGTTGCATGCCGACATCGTCCTGGCCGGAGGCGCCTGGATGGCCCTCGTACTCGGCGCGCGGCCGGTAACCAAAGACATTGACGCCTACCTCGCGCCCCCGGCGGATCCGGTGCGGCGCGCAGCGCTGGAGGTGGCGGCCGAGCGCAGCCTGCCGCCGGACTGGCTGAACGACGGCATCAAGGGGTTCTTCTTTCGGAATCCGCCGCAAACCCTGTGGCGGGAGTTTGGCGGGTTAAGCGTCTACGCGGTATCCGCCGACTATATGTTGGCGCTCAAAATTTACGCGGCCCGCCAGGCCGACCAGGAAGATGTCCAGGTGCTCATCCGCCACCTGGGCCTCACGACGCTGGCCTCCGTGCTCAACATCGTGGAGCAATACATCCCCGCACGGCTGCTGACGGCTCAGCACCAGTATTTTGCCGAAAGCTGCCTCGCCGCCATTTCTGGGGAGGGCGCCTAATGGCACCAGCGTATCAGCCCACGCCGCTCGCCACGGCGTGGGCTGCGGCCCTGTCCGAGGGCACGCCGCGGATCGCCCTGGGAAACTTCCTGGACGACTGGCGGCGATTCCCGGATCCTCAGCGGCGGGCTCTGCTGGTGGAAATGCCCATCGCCGATGCGCCCATCACAGATGCAACAGAACATAATGCATATGATGAAGCGGGTGACACGGGGCACCTCCACCGCTGGGCCTGCTTTATGGCCGCCGCGGTGGAGTTCCTGACCGTTCGCGACGGGGTTCCCACGCCGGACTGGGTGTATTGGGACTGCTGGACCTTGAGCACCCCCTGGTTCATGTTCCCGCACTGGAAGCTCCGCGCTTGGCAGCTGGCAGCGACCCCGCCCCCGTGGAAGCGCCGGCGCATCTTCGGTGGTGATGCCACGGCCTTGATTGGCCGGGTGTAGCGGCCCGGCTGCCCTTGCCTCACTGAACGCCCAGGTCCCGCGCGAGCGCCGGCAGCCGAGTCCGCTGCAGGGCCGCGAAGGCGGCATCCCCCGCGCCGGTGCGCGCCCACCACGTATTGACCACGGTGCTGAGCACCGCGCGCGCCCACACCGCCCGCTCCCATTGCTCCCGATCCTCGGGGCTCGGCAGCGAGGCCGCCGTCGCTTGGACCAGGGGATGGCCGCTCCCCTGCAGGAGCCATCCATTGGCGGCGATCGACGCCTGATCCCACAGGGGTGGCATGAGGGCCGCGTCTTCGAAGTCGGTCCAGTGCCAGCCGCTGGGGCCCGGCAGGAGGTTGGCGGGATGTGCATCCCCATGGCAAGGCCGCAGTTGATCGTTCGCCAACGCACCGAGTCGCCGATCCATCTCCGCCCACCACCCCAGCAGGGGGCCCAGGCCGGGATCTCGGGCCGACCGCAAGAACCCGGCGGCCCTTCGCGACACGGACCACGCGCCCAGCCGCGGCAGGGGAGCGGGGCATGAGGC
>JAJZWV010000003.1 GCA_021846505.1 Bacillota bacterium
AGGAGTCTGGGCCGTGTCTCAGTCCCAGTGTGGCCGTCCACCCTCTCAGGCCGGCTACCCATCGTCGCCTTGGTGGGCCCTGCCCCCGCCAACTAGCTAATGGGCCGCGGGTCCCCCCTCGAGCGCCCGGCTTCCGCCGCGCTTTCCTCGGGCGGCCTTGCACCGCCCGACCGTATGCGGGATTATCGGCCGTTTCCCGCCGCTATCCCCCACTCAAGGCCAGATGCCCCACGTGTTCCTCACCCGTCCGCCGCTCCCGCGCGCCGTTGCCAGCCCGCGAGCGCTCGACTTGCATGCATAAGGCACGCCGCCAGCGTTCGTCCTGAGCCAGGATCAAACTCTCCTGTACACCGAACGCGCCCACCGGGTTGCCCCGCTGGCCGCTAGCGCTTCACGAAACCTAGAGTCCGAAAACCCTCCGATTCAGTTGTCAAGGTCCGCGCCGCCCCGCAGTCGCCCGCCGGTCGGACAGCAGTCGCTATGTTACGCTCCTTCCGCGCCAGATGCAACACCCGCGCCGCAACTTTTTTTCGGCTCGCCGAAAGCGCGCCACGCCGTAGCCTACGCCCGCCGCCTGCGGCGGCGGTACAAAAATGGCACCAGATAAGCGACCGTCGCCGCAGGCACGCGCCACCGGAGCCGCGGCGCCAGCGCCGCTGCCAGGGCCGCGCGCGCACGCGCGCGCTCACCCATTAGATATAAGGCCACAAAAAATCGCAGATGGTGCCACGCTTCGATCGTGCGAAATCCCTGCGGGGCGGTGGCCCGATGCTTGTCCAGCAAGCGATGCATGGTCTGGTACACGCGCCACACATCCTTGCTGTAGCCGGTCGCCACATCCCGATACACCACCAGCGCGCGGTTCAGCTTCACGACGCCCGCAGCCTGGGCGGTGCGCACCCACAAATCCCAGTCCTCGGCCCCGTCGACCGTGGCGTCGAAGCCGCCCAGCGATCGGGCCAGCGCCGTGCGCATCAGGACCGTCGAGGTCTGAAACCGATTGAGCACCAAGCAGTCCCGATAGGTGAGCCGGGACCACGGCGGCCCGGCCGCCGCGTGCACCCGCTCCCCCGTGTCGGGCCGCTCGCGGACCCAGTCGCACGCGACCAGCCCGACGGACGGCTCCGCCGCCAAGACACGGCTCTGCAGCGCCAGCTTGTCCGCCAGCCACTCGTCGTCCGCGTCCAAAAAGGCCAAGTACGGCTGGCTGGCCTCCTCGATGCCGCGGTTGCGCGCGCGGCTAGGCCCGGCGTTGTCCTGCTGAATCAAGCGAACCGAGGCGTCCCCCGCAAATGCTTGGCGAACGGCCGCGGCGCTGCCGTCTGTGGACCCGTCATCCACCACCAGCACTTCTGCCGGCGGCGGCACCTGCTCCAGCGCTGACTGGATGGCGGCCACCACGGTGTCCGCGTTGTTGTACACCGGCACCACCACGGTCACCGACAGCGGTTTGGGCTCCGCCATCAAGGCGCCACCGACGTGGTGCCCTCGGCCACCACGCGCCGCACCACGTCGCGGTCGTCCAGCCGCACGTGCCGATCCCCGACAATTTGCTCGCGCTCGGGCCCGCGCCCGGTAATGAGGACGACATCACAGGCCGTGGCGCTGCGAACCGCCAAGCGGATGGCGGCTTCCCGGTCCAGCTCCACGGCAAACGGCCGGCACCCCACTGCGGTCAGCCCTTCCGCCAGCTCCGCCGCAATCGCCGCCGGATCCTCTTCGTGGGGGCTGTCGGCGGTCAGGACCACTCGATCCGCCAGCCGGCCCGCAATGCTCCCCATGAGCGGCCGCTTGCCCCGGTCCCGGCCTCCCCGCGCGCCAAACACGAGCCAAATCCGGCCCGCCGAGCCCGCCAGGCGCCGGACCGTATGCAGCACCTGCTCCAGCCCATCAGGCGTGTGAGCATAGTCGACCATAACGCGAACCCCACCCGCGTCCGACACCATCTCCAGCCGCCCCGGCACTTCCTCCAACCGGCCCACCTGGGCAGCGGCGGCTTCCGCGGGCACCCCCTGGGCCAGCGCGGCGGCAATGGCTCCTAACGTGTTGTATACGTTGTAGCGCCCCGGAAACGGCACGCGCACCGCCACGCCCGGCGCCCCGGCGACCATCAGCGTAATGTCACTCGCGTGCGGCGATTCGTGCTCGATGCGGGCGCGCACATCTCCCCGCATCACGCCATAGGTCAGCACCCGGGCCGCCACGGCCGGCGCCAGCTCAATCGCGTGCGGATCATCGGCATTCAGGACGGCCACGCCGTCGTCTTGAAGCAAATCCGTGAACAGGCGGGCCTTGGCGGCCACGTAATTTTCCATCGTCCCGTGATAGTCCAGATGCTCGCGCGTAATATTTGTCAGCACCGCCACCGAAAACCCGATGGCATCCACCCGATGTTGCACGAGGCCGTGGGACGACACCTCCAGCACCGCTCGCCCAAAGCCGTTGGCCGCCATTTGCGCCAAGGCGCCCTGCACATCGGGCGCCTCCGGGGTCGTGAGCCGCGCATCGCCTTCCCGGTCGCGGCCCGTCACGTTGCGCACACTGGACAGCATGCCACACGCCAGGCCGTACCCCTCCAGCAGCTGGCGCAGCCAATACACCACCGACGTTTTGCCGTTGGTGCCTGTCACACCGGTCACCAGCAGCTGGCGGCTCGGGTATCCATAGACCGCCGCCGCGAGCTCGGCCGCAGCCCGCCGCGCCGATGGCACCACCAGCGTCGGCAGAGGCGCCGGCATGGGCCGCTCCACCAGCGCCGCCACCGCACCGCGTCGCGCCGCGTCCTCCAAATACTGATGGCCGTCTTCGTGCAATCCCAAAATGGCCACGAACACGTCCCCCGGCTTCACCGCCCGGGAATCCAGCTGGACCCCAGTCACACTGGGCGCCACTTCCCACAGCCCTTGGCCGTTAATGCGAATCAGCCGCTCCGCGCCGCCCATGTTTCCCCCTGCCCGCCGATTCTAAAATTGTCGGGCGCCATCGCCCCGCGACGCCAATATAGCATGAACGCGGCGAAACCGGCCGCACGGCCGCCACTGCTCACGGCAGCGCCTCGCCCCCTCCTTCCTCCGGCGGCTCGGTTTCGGCCAGGTCCGCCGTGTCGTCCCACACGTCGCCCGGCGTGCGGGTCCATAGCCCACCCCGCCGACCGTTGCGCACCGCGTCCCACAGCACCGCGCCCTCGCTGTCCCCATAGCGTTCGATGGGCTGCACCGTGTTTTGGGGCTCCTGGAATCCCACGAACATCTCCTCGGCATCCATGGCAGGCGGCCCTTCCTCTGTGCTGTCGGAGGATCCCCACTGCATCACCCCCTGCAGAAAGTCGCTGCCCGCCTCTTCCGCTGGATCCCGGCTGTACAAGGCCCCATACGGCACCGGCACTCTGTCCTCTTCTGTGGGCCGGGCGGTGGCCTCGGTCTCTGCGCTGCCTTGCTCGGCGCACCGGAGGCACCAAATGGACTCCGGCCGCGCCTGGAGGCGAGGCATCGAAATCGCCACCCCGCAGCGGTCGCACTGGCCATAGCTATGTTCCTGCCACTTCTCGAGTGCCCGCCGCGCCTCTGCTAGGTGGCGGTCCAAGCCTCGCACCAGGCCGACATCCCGCTCCCGGTCAGACACCGTGGTGGCATTGTCGGCGGGATGGTTGTCATACGACGAGGCTTCGTGCGCCCAGTCCGATTCGGCCTCGCCCAGCTGGCCGCGCAACTCGTCCGACAGCTCGGTGAGCCGCCGCACGACGGCGACAATGGGTGCGGCCGATAGCCTGGGCGGCTCAGGACCCGACGGCCTCCTCCCGGTCGTCATCGGCCTCCCCCCACCGCCACAATGGCTCGGAAAAAGCGCCAAAACAACTCCGGCAGCCCCACCGCCGGCACGGGCGCGTCCGCTACCAGCGGAATGGTCCGGGTCGCGCCGCCCGCCGGCTGCACCACGGCCGACCCCAGGCGCTGGCCCGCGCGCACCGGTGCCTCCACGGTCCGGGGCAGCATCACATGGACGCGTGCCGGAACTGCTCCGCGGCGCTCGGTCAGCCAGAGGCTTCGCTGCGCCACAGCGGCCACGCGGCGCGCCCGCCCCCGGATCACGCCCACCATGCCCATGCGGGCCCGCACGCTCACCACCGCAACCGACTGAAAGTGGCTGAAGCCCCACGACATCAGCGCCGCGGCATCACGGAACCGCGCCAGCGACGTCGGAGCGCCCAGAATCACGGCGATGAGGCGCGTGCCCCGCCGCTGCGTGGTGGCCACGAGGCAGAATCGGGCGGAGCGGGTGTACCCGGTTTTCAAGCCATCGGTCCCGGGGTAGGTGCGCAGCAGCCGATTTTGGTTCACCAACCACAGGGTGCCGCCCTTCCCATTCCGAATGGTGCGGTTTTGCCACCCAGAGGTGGCCGCCAGCAGGCCCGGCATGCGCACCGCCGCCATCGCCAAGCGCCCCAAATCCGCCGCCGTGCTGTAGTGCTGCAGCGATGGCAGGCCATGGGGATTGTCAAAGTGCGTATGCCGCATGCCCAGGCGCGCCGCCTCGCGGTTCATCTCCGATACAAAGGCCCCCGTCGAGCCCGCCAAAAACTGCGCCACCGCAACCGATGCATCGTTGGCGGAACCCACAGCGATCGCCGTCAGCATCTGCTCAAGAGTCAGTCGCTCGCCAGGCTCCAGCCAAATTTGACTGCCCTCGGTCCGGTACGCTTCTTCGCTGACGGGGACCCAGTCAGACAGGCGCACCTGCCCGCGGGCGATGGCGCGAAAGGCCAGCACCAGCGTCATCAGTTTGGTAACAGACGCCATGGGCAGCTCACGGTCCGGGTAAGTGCTGGCCAGGACTTGACCGCTGTGCCCGTCAAGGAGCACCGACGCCCGCGCACTGACGGCCGGCGGCGGTGCCGCCGGGGGCGCCGCCGCACCCGCCATCGGCCCGCTGACCAGCGTCGCATACCCAACCGCCAGCGCCGTCCACCGCCTCGCGCCACGCCACCACGTTGAACCCGTCATCGCTGCCGGCCCCTCTCCCGGGATTGTCGGCAGTAGTATCGGCCGGCGGCCCGCGCCTAATCCGGGGGCCAGAGGGTGTCCAAGACCATCGGGTGGCCGGCCACTGGCGCCTCGGACCACTCCACGGCGGCCCGCACCTGAGCTGCGGCCCGCTCGCGCTCGGCGGCCGTTTCGCCATACACATGGCCCAGCGGGCAGCCCGGGGCCAGCCGATCACCGGCCTTGACGCGGATGTCCACCCCCACGCGCGCATTGACGCGGTCGGCTTGCACACGCCGGCCCGCCCCCAGCTGCATGGCCGCTTCGCCAATCGCCAGCGGGTCCACGCGGGCCACCCACCCCGCCGGCCCGTCCCACGCCAGGGCGGCTGATTCCGCCACGGGCAGACCTCGCTCCACCTGGCGGGCGTCGCCGCCTTGCGCGGCCACCCACTCCAAAAATTTTTCTGCCCCCCGGCCGGCGTCCCACGCCGCGCTCACGCGCTCCCGCGCCGCCTCGTAGGTGATCGGCGCTTGCCCCGCCTCCGCGACCTCCACCATGGCGCCCGCGACGGCGGTCGCCACGGTCCGCAGGTCCGGGGGTCCCTGGCCTGTCAGCGCCGCCCACGCCTCGTTCACTTCCAGCGCGTTGCCCACCGCATGGCCCAGCGGCTCCTCCATGTTCGTGAGCAAGGCCGCGGCATGAAGGCCCGCCCGTTGGGCCAGGGCCAGCATAAGCTGTGCCAGGTGCCGCCCTGCCTCTTCCGACGCATTGAACGATCCCCGGCCAACCTTCACGTCCAGCACCAAAGCCGGAGCGCCGCCGGCAATCTTTTTGGACAGGATGGACGACGCGATCAGCGCGGGGGAATCCACGGCGGCCGTGGCATCGCGGAGCGCGTACAGCCGGCCATCGGATGGCGCCAGCTCTTCGCTCTGCGCGGCCACCGCCAGCCCCACGCGGTCAACCAGCCGAGCCCACTCCCGCCGGGCCAGATGTACGCGGAACCCCGGGATGCTTTCCAGCTTGTCCAAAGTGCCCCCGGTGTGGGCCAGGCCGCGGCCCGACATCTTCGCGACCGGGATGCCCAGCGACGCAACCAGGGGCGCCACCACCAGCGTCACCTTATCGCCAACCCCTCCGGTGGAGTGCTTATCCACCCGTCCCGGGGATGGGACCACCGGCCCTCCGGACTGCGCCATCGCCATGGTCAAGAGAAACGTTTCTTCGGTGGACAAGCCGCGCAGGTAAATTGTCGCCAGCCACGCCGCCAGCTGATAGTCCGGCGAGGTCGGGTCCGCAGCGGCAGCGGCCACCCGGCCAAAGTGCTCCGCATCGAGCGGCGCCGGAGATCTAGCAGCGCGCAGCACCTCACGAAAGTCGCTCACCCGTCAGCTCCTTCCATCGCGACTGCCCCGCCCGCGGTCCTGGAATCGCCCAGGCGTCTGCCATCGTCGCGGCGATGTCAGCTAGCGTGCGGCACGGCCGCCCCACGTGCGGCACCACCTGGGCACCTGCTGCCAGCCAGGGCACGTCCTCGCGCGTGTGGTCCGAGCCCGCTGCCGTGGGGTCGCAGCCGTGGTCGGCCGTAATCCACAACTGCCCCGCGCGCCCCACGGCGTCCAGCGCCTCGGGCACCCACGCATCCAGCTCCTGCAGCGCTTGGGCATAGCCCGCCGCATCGCGGCGGTGTCCAAACTGCGAGTCAAAGTCTACCAGATTGACAAACACCAAGGCATGCTCCGGGCCGGCGCTGAGATGGGGCAGGGTCTTTTCCAGCGCATCCCGATTGGAGCGGGTCGCCACACGCTCCCGGAATCCCACCCCCGAAAATATATCCCAGATTTTGCCGACGGCTACCGTGTGGATGCCCCGGTCCGCCAGGCGGGCCGTAAACACGTCGTCAGGCGGCGGCACGGTCCAGTCGTGCCGGTGAGCCGTGCGCACCAGTGCGCCCGGCCGGCCCCTGAACGGCCGCGCAATGATCCGGCCCACCAAATCGCCTCCCTGCATAATCGCGCGTGCGGCGGCGCACCAACCATATAGCGTCTCGAGCGGCACCACGTCTTCGTGGGCCGCAATCTGGAGCACGCTGTCGCCCGACGTGTAAACGATGGGGCTGCCGGTGGCGAAGTGCGGCTCGGCCAATTCCTCGATGATGGCGGTGCCCGATGCCGGCCGGTTGCCGAGGATCGGGCGCCCAAACGCCGCTTCCAGGGCCCGCACCACCGGCGCCGGAAACCCGTCGGGATACGTGCGAAACGGCTCGCTGACAATGGCGCCCATCATCTCCCAGTGACCGGCCAGAGTGTCCTTGCCCGCCGCCACCGGATGACACCGCACCGCAGACCCGACCAGCGGTGCGGGGGATGTCCCGGTCAGGGAAATCAGCTCCCCGAGCCCCATGGCAGCCAAGTGCGGCAGGGCCCTGGGTGCAGCGGCTAACGCATGCTCCAGCGTATTGGCTCCGCCATCGCCGTAGCGGTCTGCGTCAGGCGCCGCACCAACCCCGCCCGAATCAATCACCACTAAGCAAATGCGCATTCGTCTGCCTCCCCTCCGCCGACCGCTTCGTTGGAACCAGCCCGGCGTCAGGCGCGGGGATGGGCCCGGTCGTACACCGCTTTCAGCCGTGCCCGACTCACGTGCGTGTAAATTTGGGTGGTGGAGATGTCGGAGTGGCCCAGCATCTCCTGCACCGCTCTCAAGTCTGCCCCGTTCTCCAGCAGGTGGGTCGCAAAGGAGTGTCGGAGCGTGTGCGGCGTCACCAGAGTTGCAATGCCGGCGGCGGCGGCATGCTTCTTGACCAGCTTCCACACGCTTTGGCGGGTCAGAGGCCGTCCGCGCCGGTTCACGAACAGGGCTCCCGATGGCTTGGCCGCACACGCCCCCAAGCGGCCCCGGCCTGCGGCTAAAAAGTGCTCCACCGCCTGCACCGCCGCCTGTCCCACGGGGATCAGGCGTTCCTTGTCGCCTTTGCCTCGGCACCGAAGGCGCGGCGGCGTGGTGTCCCAGTCATCCACCGTGAGCGCGACGAGCTCACTGACGCGCAGGCCCGTCGCGTACAGCAGCTCTAAGATAGCTCGATCGCGCAGGCCGACGGGGTCGCTCAGGCGGCAAGCCGCCAGCATCGCTTCTACTTGCTCAACTGTCAGCACCCGAGGCAGCGGCCGCGCCAGCCGCGGCGACGACAGGTGGCGGGTGGGATCGGGACCCGCGCCCGCCAAGTCCTCCTGGTATCCAAAAAATGACCTGAGGGCGGCCAGGCGCCGGGCGAGAGTCGCCGCACTGCGCCCCTGGGCCTGCAGGTGCCGCAGGTATTCCAGCACCGACGCGACCGGGTCGTCCCCCTCCCCGCCCGCTCCGCCCGCGGCAAACAGCGCGTAGTCGCGCAGGTCCCGCTCATAGGCTGCCAAGGTATTGCGGGACAGCCCACGCTCCAACGCCAGGTAGTCCAGATAGTGGCCGATGGCGGCTTCCCAGTCCATGCTCATATGCCCGCAGTGCTTCGACATGGCGGGGGCCGTTCCTGCTCGCTGCCACGCGAAGGTGTCCAGCGCACGGCCTTCGGTGCCTGGGATCGCCGCCGAAAGTCCGACGCCTACGGCACCGCTAACACGGTTTCGGCCGGCACGTACTCCACGCCATGCGCCACCGCCACCGCCTCATGCGTGACGCGGCCGCGATACGTGTTGAGGCCATGCCGCAAGGACGCCGCCTCCGCCATCGCCCGCCGCACCCCGCGCCCCGCCAGGGCCCGCGCGTACGGGAGGGTCACGTGGGTGAGGGCCATCGTCGAGGTGCGTGGGACCGCGCCGGGCATGTTGGCCACGGCATAGTGAATGACGCCATGCCGCTCGTACGTGGGCTGGGAATGTGTCGTCACCCGGTCAATCGTCGCGATGCTGCCGCCTTGATCAATCGCCACGTCGATAATGACTGACCCCGACCTCATGCTCCGCACCATCTCCTCGGTGACCAAATGCGGCGCGCGCGCACCGGGGATCAGCACCGCCCCCACCAGCAGGTCGCATTCTGCCACCGCGTCGGCAATGTTAAATTCATTGGACATGAGCGTGTGCAGCCGGCCGCCAAACAGGTCGTCCAGCTGCCGCAGGCGGTCCGCGTTAATGTCCAAAATCGTCACCTCAGCCCCCAGCCCCATCGCGATGCGTGCCGCATTGGTGCCCACAATGCCCCCGCCGACGACGGTGACGCGGCCCGGGCGCACGCCCGCCACCCCGCCCAGCAAAATGCCGCGCCCGCCGTGCGGCCGCTCCAAAAACTGCGCCCCCAGCTGCGGCGCCATCCGCCCAGCCACCTCCGACATCGGGGTCAACAGGGGCAGGGATCCGTCCGGCAGCTGAACCGTTTCATAGGCGACCGCGGTCACTCCGCGCTCCACCAGCGCACCGGTCAGCGCCGGGACCGGGGCCAAATGCAAGTAGGTAAACAAAATTTGGTCCGGGCGAAAGAACTGATACTCCGCCTCCAGCGGCTCCTTCACCTTCACCACCATATCGGCCGACCACGCCGCCGCAGCGTCCGCCACCAGCTGAGCTCCCGCGTGCTGGTAGTCCTCATCCTCAAATCCACTGCCGCTGCCAGCGCCCGTCTGCACCAGCACAGCATGTCCATCCCGCACCAGCGTCTGAACCCCACCGGGCGTCAGCGCCACCCGATTTTCGTCACTCTTGATCTCGCGCGGCAGGCCAATTTGCACGTGAGGAGCCCCTCTCCGTCAGGTCTGTAACCACGGCTCACTATAGCATACCGACGGTCGCGGGCGAGAGGCGCTACACCCCAAAGTGAACTAAGCTTCGCATCAGCCACGGCGTCACTACCGCCTCCGTGCCACTGCCGACCAGCACTGCCATGCCTGCCACGAGCGCTACTGCGGTATAGGCGCCAAATGCCTCCCACAAGCGGCCGCGGCCCCGCCATGCTGGCCGAGACAGCAGGTGCCAGGAGAAGGCCACGCCGCCTGAGCCCGCCGCCAGCCACGCCGGGACCAGCAGGAGGTTGGGCAGCACCACGGCCACCAGCGCGAGGCCGACGCCGCCGGCGGGCATCATGGTCAGGAGCAGCGCCAAGGCAAAGCCCAGGACAAAGCCTCGAAACAGCACCGCCAGCAGCACCAAGGGCAGTCCGGCCACGGACAGGCTCAAAACATAAATCAGTCCCAGCACCTTGAGGTTGCTGCCCGCGGCCGCCAGAAACACCGGTCCCGGCGGCAGGCCGGGCCCGGCGGAGACGGACACCAGCTGGCGCACGGAACTGGCCAGGGTCGCGGTCTCGGCCAGCGGCAGCACGTTGACCGCCAGTGCCCCTAGCAAAGTGCCCAGGAGGAATCCGGCCATAACCAAGAGGCTGTAGGCCCTGTGCTCATCCCACCAGCGGTTCCACGCCTGCCCAGGGTTCCCCCCCACGCGATCCCTCCCCCCGAGCCTACGGGCTTGGCCGCCCATTCATGAATGGCGGAGCGCGCGGAGAGAATATATGGATGGCAGGTGCGTAACCTTAGCGCGGCCCTGTTGAAGACGACTGGTTGGGGGGCAGGGCCATGGCGCCACAGCGAGGAATTTGGGTGGCAGGGCCCGCGTCCGTGGTCCTGCAGTGGATTGCATCGTGGCCGTCGGACTGCACGCTCGGGGAGTGGGTGGCGCGGTGCGCTGCAGGCGAAGGCTCGCATGCCGGCTCAACGTGCGTCACTCGTCGAGAGGGATCAGCTCCCGAATGGCCCATCGGTAAATCAGACGCCCCTGCCCACTAGCATCCGCCACGTACAGCACGTGCTGGCCGGCGCCCACGATCTGAGCGGCAAACGGCGATCCACCCGACAGCACCACCATGACCCGGCGCCGCTCGTCACGCCAGCGCGCCAGCAGCTGGTGCTCTAAGTCGGCGACTGGCGCCGCCAGCAGGGCCCCCGCCCAGAACGCCGGACTCACGGCGGTGTCCCCGCCCGGGGACTCGGCCTTGCCGTCTCCGTCCGGGCATGCAGGGTCCACCGCCATGCTGGCCGCACCCCCGGGGGCCCCCTCGTCCTCCCGGGGGCCGGCGGCTAGAGCCTCCGCCGACTCCAGCGGCTCGCCGCCGGCATCCCGCTCCGCCGGCGGCTCGCCAAGCGTGCCGATGCGCACCCAGCGCGGCGCGCTCACCGAAAGTAATCCTGCGGCAGCACCGGCGGCGGGGGCGGATAGCGCAGCGTCCGCTCGTAGGCGTCCATGGTGGCTTCGACCGCTGCCCGATGCAAATCGCCCCGAATCACGGCCACACCCACGGCCAAATCTTCCTTCTGGCGAAAGTTCAAATACGCCAAGCCGACGTTCAGCACCGCCTGGTCGCCCAGCCGACACTCCACGACCCCGCGCACCGCGATGGCGGACGCCACCCCGGGCACCTGCTCGATCGCATTCACCACGGCCGCGACCAAGGCCGTGGCTTGCTGGCTGGGCAAATTCCGCCCGAGGAAGCGCCCCTCGATAAGGCGCTGGGGATCATTGGCCAGCATGCAGGTGACGCCGGCGGTCAACAGCCCCGTTTCTTTGTCCAGGTCCATGCGAAAGCTTTGCACAGCCAGCTCGCCCAAGTCCAGGTACTCTTCCATGCCTCGCACCTGGGCCACCGAAATGCGCTTGTGATCAATTCGAATCGCCCACTTTGCTGCCAGCAGGCTCTCAATGTCCCGCACGACTTGCTTGGGAGCCCGCCGGTCGGTGGCCAGCACGTGGACCTCTTCGATGTAGCCGACATCATTGACTGCCACGCGGGCGCGGTGCACGCCGGGCAGCTTGGTCAGCAGATCTTCGATATCCTCCACCGACACCCGATCAGGGTCCTTTGGGCGCGGAGACTCGCTGGGAACCCCGGGCTCCGCCTCGGGGTTCACCTGCGGCCGTGTGGTCCGCTTGGCCATGGCATGCCTCCGTCGAAACGTTATTCAGGCAGGTACGTTCGGCGCACCCGGCCAATCTGATCCAGCCGCGCCAGTGCGAGCCGATCCGCCGCTTCATAGGTCGGAATATCTTCCTGCTCCGCGATTCGTATCACTTCCGCCACTTGCTGTCCAATTTGTGCCACCCTTTGGTAGGCGCGATCGGGGTGATAGCCATCGGGGTGCAGCTCATCGGCCACATTGACCACCCCACCCCCGTTAATGACGAAGTCCGGCGCGTAGAGAATGTGCCGGGCCCGCAGCGCATCCCCATGCCGGGGCTCCTTTAGCTGGTTGTTGGCGGATCCGGCCACAATGCGGCACGCCAGCCGGGGAATCGTGTCATCATTGATGATGGCGCCCAGGGCGCACGGCGCAAACACATCGCAGGCCACGTCGTAAATCGCATCCGGCGGCACGACGGCGGCGCCCAGCTCCGCCGCTACGCGCTCGGCCTGCGCGCCCGTGATGTCCGCCACCGTCAGCTGGGCCCCCGCCTCGTGCAGCATGCGCGCCAGGACGGCGCCCACGTGCCCCAGTCCCTGGATGGCCACGTGGCGCCCCGCTAGCGATGGCGACCCGTACACGCTGGCCAGGCAGGCCTTAATGCCTTCCAGTACCCCCAGCGCAGTTGCGGGCGAGGGATCGCCGCTGGTTTCTTTCAGGCCCCCCACGAATCGCGTCTCGCGGGCCATCGTCGCGATATCCTCCGCGTTGATGCCAACATCCTCGGCGGTTATGTACCGGCCGCCCAAACTTTCCACCAGGCGGCCAAAGCTGCGCAGCATGGCCTCTGACTTCGGAGCGTCCGCCTCCGCCCAAATCACCGATTTGCCGCCGCCCAAATCCAGCCCCATGGCGGCGTTTTTGAACGTCATCCCCCGCGACAGGCGCAGCGCGTCGGTCAGCGCCTCCTCTTCCGTGGCGTAGTGCCAGCGCCGACAGCCCCCCAGCGCGGGCCCCATGGAGGTGTCGTGTATCGCCACAATCGCGCGGAGCCCGGTGGTCCGGTCATACCAGAACACGACCTCTTCATGACCGTGCTCGCGCATCGCTTCGAATACATTCATCGTGGCTACGGGAAGTCACTCCTTTCGCGCCAGCCAGGCTCACTGCGTCGCCTGGCACCCACCCCGTAATGATCGCACACCGCTCCCCCTCAATACAACTTGCGAGTGCCGCGGGCGCCGCACAGGCACACCGAAGGGGCGGCTTCGGGCCCCCCATCGGTGTGCAGGCGATCTGTGTCTGGTCAGCTGGCTTTCATCTGCATGCGCAGCCGGTCGGCCACCATGGCAATGAACTCGGAGTTGGTCGGCTTGCCACGGTCTCGGTTAACCGTATGGCCGAAGATGCTGTTGATGACGTCTACATTCCCGCGGCTCCACGCCACTTCAATGGCATGCCGAATAGCCCGCTCCACGCGGCTGGGCGTGGTTTTGTACTGCACCGCAATTGCTGGGTACAGCTCCTTCGTTACGCCCGACAGCAAGTCGACGCGCTCGATCACCATGATGATGGCATCTCGCAGATACAGATAGCCCTTGATGTGCGCCGGGATCCCAATCTCGTGGATGATGTTAGTGACTTCCACGTCCAGGTGCCGGACCGGCAGCAGCTGAACTTTGGTGCCGCTGGACATTCCAAAGTTGCCCATGGGCCGGCGGTCCGCAGCGCCAGTGCCGCCCACCTGGCGAATCCGGGCCGCCAGCACTTTCAAGTTAAACGGCTTCAGGATGTAGTAGTCGGCGCCCAGCTCCAGCGCCCGCTGCGTCATGGTCTCCTGCCCAAACGCCGTCAGCACCAACACTTTGGGCCGGTCCACCGGGTCCACCTCCGCGAGCCGCTCCAGCACCCCAATCCCATCCAAGTGCGGCATGATAATGTCCAGCACCACCACATCCACGGCACTCGCCGCCAGAAACTCCAGCAGGTCCACCCCGTGATGGACCATCCCCACGACTTCCAGCCCGTCTTCGGCCGCGATGACTTCTCTGAGCAGCTCGCAAAACTCGCGATTGTCGTCCGCGATCAGCACTCTCGTTGGCACTGGGCACCCCCCGTCGTCAATCCCTCACCCCGACAGCAAGGCGTTCGATCCCGGCTCAGAAAAGTCCTGCCAGTTCCACGTCAAAACTTACCATATTTTTCGACACGGTTCGGCATCACTCGCCAAGAAGGAGCGGGGCGCTTCCGCAGTCACGAAGGGCGGGGACGATCCCGGCGCCGGGACACAGAGCCCCGGTCGGCCAGTGTCGAGAACAAAATCACGCCCGCCAGGGAGGATGCTGCCATGAGCCCAAAAAGCCCCGTGAATCCGTGAACCGCCATAGCCAGCGCCAGCACGACGGGCCCGACGGCCAACCCCAGCGAGCGAAAGACGGCCATCAGGCCAAGCGCCTGGCCCACTTCGTCCGCACGATAAAGCGCCATGCCCAAGCGATTTAAAGGGGCCCCCATGGTGAGCGCGGTACCCGCCCCCAGTGCAACCATCGCGGAAAAAAACCGGATCGCCGTGAGTGGCGGCCACGCCAACAGCACGCCGCCCACCGTGGCCAGAGCCAGGCCCAGCATCAGCACCTTCCGCGGCCCGACGCGGTCCACCATGATGCCGCCGGCTCCCGCCAGCGCGGCGCCGGTAAACGCGGCCGGCAGGAGCGCTAACCCCGACGACAGCACCGAGAAATGCAAGTCGCGCTGGACCAGCGTGGGGACAAACACCGCCGCGGCCAAATCAAGGCCTATCAGCGCGGCGCCGATCACCAGCGCCACACCGGACCCGTCGGCCAGCGGGCGGAGATTCAAAAACGGCACCCGCACCCGCTGCTGCCGCCGGTAGAAAGCCAGCCCCAGCAGGACGGCCGCCGCCAGCAGCGGGTAGCGCACGGCTCCGCTCGCGGCTAGCGCCAGCAGCACCGCCGCGAGCACGCCGGAGAACAGCAGCCCGCCCACCCAGTCGGGGACCGCCCCCGCTTCGGCTGCGGCGCCGGCCTCGTCAAGCTGGGTCACCAGCCGCCACACCAGGGCCGCCAGCGGAACATTGAGGGCGAACACAAAGGGCCAGGAGAGATATTGGCCAATGGCGCCGCCCAACACCGGCCCCACGATGCTGGCCACGCCAAAGACGGCCCCGAAGATGCCCAGGCCCAAGCCTTGGCGGCTTTGAGGAAACTGCTTTAAGCCTTCGGCCTGCGCATTGGGATAGACCGCGCCCGCGCCGGCCCCCTGAATGAGTCGGGCCGCCAGAAACACGGGCAGGGACGGCGACAGAGCGGCCAGCAGCGACGCCACCCCAAAAGCTGCGACCCCGTATCCCACCATGCGCCGGTGGCCCAGCCGGTCGCCCAAGCCACCCGCCAGGACCGTGGAGGATACGTAGGCGACGGTGTAAATCGTAACCGTCCACGCGGTCCAGGCCAGGGTGGTGTGGAACGCCCGCTCCAGCAGGGGAAAGATGGGGCCCACCACACTGGTGTCCAGCGCCCCTACAAACACACCCAGCAAATAAGCGGTCAGGCGGGTCCAGCTTACGTGCAGGGGCTCGCCGCGCGGCCCCCGCCTTCTCATGAGGCGCCGCTCCGCCCTGACTGCGGCCGGGGCTGGCTCGGGGGTAGGGCCTGCACCGCTAGATACGACAAGCCCAGCCACAGGGCCGTCACCAGCGACACATGCAACATCTCCGCATTGACCGCCAGGTGCGACAAAATCAAGTAGGCGCCGCTGCCAATCTGCAGCGCGACCAGCACGAGCACCACGAGGGCGCCTCGCCACAGGTCGGGGCGGGCGTCCCGGTCACGCCGCGCCACCCAAGGCAGAGCGCCAAGCAGAATCCCTAAGGCCAGCGCCCCCAGGCGGTGCAGAAAAATCAACGCCTCTAGTCCGTGAAAGCCGGGCCACAGCAGGCCGTTGCACAAGGGCCAGCCTTGGCAGGCTTCGCCGGCTCCCCGATGCGCTACATACGTTCCCCAATAAATCAGTGCCAGTGCGTACAGCAGCACCGCCCAAATGTAGCGCTGCAAGCCGGGCGACAGTCCGCGCTGGCGAAATTCCCAGCCCGTCTCGGGCCGCTCCAGCTGGCGCAGCACGATGTCCATCAGCCCCAGGCCCGCAAACGCCAGCAGCGCGAAGCCAAAGTGCAGGGCCATAATCGGCGCGGACTCCGGGGCAAACACCGCTATCGCGCCCAGCGTGGCCTGCACGCCGACAAACACCAGCGCAATGGCGCCAAACAGCCGCACTTCGAGGGGATGCCGGTAGCGCCGCCAAGCCCAAACGACCACCACCACCGCCAGAATGCCCGCCACCCCGGTAATAGCCCGGTGCCAATATTCCACCTGAGCCTGGGTGCTGGGGCCTGGGGTCACACCCCCGTTGCACAGCGGCCACTCGCGGCCGCAGCCTAGGGCCGAGAATGTGAACGTGTCCAAAAAGCCAAGCAAAATCACGATGAACAGGCCCACCGTGGCTACATCCGTCCACCGGCGCAGCGCGGACGCCGCAGAGCCGGGCCCGGTCATATGCCAAACACCTTCAGGAGATTGATCGTTGTAGGCCCGGGCGGAAATACCAGGTACAGCAAACTAAACACCCCGAGGCCCGATACCACGGTCACAAACCACGCGGCGGCCGTCCACGGTGCAATGAGGCGGTGGGCGCGAAAGTGGCGAGCAAGCGCCCGCCTCAGCGTAATGATGCCCATGATCGCGGCACCCGTGGCAAAGAGCGTCTGCGTTTGAAGAAACACCTGATAGGCGGTGGTAAGCCGCGCCGGGCCCCCAAACGCGGTATCGCCGTAAAACAGCGTCTTGCTGACGTAGGACAGAAAGAAGCCCACCACCAGCGCCGCCGCCGTGAGCATCACCACGCGGTGAGCCTGGACCCGCCGGCGCCGAATCAAAAGCCACCCGGTCGCGACCGCGATCCCACTGCTCAGCATAAACCCTTCATTCAGATATGCCACCCACTCCCCCGGTGACGCCATCCGGCACCTCCTCCGCGGCCTCGTGCCGCCGGCCCCATTATAGCCACAAGGCCGCACGCCGCTCACGCGGAGCCGGGCCGCGGCACCATCCACGCCGCATAGCATCCGTAGCCCCAATCGGGCCGGCTCACCAGCACATGCGTGACGGCGCCGACCAGGCGGCCGTCCTGGAGAATCGGGCTGCCGCTCATGCCTTGCACCACGCCGCCAGTGGCACGCAGCAGCCGCGGATCCGTCACGCGAAACAGCAGCCCCTTGGTGGCCGGGCGCGTCTGGGGATACGCCCGCTCGATCCAAATGCCATACGACGCCGGGCGGCTGCCCGATACCACCGTGAGGATCGTGGCCGGACCTGTGTGCACCTGGTCGGGCACGGCGAGTGGAACCGCCCGGGTGGTGCCGATCCGCGGAGGCCTCACTAGGCGGCCCGTCAAGCCAAAGAGGCTGTTGGCGGCCACACGGCCGTCCACCAGCCGGGTACCCGCCAGGACCCCCACCTTTTGGCCGGCCCGGTTAGGCTGACCCGGCACCACGCCGACGACCGTCGCCGCCATGACGCGCCCGGCCGCGACACCAACCGGCCGCCGCGTCAGCCCATCGCTGATGGAGTGCCCCAGCGCCGCGTAGCTGCCGGTCTCGGGGTTCCAAAACGTCAGCGTGCCGACCCCGGCCGTGCGGTCGCGCACAGCGATGCCCAGCTGATACTGGTGGGCACGGGCACTGTATAGAGGATGCACCACCCTCACCAAGGTTTGCCGCGCGCCGCGGTCGGTAAGCTGCAGCGCGCGGCCGGATCGCCCGGCGGCGTTGGCCGCTTGGCGCAGCATGGCATCGCTGGTGGCGGAGCGGCCGTTTACGGCGGTGATGACGTCACCCACCTCAATTCCTGCAGACGCGGCCGGGTCCCCCAGGCCGTGCGGCCCCGGGAGCGGCCGATAGGCCGTCACCATCAGGCCGCGGGTGTGCACCAGCACTCCGATCGACTGGCCGCCCGGCACTACCCGCTGCTTGGGCACCACACGGACGGGCACCCACTTAAACGGCAGCCAGCCGAACCACTTCAGCTGGACCCGATAGCGCCCGGTGCGAGGCGCCGACACCGCCAGCCCGTGTGCTCCCCGCTGCACGGACAGCCCAGGCCCCGCTTCGACCGCTACCGGCACAAGGCGGTTCCACGGCACGATCAGGCGGTCGGCCACCGGCACCTCCAAACTTTTGGGGAAGCTGGCGACGTCGCGCACAGGACCTGAGGACGCCACCGCCACCAGACCTGCCGCCAAAACGGCGCCCGCCATCGATCGATTCCATCGGCTGAATTTGTCGACTGCCATCCTGCACCTCCCCGCCAGGCACCATGCGCCCGCGTGAATTAACCTGCCTGGCGGAGCTCGCAAAGTTCCCCGGGAAAGTTGACACGGATTGGCGCCAATGCCGATCAGAAAACCGGGGCGCGATGCCCCGGGTTGGATGGCGGGCGCTATTCAAAATCCTGCTACCGATCTTCCCAGCGGACTACCAAGCCGGCGCCGATGCGATGCAGGGCGACATCAATAAAACAGCGCGACCACCGCAATGCCCCACAGCACGCCGACCAGCACTTCCCAAAATGTGTGGCCCACCAGCTCGGGCAGGCGCTCCGGCCGCCTCGGAAGGACGGCCCCCTCTTCCTGAAGCCGGTTCAAAAATTGGCCCTGCTGCCCCACCGCATGCCGGATGCCCATCGCGTCGTACAGCACAATTAACGCAAACACGGCGGCGATGGCAAACAAGCCAGAGTCAAACCCGTGCTGATAGCCAAGGGCGGTGGCCAGCGCCGTGACCATCGCCGAATGGGAGCTGGGAAGGCCTCCCGCTCCCCAGGCTCGCGACCAGTCCAGGTGCCCGGTGCTGACCAAGTGCGTCACCACCTTCAGCAGCTGCGCCGACACCGACGCCCCCACCGCCAGCACCAGCATGCGGTTTTCGTGCAGCAGGGCCTGTATGATTTGACTAGTCAGCCGTGCCGCCTCCTGTCAGCGCCAGCAGGTCTTCGGCATGCCGCCGCGCCACGTCCGTGGCGGACCCGCTCAGCATCCGCGCAATTTCGTCCACCCGATCGCGGCCCGCGATCCTCACCAGCGTGGACCCCCCCCCGTCGCCATCCACATCAACGTCCCGCTTCACAATGCGCCAGTGGCAGTCGGCGCGCGCGGCCACCAGCGCCTGGTGGCTCACCACGACGACTTGCTGGCGGTGCCCCAGCTCTTCCAGCACACCGGCGACCCGCGCCGCCGCGTGGCCCCCCAAGCCTTGGTCCAGCTCGTCGAACACCAGCGGGCCGGCCGTGCCTTTTACCAAGTTGAGCGCCAGCAGCACGCGGGCCCGCTCACCACCGGATGCCACCCGGTGCAGGGGCCGCGGGTCCTGCCCGGGGTTGGCCGAAAACCGCCACGCGACCACGTCTGTGCCATTCGCACTCAGCGGCCCGGGCTGGATGGCAAATTCAAACACCGCCCCTGGCAGATCCAGGTCGGGCAGCGCCGCCGAGACGGCCGCAGCCGCATCGGCCGCTTGAGCTTGGCGAGCCGCGGACAGGCGAGCCGCCGCTGCCTGGCACTGGGCGGTCGCCGCTTCAATCCGCTCATCCAGCCGGCTCAGCCGAAACTCCACCTCGTCCAGCGCCGCCAGCTGCTCCTGGCGCTCAGCCAGCAGCCGCACCAGCCCCTCCAGGTCGGTGTCGTACCTCCGGCGGGCGCGGGCCAGTCTGTCTAGCCGCTCCACCCATGCGGCGGCTTCGCCTGCATCTTGATCGACGTCCGCCGCCCGCTGATACACTTCATGGCGCACCTCGCCCACCGTGGCCTGTGCGTCCCGCAGCAGCTCCAGCGCCGACCCCGCCGGGGGATCCAGCTCCACAGCCCCCGACACCAGGCGCTCCGCCGCTGCCAGAGCGGCCCCGGCCCGCTCCACCTCGTCCAGCGCTCCCTGATAGGCGCCGGCCAGCTGCACGCCCGCCCGCGCCCGCGCCACCCGCTCGGCCAGCCGCGCGTCGGCGGCGGGGTCAATGGCCAGGGCGGACAGGGTAGCGACATCGTCCTGCCACTCGCGGCGCGATGCCTCCTGACCGCGCAGAGCAGCCAGCGCCTCGCGGTCTCGCATCAGCACCGCCCGCTCCGCCCAGGCGTCCGCGACGCATTGTTTCAGCGCCGCATCGACCCACTCGTCCAGCCAGATGCGCGCATAGCCAGGCTCCCCGAGGCGCTGGTGCTCGTGTTGGCCGGACAAGTCCACGAGGCCCGCGAGAGCGGCGCGGGCTTGGCCAACCGGCACCGCCTGACCCTGGACGCGCAGCACGCCCTTGCCGTCCCGCCCCCACTCGCGCTGAATGAGGAGCACGTCGTCCGCCGCCACGCCGAGATTCGCCAGTGCTGTCCACACCGGATCGTCCGGAAGCACCTCGACCGCCAGCCGCACGCGGGCACGCGGCGCCCACGGACCTACGGTGTCGGCTTGCGCCCGCGACCCAAAAGCGGTGTCCAGCGCGCTCACCAACAGCGATTTGCCTGCCCCTGACTCTCCCGTCACCGCATTAAAGCCGGGCGTCAGCTCCACCTGCGCCGACCGGATGATCCCAAAGTTTTCAATGGCCAGCTCGCGAATCCACGTGCCCCCGCTCATGACCTGCCCTTTTGCCATCCACGCAGGACGTGGTAAAAATTCCAGCCCGGCCGGCGCATGAGGGTCACCGCCACGGCCGCGCGCTGCACCGCCACCTCGTCGCCATCCTCCAGCTGGAATCCCTCCTGGCCATCGACCGTCAGCAGCGTGTCACGGTGCTCGGTGCGGACCCGCAGCTGCACCGTCGAGCTGTCTCCAATTACGACGGACCGGTCGAAGAAGCTGTGGGGGCAAATCGGCGTCAGCAGCACCACCTCGAGATTGGGATTCACCACCGGCCCCCCCGCCGACAGCGAATAGGCGGTGGACCCGGTGGGGGTGGACACGATCAAGCCGTCTCCCCGGTACGTGGTCACGAACGACCCGTCCACGTAGGCTTCCAAGTCAACTAGGCGGGCAAAGGGGCCTTTGGTCACCACAACGTCGTTCAAGGCTTGAAAGCGCGCCACCTCCTGGCCGTGCCGCCGCACGGCGGCGGCCAGCATCATGCGCTCGTCCCCCACAAATCGGCCTTCCAAAAATTCTGCGAGGGCGGCGTAGACGTCTGGCACCTCTACTTCCGTCAGGAAGCCCAGGTGACCCAAGTTGACGCCCAACAGGGGGCGGCCGTGCCCCGACAGGTCCTTCGCGGCTCGCAGCAGCGTTCCGTCACCGCCCAGGACCACCACAAACTCCGCGGCGCCCCACTCCCCCAGGGGCCGGCAAGCCAAGCCGGCGCTGGCCCACTCCCCGAGCTCTGCGGGGCACCACGACTCCACGCCGCGCGCGTAGAGCCACCGCGACAAGTCGCGAACCAAGCCGCGCACCTGCTCCTTTTCGGGATTGGGCCAGAGCCCCACCACCCTCACCGGCTCACCCCGTCGCGGGGCCCGTACGCCTCGGCCAGCACATCCTCTACTAAGGCCGCTGGGCGGCCCCCGGGGGCCGCCGGCAGGCGGGCAAGGCGCAGCCAAAATTCGCGATTGCCTTCACGCCCCGGGACGGGGCACAGCATCACATCCGTCCAGGCCCACCCCCAGGCGGCTACTGCACCGTGATAGCGCCGCAGCACGTCGCCCACCGCCTCCCGCTCTCTCACCACGCCGCCTTTGCCCACGTGCCCGGGGCCCACCTCAAACTGGGGCTTCAGCAGCGCCAGCGCCAGCCCCCCAGGCTGGACCACGCCCGCCACGGGCACGAGCACCCGATCTAATCCAATGAACGAAACATCGATCGAAGCTGCCTCCAGTGGCTCCCAGGCGACGGCGGGCGCTGCGCGATCCGCACTCGCCAGCACCGCCGGCGCCAAATCGCGCGCGTTCACCCCATCCGCGACGGCCACCCGGGGATCTTTCGCCAGCCAGGGCCGCAACTGCCCGTGGCCGACGTCCACGGCATAAACTCGCTCCGCTCCATGCTGGAGCCAGGTTTCCGTGAATCCGCCCGTCGACGCACCGATATCGGCGACCCGCCACCCCGTGGGATCCACGCCCCAGCGATCAATCGCTGCCTCCAGTTTGCCCGCGCCGCGACTCGCCCGCACCTCGGCTCCCGGGACCAGCGCCAGGCGGGTGCTCGCAGGCACCAGGCGACCCGGCCGCCGCACAATCACTTGGCCCACCTGCACTTGGCCGGCGCGGATGGCCTCTTGCGCGCTGGATCGAGTGGGAAACCAGCCCTGCCGCATGACGGCCTGGTCCAGCCGCTCGCCGGGACGATCCACCTAGGCTCGGCGCCGGGCGGGCTCAAGCCAGCTGGCCACCCGGGCGGCCACGCCCTCAGCGGTCAATCCGTACAGCGCCAAAAAATGCTCCACAGGGCCATGGTCGACAAACGTGTCGGGCAGAGCCAAGACCCGAATCGGGGTGTGAGTGCCCGTGCGCTCCGCCCACTCCAGCACGGCGGCCCCGAATCCACCCGCCGCCACATGCTCCTCCAACGTCACTACAATGCGGCTTTCGGCGGCCGCGCGCGCCAGGATTCCCTCATCCAGCGGCTTGGCAAAGCGCGCACTGGCCACGCCCACGTGGAATCCCCGCCGCGCGAGCTCCTCGGCCGCTGCTAGCGCGGTGTACACGATGGGGCCAAAGCCCACCAGCGTGGCGTCTTCACCGTGCGCCAGCCACTCGCCCGTGCCCCACGGCACCCCGGTCAGGGGCTCGGTGAGGGGCACCCCGCGCCCGGCGCCGCGGGGGTACCTGACGGCCACCGGGCCTGGCTGCTGAAACGCGCTGAACAGCAGCTGGCGTGTGTCAGCTTCGTCCTTGCCCATCGCCACGGACAGGTTGGGAATGGCCCGCAGGTATGCGATGTCGTAGACGCCCTGGTGGGTGGCACCATCGGCGCCGACCAGCCCCGCGCGATCCACGCCAAACACCACCGGCAGATTCTGGTGCGCGACGTCGTGGACGACCTGGTCGTACGCCCGCTGCAGAAAGGTGGAGTACACCAAGAACGCCGGCCGCAGGCCTGAAGCGGCGAGGCCGGCGGCAAACGTGGTGGCGTGCTGCTCCGCGATGCCCACGTCAAACGCACGGTCCGGAAACGCCGCCTGAAAGCGGTCCAGCCCGGTGGAATCGGGCATCGCGGCCGTGATGGCCACAATCTGGGGATTGGTGTGGGCCATGGCGATCAGCGTATCGGCCACCACCTGGCTGTAGCTGGGGGCCTGCGTCTTTTTGACAAATTGGCCCGAAACGACGTCAAACGGCCCTGGGCCGTGAAACTTGGCCGGCGCCGCTTCGGCCGGATGGAATCCCTTGCCCTTCTGCGTGACCACGTGCAGCAGCACTGGCCCGTCCACCTGCGCCGCGCGCTCCAACGTGGGAATCAGCTGGCTCAAGTCATGGCCATCCAGCGGCCCCAAATACAAAAATCCTAGCTCTTCAAATACATTGCGGGGCAACACTAAGTGCTTTACCCCGTCCTTCACGCGCTCCGCCACTTTGCGCAACCGCCCACCCACCACCGGCAAGCTTTTCAGCAGGACATCCAAGTCCTGCTTGAGGCGCCGATAGGAGGGCCGCACGCGAAGGTCGGTCAAGTACGCAGACAGCGCACCCACGTTCGGCGCAATGGACATCGAGTTGTCGTTCAAAATGACAATCAGGCGGCGCTGCAGGTGCCCAATTTGGTTGAGTGCCTCCCACGACAGCCCCGCCGTCATGGCGCCATCGCCAATCAGCGCCACGACGTGGTGCGACTCTCCATGCAAATCTCGCGCCACGGCCATGCCTAGCGCCGCAGACAGTGATGTGGAGGAGTGGCCCGCCTCCCAGATATCGTAGGGACTCTCGTGGCGCTTCAAAAATCCGCTGGGGCCCTCCAGCTGCCGCAGCTGGTCAAACGCGCCGCGGCGGCCCGTGACCAGCTTGTGGCCGTAGGCCTGGTGGCCAATGTCAATCACCAGGCGGTCGTGCGGCGTGTCAAACACGCGGTGCGCCGCCAGCAAAACCTCGACGGCCCCTAAGCTGGCGCCCACGTGGCCGCCGGTGCGCGACGTGGTGTGCAAAATCGCACGGCGCACATCGGCAGCTAGCTGCTGCAGATCGTCAGCGGGCCACGTGCGAAAATCGGCTGGACTATGGACTCGATCCAGCCAAGGATAGTCGGACCGCCCCTCTCCAGGCACCGTGTTGCCAGGCCCCATCGTCATGGCATGCCTCCTCCCGCAGGTCTCCGCCGCGGCTAATGATCCCGCTCCACCACAAAAGCGGCCAGCGCGTGCAGGGCATCGGCTGAGGCCCCCTGCACCTCGGCCTGTGCCGCCGCCAGGAGGTCTCGGGCTCTCGCCTGCGCTCCGGCCACGCCGTACACTGACACGAAGGTGGTTTTGCCCTGCCGCTCGTCGCGGCCTGTTGCCTTGCCCATCAAGGCCTGGCTTCCAGCCACGTCTAAAATATCATCGGTGATTTGAAAAGCCAAGCCGACCGCTTCGCCGAAGCGCCGCAGCGGCGCGACCGCGTCGTCCCGCCCCGCCAGCACGGCCGGCAGCACGGCGGCCGCCGTAATCAGGGCCCCGGTCTTGTCCTGGTGGAGCGCTAGAAGATCGTCCCCGCTCCGCACCCCTCCCGTGGGCGGCCTGAGGTCCCGCACCTGGCCACCCACCAACCCCTGCGGCCCGACAGCCTCCGCCACCAGCCGGATGGCCTCAAGCACCCGCGCAGGAGCGGCCCGGCACTCGGCCAGCAAGCCAAACGCCATGGGCTGGAGCGCATCACCGGCCAGGATGGCTAGGTCCTCCGACATCGCGCGGTGCAGCGTGGGCCGACCGCGGCGCATGTCGTCATCGTCCATCGCGGGCAAGTCATCGTGAATTAGCGAGTAGGTGTGGATAAACTCCAGCGCGAGCGCGGCGGGCAGCACGTCGGGCTCGGGCCTCCCCAGCCACCGCGCTGCGGCCAGCACCAGCGCCGGGCGAAACCGCTTGCCGGGCGCCAGCAGGGCATAGCGGAGCGCTTCGTACAGCGGACGCGGCTCAGCCGCCGCTGAGGGGATCCGCCCGTCCAACTCGGCGTCCACCAGCGCCCGCACGCGCTCCAGCCACTCCGGGCCGGTCACGCCTCGGCCTCACCAGACTCGGGCAGCCATTCCACGGCGGCCTCCGCGCCTCCGCCGACGCCGTTGACCGCAGCTTCCGCGGCATCCAGCAGCCGCTGCGCCTCGGCGGATAAGGCGCGGCCCTCTTGAAACAACGCGACCGCTTCCTCCAGCGATGTCCCCCCGCTCTCCAGCCGCTTGACAATTTGCTCCAGCCGAGCCACCAGCGCCTCAAAGCGCCCCGGCTGCACCCTCGCCTCCTCAGCGCTCATGGCGTCGTCTCCTCTCACTGCATGCATCGCTCCTGTGGCCCGAGACAGCTAGTCGCTCGCCTCTGGCGCATCAGCCGTGACCGCCCACCGGCCGTCCCGCCACCGCACCGCGAGCCTCTGGCCCGGCCGAATCGCCGCCGCCGTTACGGGATGCCCAGCCTGGTCGGCCACTAGGGCAAACCCACGCGACAGGACGGCGACGGGATCCAGCCCCGCCAAGAGACTGGCCAGCTCCGCGAGGCGCCGCGATCGCACCGCCAGCACACGGCGGAACCGGTCCTCGGCTCGGTCGGCCCACCGGTCCAGGGCGACTCGCCGCTCGGCCAGCAGGCGCTCGGGACTTTTCAAGATGCCTCGCTCCACATAGCCGGCCAGATGCCGACGGTGCTCCGCCAAGCGACTGGCCAGCCGTCGGGTGGCCCGCTGCTCTAGGGACTCCACTTGCCAGGCCAGCTGGGTGCGCTCTGGCACCGCCAGCTCGGCCGCCGCTGACGGGGTCGGCGCCCGCACATCCGACACTAGGTCCACCAGCGTGGTGTCAATCTCATGGCCCACGGCCGACACTACCGGCCGAGGGCAGGCAAACACGGCCCGGACCACGCGCTCGTCGCTGAAGGCCGCTAAGTCCTCGCTCGAGCCGCCGCCCCGCGCCACGATCACCACGTCCACGCCGGGCCGGCGCGCCACCCGCGCCACAGCCGCGGCAATGCTGGCCGGAGCCGCCTCCCCCTGCACCGCCGTCGGCGCCACCACCAGCCGCAAGCCGGGAAATCGGCGGTGCGCCACGGTAACGATGTCGTGCACCGCAGCTCCGCTCCGGCTGGTGACCACGCCCACCGCGCGGGGCAACAGCGGCAGCGCCCGCTTAGGGCGCGACAGCAGCCCCTCTGCGCGCAGCCGCGCCACTAGCGCTTCCAGCGCCTTTTTTTCGGCCCCGGCGCCCAAGGGCTCCATCTGCTTCACATACAGCTGCACCGACCCCTGGGGGCGGTACACCCGCACTTGCCCCAACAGGGCCACCTGCTGGCCGACCTGGGGCTGAAACGCGAGCGTTTGGGCGTCTTGCCGAAACATGACCGCCTTTAAGCGGCTGCCGGCATCGCCCACTGTCAGATACCAGTGGCCCGACGCGGCATAGTGCTTCGCATCCACGAGTTCCCCCGCCACCCACACCATCTGCAGGGCCGGCGCCTGCTCCACCACCTGAGCCAGCTCTCCTACCAGCTGGCTCACGGTGAGCAGGCTACGCTCCCACATGAGTCTCGGCCGCGCGCAGCGTATTGGCCAGCAGCGTGGCCACGGTCATGGGCCCCACCCCGCCCGGCACGGGCGTAAGTGCACTCGCCACCGACGCCACCGACGGATCGGCGTCGCCCACCAGCCCCGCAGGCGTGCGTGTGATGCCCACGTCCACCACCACCGCGCCCGGCTTAATCCAATCGGCGCCCAGGATTCCCGGGCGCCCGACGGCCGAGACCACCAAGTCCGCCTGGCGGGTGTGCTCCCGCGGGTCGGGGCTCTGCCGGTGCAGCACCGTCACCGTGGCGTCCCGCTGCATCAGCAGTAGCGACAGGGGCAGCCCCACCAGCACACTGCGGCCCAGCACCACCGCTCGGCGGCCCGCGATGGGAATGGCGTAGTGGTCGAGTAGCGTGATCACCCCGGCGGGCGTACAGGGCACCAGCCCAGGCCGTCCACTTATCAGCCGACCCAAGTTGTCGGGGTGCAGCCCGTCCACATCCTTCGCCGAATCAATCGCCTGAATGACGCGGGCAGCATCTACCTGCGGCGGCAGCGGCAGCTGCACCAGGATGCCGTGGACCGCCGGGTCCCGATTCAGCGCCCCCACCGATGCCAGCACGTCAGCCGTCGAGGCCGTCGCGGGGAGGTCCACCTGCACCGAGTGGAAGCCCACCTGCCGACACGCCTTCACCTTTCCGCGGACGTAGGCGGCCGACGGCGGATCGCTGCCCACCAGCACCACAGCCAATCCTGGCGCCACCGGTCCCTTCCAGTGCGCTACCGCGTCCGCCACGCGCTGCTTCACCACCGCCGCCGCTGCGCGGCCATCTAGCCAGCGCACGCTGGGCAGGGCGGCGGGCGGCGCCGCCCCGCCCACACACTCCGGCCGGGTCATCCCATTCGACATCGTGAAAGCCTCCCGCCTGCGGCCGCGCCATTTCGATTTGCGGACCGCCCCAGCCGCCGGGACAATTCCGATGGGCAGCCATGTCCCCGGGCAACGGCCACCACGCGGCTGGGTTCTGCACCCGCTGCGAGGCACCACCGCACCGCCGCCAACGCCAGCGCCTCGCCCGCTGCCCTCGCCAGCGCCGGCTCCGGCACGCCCACGGCCGCGGCCTGGCCGAGAGCCGATGCGGCCGGCAGCAGCCCCAGCGACCACGTGCCCCGCGCCAGCTCCCGGGGCGAGTCTAGCGGGAGCACCAGCCGGTCTGTCCGCTGGCGGCTTGGGTCCTCGGCCGGCGCCGCAGCCACGGCGCGGGCAACCACTTCCCACCACTGATCCAGGCCGGCGCGCGCTTCCGTCCAGGTGGCCTCTCCACGGGTGAGCCGCAGCACCAGCGCGTCGTCGTCCACCAGCAATAGCCCGCCGGCCTCGCGGGATTCACGAGCCTCCATGCGCCTCGGGATGGTCTGGCGCCGGCGGCGGCGCCGGGCGCAACTCTTCTGCGGCCCGCCCCAGCACACCGTTGATAAAGCGCTTCGCCGCCGGCGTGCTGAACCGGTCGGCCAGCTGGACCGCCTCGGCAATGGCCACCGCCGTCGGCACCTCGGGCTCGTGGCCCAGCTCGTACAGGCCCACGCGCAAGATGGCCCGGTCCACGGTGCTCATCCGCTCCACACGCCACGCGACGGCCAAGCGATCCAGCTCTCGGTCCAGGGAGACTCGGTTGGTGATCACCCCATCCAGCAGGCGCTTCGCGTAGCGGTGCCCACTCTGGCCCATGCGCGGAACCAAGCGCGCCGCCAGGCGCTCCGGCTCCGCCGCCACCAGGTCGTGCTCGTACAGCCACTGCACGGCCGTCTCGCGCGCCTTGCCCGAACGGGATCCGCGAAACCTCATTCCCACTGCCCCCCTGCCCCACCGCCTCCGCTGCTGAACTCCCGGCTTGCTGCCATCCATAGTGCCCCAACCCGGCGGGGGACCGCCAGGTTCGCCGACGCCCCTCAGGAGTGCTTCAGCGGCAAGGCGGTGTCCTCCGCCGCCTCTGGGGGGAAGGTCACCCCCTGCACATGAATATTCACCTGCCGCACGGAGAGCCCCGTCATGGTTTCTACGGCCTCCTTGACCCGCGTCTGGACTTGATTGGCCACATCTGGGATCCGGGCCCCAAACGCCACCGCCAAGTACAGGTCCAGCGTCGCCACGCCATCCGACACATCCACCTTGACGCCCTTGGACATGCTGCGCTTGCCCAAGAGCTCCGTGATGCCTCCCACTAAGCCGCCCGACATGCCGGCCACGCCGGCCACTTCCGAAGCCGCGATGCCGGCAATAATCTCCACTACATCGTTCGCGATGTGAACGCTGCCGCCTTCCGTCACTTCTGCCGCCATGCTGCTGGCCCCCTTGTCCCTAGGTGCGGGCATCAGGCGCCCGCGATCCGATCCGCCAGAAAGTGCGTCGACAAGCGGCCGGCCACAAACTCGGGATCCTCCATCAGCTGGCGGTGCAGCCCCAGCGTGGTGTGCACCCCTTCCACCTGAAACTCGTACAGCGCGCGCCGCATGCGCGCCACAGCCTCGTCGCGGTCGCGGCCCCACACCACCAGCTTGGCCAGCAGCGAGTCATAAAACGGCTGCACCTGGTAGCCGGCATACGCGCCATCGTCGACCCGCACGCCGGGACCGAGTGCGGGAACCCAGGTCGATACGGTGCCAGGCGACGGCCGAAACTGATGCTCCGGATCCTCCGCATTGATGCGGCACTCAATGGACCACCCGGTCATGTGGACCTCGTCCTGCCCAAACGACAGCGGCTCTCCCGCCGCAATGCGGATTTGCTCTTTCACAATGTCGATGCCGGTCACCATCTCGGTCACCGCGTGCTCCACCTGCACCCGGGTGTTCATCTCCATGAAGTAAAAGCGGCCGTCCTCATCCAGCAGAAACTCCAGCGTCCCGGCCGACGCGTACTGCACCGCGCGGGCGGCTTTCACGGCCGCCTCGCTCATCGCCGCCCGTATCTCGGGCGTGAGCGCCGGCGAGGGCGCTTCTTCCATCACTTTCTGGCGGCGCCGCTGGAGGGACGACTCGCGCTCTCCCAGCGTCACCACGTTCCCCTGCTCGTCCGCGAGCACCTGGATCTCAATGTGGCGCGGGTTCGCGATGAAACGCTCCAAGTATACATCTGAATTGGCGAACGACGACTGAGCCTCGCGCGCCGCCCGCTCAAAGCCGTCAGCCAGCTGGTCCGCCGACTCCACGATGCGGATCCCCCGGCCGCCGCCGCCGCCGCTGGCTTTCACCAGCAGCGGGTAGCCAATGCGCTCTGCAGCCCGCCGGGCCTCCTCGAGCGTCGCCACCACGCCGTCCGAGCCGGGGATCACGGGCACGCCGGCCGCCGCCATGGTACGGCGGGCGGCAGCCTTGTCGCCCATGCGCTCAATAGCCCCTGGCTCGGGGCCGATGAACTTAAGGTTCCAGATGCGGCACACCTCGGCAAAGCGATGATTCTCCGACAGAAACCCATAGCCCGGGTGAACCGCCTCCGCGCCCGTCTGCACGGCCGCGTTGATGACGTTGGGAATGTGCAGATAGCTTTCGCTGGACGGCGCCGGGCCGATCGGAAAGCGCTCGTCCGCGTAGCGCACGTGGAGCGCGTCCCGATCGGCCTCGGAGTACACCGCCACCGTCTGAATTCCCAACTCGCGCGCCGCTCGCAGCACGCGCATCGCGATCTCGCCGCGGTTCGCCACCAGAATCTTCTTAAACAGACCGTACACCTCCGCCTCTATTCACCCTATGACACCACAGGGCGTCGGGGGTGTCCAGAGGTTTAAGAGCTGCCGCCCGGTCCCGTCTTGGGAATAATCACGATGTCCTGCGGCGGGATCCCCGTGATTTGGGTCGTCGTGTCCGCTATCTGCGCCACCTGCTGGGTCGTCAGGCGAGACATCCCGACCACGATTTGGGCCGAATTGGGGTCAAGCGTCACCACGGCCAGCGGGAAGCCGTGGCCAGACAGAACCCCTTCCACCTGCATCGCCTGCTTCCACGACTGCTGGTCCTGCACCAGCGTGAGTTCTGCCTGGCTTTTGGCTGTCGCCGACACGGCCGAGTTTTTCACGATGCCCTGCAGGGTCGCAATTTCGCGGCTCATCAGCTGGTCGCGGCTCTGCTTCAGGTTGGCGAAGTAGTTGGCCGTCATCCGGCTGGCCGCGCCGGTGGATGAAGGCGGCGCACTGGCCGCCTGGCTGCCGCCGGGGCTGGACGTCGTGGGATGGTGGTACGCCACATAGCCCACCAGCACCGCCAGCACCCCGAGAAACGCAATGAATCGCACCAACGCCGACCGATTCATGGCCCGATCGCCTCCTCTAAGCACGGTTGATCACGGCAGAGCGCCAGCGCCCCACCCATCGCCACCACCCGGTCCGATCTGACCCCATCCCATCTGACCCCATCCCCTCTGACCCGATCCTTCCGCCTGGCCACCGAGGGAGGCTGAAAGCCCGGGCGCGGCCCGTCATCCCCCATCCGGCAGCACCGCCACTTGGTACGCCGATACCTGCAGCAGCGTCTCCACCGCCGTGGTTATTTCCTGCCGCACCGCCGGTGCGCTGGCGCCCGTCGCCACTACCACCACCCCGCTCACCTTAGGGGCCACCACGCGTTCGCTGGTGCGCTGCGTGGCAAATTGGGTCTCCGCCCCCGAGGCCAGCGTCACGGCCACCTGCACGCGGCCGCTCCCGGGGATGGCCGCCACCACCGCCGCCACGGCCTGGTCCAGCTGGGCCTCCTGACCCGCGAGGCCGGCGGCCCCTGCCGCGGCCGCTGGCGGGCCCGGCGATGCCGGCTTGGCCGCCGCTCCCCCCCAAGAGCCCCACGCCACCAGCGCGATGCCCAGCCCTCCGACCACCAAGAGGCGCCACATGGTGGAGCGGTCATCGCGCCACAGGTTACTGAGATTGCTGCGCCAGTTGAGATCCATGTCCCGCTCTCCCTTCAGCCCCGGCGCCCCCGGCCGTGTTCGGACCCGGCTGGAGTGCCACCTGCACGCGCCGGGCGGGCACCTGCATCACCTCCTCCACGGCCGCCTGGGCGGCTTGTGCCACCCCCGGCGACAGGTGCTGGCCCGAGACGAGGACTCGCACACCTGCAGCGTCTGACTGCACCACCACGCCCTCCACGCCGGGCAAGCTTTCCACCACGGCCGCTACCTCCTGGCGCTCCTGGCGCTGTACCAGCTGGCCCAGGTGGCTCGGACGCGCGGCTTGGAGCCAGCGGCTCGCCAGCGGCCGCGAAACCCCTTGGATCAAGCTCCACACGGGGCCAATCAGCGCCAGGAGGATAATCAGCCCTGCCACGAGGCTCGCGTAGCGCTTTAAGTCTCCCACCGGCAGCAGCCACTCGAGCAGGGTCGCCAGCAGCGCCAGCACAATGAGGGTGCGCACCCACTCCGCGACGCCGGGGATCACGGCGCCACCCCACTGGCGGTGGACACCACCAGCGACACGGTGAGAAAGAACATCAGGGCCACGGCGGCGCCCACGGCCGCCAAGAGCCCCAGCCCCCCCGCCATGACCTGCAGGGTTTTGCCCACGCTGGCCACGCCCAGCGGCTCGGCGCCGGCGGCGGCCAGCCGGTACAGCAGGCTCAGAATGAGCACTTTGACCAGGGGAAACACCACCGTCAGCATCACGCCCAGGGCGACCGTGACGCCGACCGCCGTCAGCAGCAGCCCCGACGACCGCAGCACGACGTCCATCGCGTCCGAGAACAGCTTCCCCACCACCGGAATCGCGGCGTTGGTCAAAAACTTGCCGGTGCGGAGGGCGAGCCCGTCGGCCACCTTGCCGGCGGCGTTCTCCATGGCCACGGTGGCCAGGAACAGCGTCAGCAGTCCGCCCAGGCTGAACATCGCCACTTGCTTCAGCAAGCCCGCCAGCTGGGTGAGCCGAAATTCCGGCATCCAAGCCGACACCACCTCTAAGCCCACCGCCAGCAGCACCAGCGGCAGCACCCAGTCCGTCGTGGCCAGCGCCACCAGGTTGACGGCGCCGATAATGAGCGGGTGAAACAGCCCCGCCGAGGTCACCGCGCCGCTGGACGCCATCAGCACCACCACCACCGGAATCGACGCCTCCATCAGGTGGAGCAGGCTGTGCATCATGGTAGCGACGACGCCGACCGCCATTCCAAACGACGACAGGGCCACCGCCACCAGCGCCGCGGTCACCACCAGCTGGGCCACCTGGGCCACGTCCCGGCCGGGAAACGCATCGGCCAGCCGCAGGACCACCGCTCCCACCACCGTGAGCACCAGCAGAATGCCCAGCAGCCGGCCCTCCACCAGCACGTCGCCGCCGGCCGCCTGCAGCACCGACCCTAACAGCTGGTGCACCTGAAACGGGTTCTGGTGGGTCAAGAGGTCGTGCACCATGGTGCCGACCGACAGATGAGGAGCCCCCGGGCTGGTGCCGAGCTGGGCCAAGGCGCGATCCAGCTCCCGCGTGTCGAGCGTCTTCAGCTCGCGCACCGCTGGGCTGACGGGAGCGGCCCACGCCGCCGGAGCCCACGCCCCACTGCCCGCCGCCACACCGACCCCCGCCGCCACCGCCCACTGCTTCACCCTCCGTTCCCCCTCACCGCCACCAATCCTCAGCCGGGAATCATCTTGAACAGCAGCTGCACGATGGCGGTCAGCACCGGCACGGCCAACACTAAGATCAGCACCTTGCCCGCCAGCTCCACCTTGCCCGCGAGCGCCCCTTCCCCGGCATCCCGCGCCACCTCGGCCCCGAGGGTGGCGAGATATGCAATCCCCAGGACCTTCAACAGCAGGGCCAGGTACAGCCCCCGCACATGCGCAAGGGTCGCAATGCGGCCCAGCGCCGCCACCACCTGGGCCAGCGGCACCAAAATCGCCAGCAGCAGCACCACCGCGGCCGCCAGCCGCACCACCATCGCCACCGACCGCTGCTGGAACTGCCCCAGGACCGCCAGCAGGACGGTGGCGGTGAGCCCGACGCCCACCAAGCGCAGGACGGTGGTCATGGCGGGCTATAGGTGGAACAGGGTGAGCACCGTCTTGAACAGCTGCCCGATCACCTGCACCACCATCAGGAGCATCACCGCCACGCCGCCCACGGCCACCAAATTGCCAAGTTCCTTGCGGTTGACGCGGTCCAGAATTTCGTAGGCGATCGCCACCACGAACCCGATGCCGGCCAGCCGCAGGATCAGGTCAATGTTGACCATGCTGCCTCCTTGCCCCCCTGCCTCACGCCACGAGCACCGCTAGGGCCACCGCCGACAGCGCCACCAGGCTGCCCACCGCCCGCCCGGCCCCATCGCGCGCGTGCCGCGCCTCACCTTCCAGGCGGGACAATCGCTGCCGGCACGCGTCCAAGTGCACCACGGCCTGTTCGCGGGAGTAGCGGCCCAGCACGGGCCCCAGCTCCATCAGCACGGCCGCGTCCTCCGGCGCCAGAAAGTCCGCCGCGGCAAGGCAGTCGCGCCACACCGCTTCGGTCGTCCCTCGCGACGCCAAGCCCTGAAGAAACCGCCCGGTGGCTCGCCCCACACCGGGAGGCGCGCCGCGCCGCGCCTCCGCCACCGCTCGGGACAGTTCTCGGCCCTGCCACATCACCTCGGAGCCCAGGCGCGCCAGCCAGGTTTGCCAGCCCGCCAGCTCCTCTACCCGGCGCCGGTACGGGCGGGCAGCGACGCGGCCCCCGAGCATGCCCGCCAGCGCGAGCAGCAGCGCTCCCAGCACTCGGAGCGACCACGGCGCCGGCATCAGACGCGCCCCGCGCCCAGCAGCTTGCCGCCGGGGCCCAGCTCCACCACGGCGTCCACTACCATGTTCCGCAGGAGCGCGCCCACCATCGGATGGCGGCGGGCTTCCGCGCGGCTCGCCGCATGCGCCGTGGCCAGCACCGCACAGCCGGACCGCCGCACCCATTCCAGGGCCGCGACGTCCTCCTCGCTGCCCACTTCGTCCACCGCCACGGCGTCGGGCCCGAGCGCGCGGACCGCCGCGCGCAGGCCCGCGGGCTTGGGCCATCCGTCGAGCACGTCCGTGTGAGCGCCCAGGTCCAGCCGGTCTGGCCCCGTGCCCCCCTGAATCTCACTCCGCTCGTCCACCACCACCAGGCGGCGGCCGGCCTCGGACCACTGGCGCACCAAATCCCGGAGCACGGTCGTTTTCCCCGTCCGCGGCGGCCCCACCAGCAGCACCGACGGATCCGTGCGGTCGGGAACCACCTTCGCCAGCATCTGCAGCACGCCATCGGCGGCGCCCCGCACCGCGCGGGCAACGCGCAGGTCCACGCCGGTCCAGTCGCGGAGGGTGGCCACCCGCCCCTGGCTTAAGACGGCGCGGCCGGCCAACCCCGCCCGATGTCCGCCGGGCAGCGTCAGAAAGCCCTCCGCCAGCTCATGCTCGCGGGCATACAGCGATCGGTCGGCGAGGCGCTCCACCAGGGCGGCGATGTCGTCGGGGGCCAGGACCGGCAGCCCCGCGGCGCGGTCAGACGCCCCGCCCGGGCCCAGATAGGTCCACCAGCCGGACCCGTACAGCACCACGGGGCGGCGCACCCGAAAGCGAATTTCCTCGAGGCTGGCGGCCTGCTCCCGGCGCTGGGTGCCAAACCGAAGAAAGCCGGGCACTAGCATGCTGGGCAGCCACTGCTCCATTCCGCCGGCCACGGCCGCCGACACCGAATTCACCACGCCCGTCCCTCCCGTCCGCGTCGTCGTGGACCACTCTATGGGACGGGCCGCCGGCTTAGACGCCTTGGCTGGGCCTCGGGGGACTTTCGCCGCGCGCCCAGACCTCCAGCGCGCCGCGGGGGGATCACGGGCAGCGCGCCGCCCATCCCGCCGAGAGGTGACAGCGCAGCAGCCTCCGCTCGCTCCCGGCGCGGCTGGCCCGCGTGCAACAAGCCCCAGCCGATTTGGAGGCCCGCGGGGCGCCCGGAGGCGCCGTTCCGGCCGGATGGCGCCCAGATCAACGTTCCAGAGCTGGACCCTCACATCTTGGTGACCAAGACTCGGGGGTGTACAGCACGCCGATGATGGGTCAGTGGTCGTGGATGCGAAGGCCGGGGTGATGGTCGGCGCGACCTTGTCGGCGCATCGCCATGACCAGCACGCGCGGGCTCCCGCCCTGACAGGGGGGGGCAAGGTCACCGAGGGGCGCGAGGGGCCCAGCTCACGGCGGACGCGGGGGCCTTTCCGCCGGGAGGCACTCCAGGCGGGCCATGGCGTCACGCAGCGCCGCTCCGGCGTCGTGGTGCTCACGGACACGCGGCACTTCCAAGTGGGGCATTTCGTGTGGCCGCCGGGGGCGCTGGCGGCCCTCGTGGCCCGCCCATTTTCTACCAGGCTGCGCCCTGGCCGCTATCTCTTGTCCGCCGCGACGCCAAAGAGTGGCGTGGGGTCGGAGACATCGCCGGCATATGCGGGGGGTGCACCTACTGGGGTCTTCCACGGTCGCCAGTCGGGCGAGATCCCCCCGGCTGAGACCGTGGCGCTTGTGCTGAGGGTGGCCTCGCTGGGCACGCGTCCCGGGTTGGTCGGCGTCGAGTGAAAAGGATCCCCAACACCAGGTGCGCGGCTCCGGAGGCACCGATGTCTACAGGGATGGCCCAATCGGGAGCGGCGGTCAAGGTAGGGCGGGGCCCGCCATACGCCGGCAAAGCCGACCACCGATGGTGGAGCCAGGGCCCGAACGGGACCCAGGCAAACCCATGCAACCAGGGCAGGGAGGCCACGATGCCCGCATTCCAGCCACGGCGGCCCAGGTTAAGGGGCGCCGCTTCCAGCCAATGGACTGCGCTACCCTCGTCTCGAAGAGCCACGGCAGCCGAGCAGAGCCGCCAGCGGTGCCATGCCACGGCCAGCGACCCAAAGGTCCGTGGCCACCAGCCAGCGCCCATACCCGTACCCGGTGGTCGGGGCGCGGCCCAGTGGATTCACCGGTTGCCACCCGAGTGCGACACCCAAGGTTGCGGCCGCCACCGCGATGGCCAGGCGGCGCGCGGCGGACCAAACGCACCGCCAAGCGGCGATCCCCGATGGCGCCAATCACCCCGGCCCTCCCGACGGGGCTCCTCGTTGATGGCGCTGTTCGGCGGGCCCCAGGGGAATCCTCGCTCAGGGGCTTCCGCAGCGACCGGTCCCCACCGACCTGCGGCCACCCGCGCAGCCGGCAGGGCCGGTGCGGGCGGTCCACGCCCCCAGCAGGGCAGCCAGGCCGATAAACCCGGCGAAGATAGCGGTGGACGCTGCCGCGCCGAGATAGTCACTGGCGATCGCCAGCCCGACGACGGGCAGGCCCACCCCGAGGTAGGCCGCGCAGTAGTAGGTGGCCAGTAGTCCGCCGCGGTCGTCCTTGGAGGCGAGGCGATTGACCACCCCAAGGCTGCCCATAGCGGCCAATCCGACCCCGACCCCACCGACGACCGCGGCGGCGAGCATCACCCCGATCGATGATGTGCGGAGGGCCATCACCACCATGGCCAGGGCGGGCAGCAGCACAACTAGGCCCGTTCGGACAGCCCTGTTGCGCTGCAGGCGGCGTACGAACAGCTGGGTGAGCGTCGCCACGGCGAAGAGGACACACACGACCGCCCCGGCCACCAGAGGACTGTGGATATGCAGGTGGAGGGACAGGAATGACGGTACGAGGGACGCAAACAGGCCGAACACCGCGAACGCCGCGAACGCCGCCGCCAGTGCCGCGACGAAGCTGCGGTTGCCCCGCGGCGGCCAGACCGGCAAGCGGAGAACCAGCCGGCCCCTAGTCCCCATGGTCTCGGGGAGGGTGGCTAACGCCACCGAGGCGGTGACTAACACACCCAAGAAGACAGAGAAGGGCAAGGTCGTGGGCGCCGGGCCGTACTGGGCGAGCCCGCCGGCGAACAGCGGCCCCAGACCGAATCCGCCCAGGCTGGCTCCTGTGGTCGCCCGGGTGACTAGCCCGGCCCGGCCCGGTGCCAGGTCGGCGAGGTAGGCCGCGCCGGTCGCAAGCACTAGGGCCGGTGGAGATCCCTGACAGGAACCGCCCGGCGTACAGCCCGGCGACCGTGGGAACGGTCAGGAACACGGCGGTGCTCGCCAGCGCCGAGGCGATGGCGATGCCCAGCACGGGGCGGCGGCCGATGGCGTCCGACAGCCGACCCAAGAGCAGCAGGCCCCCGAGCGTTCCGGCGGCGTAGACGGCGAAGATTGCGGTCAGCACCCCGTTGGAGAAATGTAGCTGCGCCTGCCAGAGCACGTAGAGGGGGGGGACCGTGCCACCCAACACGGTGGCGAACAGTACGCCGGCCGCTAACCAGAACACTACACCAACCCGGCGCTGCCCCTCGGCACCCTCACCGACCACTAGGCCGAGCTCTCCAGCCCATCGCGTCGCCGACCGGGGGACGCCCTGTTTTGACGAGCCACGCGAGCCCATAAGGCAGGTGTAAAACTTCTGTTGTGCTGGCCGAAAAATTCACTGGGCAGATTCCGGATTGATCCGCGCCAACGGCCCCTGGGTGGCGCGCGGAGGACGCCGCGGGGATCGGCCTTCGGTCTCCGAGTTTGGGTTCGGACCGCCATGGGCATCAGCTCCCCTCCAAATTGTAGCAGACCAGGCGGCTGCCACAGGTGGCCGAACTCCGACACGAGGAACTCTCCCTCCTCCGCCTCGCCTAAGAGGCCGAGGGAGGGACTTCCGGGATCGCTTTCGGGGGTACCTGGTGCGTCGATCACTACGCGGGGTCCGTGGACCGCAACGTCTGATGCAACTCGCCCCCGACGCAGCCACTCGGACGCCATTTCGCCGAGGCGCGTCGTCCGACCAAGCCTTCTTGCTCCCCCCGCGCGTCGCAGAGCGGCTGCCTTCCGGCCACCTAGCGCGCGCCGTGGACGAGGCCACTGACCCGCTGGACCTGTCGGCGGCGGAGGTCGCCTTTCACACCACCGGCGCCAGCAGGCCAACTGTGCCCCAAGCTGTTGCTGAAGCTCTTGACCGATGGCTACCTGACGCAGCGCTTTGACTGGCGCCGGCGCCTGGGCGCCGCGCGCCGGGAGGGTGCCCTGATAGGGCGGGCCCGCCTGCAGCAGCCCCAGCACAGGTACAGCCCGGGGGCACCCGCCTCCATGCCCCTCTGCTCCAGGTGGTGGCGCACCCGTGCACAGAGGCGCCCGCTCTCGGGAGAGCGGGCGCCAAGCGGAGCTCCGGGTGCCTCACGCGTGGTCTGAGGCAGACTCCCAGCTGTCCCCCGCGAGATCAGCTGGGTCGTCTTCGTCGGTCACCAGCTGATCCGCAGCGCTGTCAAATACCACATACCCGCAGTGCGGGCACGTCAGCTCGACGCCCTCCTGAGAAAACAGATGTTCCGCATAATAGCTCGGCTGGTCGCACTGGGGGCACTCCAGCTCCACATAGGCTTCGTCGTCATCCAAGTCACCGAGCTGCGCGGATGGCGCGCCGTCCCCCAAGATAGCCTCATCGCCGTCGTCCTCGTCGTCGTACAGAGACTCCTCGAGACACAGCAAGTCGTTGTCGATTTCCTCGACGTAATCTTCCACCTCACGCTGCCCTTGCCGAAGTTCGTCCACGTCCCGCGCCACCGCCCGCAGCACTTGGATCACTTCAGCCAGCACCTTGCCCTCTCGACCCGAGTCCGCCAGGTCATAGCGCTCCGCGAGCCCCGCCACGTAGGCCACCTTGCGCCGCAGTTCGGCCATGCGCTCCCTCCTCCGCGGCCTTAACGTGCACGGCGCCCCCACCTTTCATACGGCTCACGCGGCGGTGGGCCGCCAGCGCCTTTTCAAAATGTTTGCCATGCCATCGCCGGGCGTGATCCGCAGCGCGCGGGCCCCTCATGCCGGCTGGACATCGACCGCCCCCACCCGGTAGTCGAGATCGTCGCGCACGGTGCGCCCGATGAAGCACTGATCCCGGGCCGCCGCGGCCGCCGCCAGATATTCCGCGCGCCGGGCGCAGTCGCCGCCCACAATCGTCGGATGGACGGCAATCGCACTGAAACGAGCCGCGCGCGGATAGTCCGACACCACCCCCTCGGTTCCGAGATCCACCCGCTCGAGGGGAGGCCGGCCCGCTCAATTACCCGATGCAGCGTGCCGCTGTAGCACGACGCCACGGCCGCCAGCAGCAGCTCCTCAGGGCTGGTGCCCTCCCCGCGGCCCCCCATCGTCTCCGGTGCGCTGTACCGAACCGCGTGGCCGCTGAGAAACAGCGTGCCGCTCCCCGCGCGGCCCGAGCCTTCCCATACCGCACCCACCGCAAAGTTCAAATCGGCCACTCTCATCACCCTTTCTTGACCTGACCCCACCGGTGATCCCCCGCACAGTTGCGCCGCCGCCGATGCCGCACCGTGGCCCTGACCAGTCTGGCACATAGGAGGCCGCGCAGTGATTTGGGCACACACTCCCAAGTGGACCGGGGCCGAATGGGTGGCGCGCGTCGACGTGCGAGAGGGGGTATACCAGCGGTCGGGCTATCCGGTCACCGTGACCTACCTGGGCCCGGGCCCCGCCGACGCCGCGGAGACGCTGCGCCAGGTCGTCGAGGCGCTGGTGCGCCTCCACCTGCGCAAGGGAGGGCTCGCGCCCGGCGGCATGCTGGTCAACTGGCGCCACACCCAAGACGGTGCCTTTGGCCAGGATGGGCTGGACACGGTCCGCCCGCTCATGGCGGCGCTGGACCAGCAGCTGGCGCTCATGTCTCACTGCGACGGCCATGGCTACTACCATCGCCGACAGCCGCGCGGACCGAGGATCCGGGATTGACGCCCATGCGCTAGCCACGGAGGCGCGACCCGGCGGCATAGCGCCTGGTGGCGGCCAGACGGACCATCCGCACCCCCGCCGCCGCCACCGCCGCGTCGGCAGCGAGGAGCCCGGCCGCCCCAACGCATACCAGCCCCGGCACCCCGAACGCCATTCCGGCCGCTGCCGCCAGCACCAGGCCCGGCACGGCCATGGCCAATCCGAGCGCCAAGGCGGGCGGCCACAGCTCTGACAGGTGCGGCAGCGTGCGCGCATCCGCTCGGCGGCTGGCGCTGACCCATATCCCGAACGGCCAAATCTTCTGCCCGAAGCCCCACAGGCTCGTCAGGAAGACGCCCAGCACCAGCGGCGCCACTGCAGCCCCGGCCCGGGCGTGCGGATCGGCCAGAGCCACCGTACCCCACAGCCAGACCATCGCGGCAAACAGCCAGCCGGACCGCATCAAGAGGCGGGGGCCATCGCCGCGGCCCAGCCGCCCGGGCCGCCGGGCCCGCCAGACCCCGTGGAGGTAGAGGGCCAACGCCGCCGTGCCGCTCGCCCACGCGGCGCCGTCGAGCAGCCGCCAGCCCAGCGCGATGCCCACCGCGGCGGACCCGATGGCGCCGTGCATGAGCAGCACGATGGACCGGTATCGGCCGGCCTTCGGGCGCGTCACCTCAAACATCGGCACCAGCCGCCCCGACACCCCCATCCAGGTCAGTCCCAGCCAGCCGCCCACGGCGACCACGATGTGAATGCCCAGCACGCGGCTAGTGGGCAGGCTCGCCAGCACCCGCACCAGGTGCTCATCCAGCATGATTCCCAGCACCACGGTGGCGGCAAGGTACGCCAGCCCGCTGCGCACAAAGGCAAGCGGCGCGCGCGCCTCCGACGCGGTGTGCAGCGTCGCCGCCATCACCCAGAGAAACAGCCCGGCACCCACAGCCAGCAGGCCGCCGCCCGCTATCAGGAGGGGGGGCGACGCCCACGCCAGCCCGGGCACAAACAGCAGCAGGGCGGCGACCCAGGCCACCCCCTGCCAGCGAGCGAGCCGCGCGCGGGCCAGCGGGCGCCCGGAGATGACCGGCACCCACTGGTACAGCGCCCCCATGAGTGAGCTGGTCAGAAGGCCCAGCGTGAAGGCGTGGACGGTGGCCAGGACGGGAGGCGCGCTGAAGTTTCCCTCCGCGAGCAGGCGGGCGTGCGCCACGGCCAAGCCAAAGCCTGCAGCGCCGGCCGCGGCTCCTGCCCCAAACAGCAGCAGCGGAACGGCCGCCGGCGGCGCCATGGGGAGGCGCGGGGCACCGGTGGCCGTCCGTGCCGACGGCACGCGCGCCCGCCTACGCGGACGCGCCGCGCCGCGTGATGCGAATGGCAAACCGCGCCGGGCCCGACTCCACGTAGTCGAAGTGGAATGCCTCCGGCTGCTCAGCTTGCAGCTGGTAAAACAGCGGCTTGGGGTCATGGTCGTTGATTAAAAGCGCCACGTGTGTGGGCGGCAGGGCCTCCAGCACATCAAAAATCACCTGATGGCGCACGGGCGGCGGCAGGACCGGCGTGTTTATCACGAGGGCCGGGCTCACCTCGTTCGCGGATGGCGACGTCGTCATCGTTCAAATCCCCCTCTAGCATGCCTGGGTGGCTCGGACCGCATAGTCAGGCAGCGCCACGCAGCAGAGCCTCGCGATCACCGCCTAGGGTGCCGCGGCCTCAGCGGCGCCACCGTGATCACCGTCACACAGAGGCCCGCCTCTTGGGGCCGAGCCCCGCTGTCGGCAGTGTGAGCGGAATCACGGTCGCATGGGGCGGCCGCCTCCACGATCGGTGGGCAGTGAGCGTGTGTGGACGGTGTCGGCGCGCTCATCGGCATCGGGCCATTGGCAGGATTTGCGAGGAGGAGCACCCATGTTGCACCACCGGGCCGTCGGCAGGGGTCGATGGACCTTTGGCACGGCCGCCTTTGGCCGCGCATCAGCCCAAGCGGTCGGACGCTATCGCCCGGCGGGCCGCCGGGGGCTTTCGCGCAGGGGGCGCGGCAGCACGATTCATGACTTTCGGGGCTTAGAGCCCCCCGAGCCGCTGCTGGCGACGCTGGCGCTGCTGGACCAGAGGGGTCCGGCGCAGCCCGCTGTGGTCGTGATGTATGACCGCGAGCCCCATCTGCTGTTCCCCGAGCTGCACCAGCGCGGCTGGCACTGCCGAGTGGCCCGCGATCCGCGGGGGGTCATCGTCCGCATGTGGCCCGGCCGCCCGGGGGCCCCCTCGTGATCGCCCCGAAGCCGGGTGGGGCCACGGGAGCCCCGCCGCTGTCCCTGCCGCTGCGCTTTTTCCTGGCGGGGCTCACGGGGCTAGCGGCCGCGCTCCTGGTCTTAATCGGGCACGTCGGCGCCCTGCTGAGATTCCAATACGGGAGCGGCGCGCTGTTGGCAGCCACCCACCTGATGACGCTGGGCTTTATCTCCATGGTCATGATGGGGGCCATGTACCAGCTCGTGCCCGTCGTGTTCAACGTGAAGCTCTCCAGTGTGCGGCTAGGGGCCTGGCACTACGCCGCGCTGGTGCCAGGGGTGGTGCTGATGGTGTCGGGGTTTCTGACCCATGTGGCGGCCTTCCTCATGGTGGGCGGGACCCTGGTGGTGCTGTCGGTCACTCTGTTTCTGCTGAACGTGGCCCGCACGCTGCCGAACCGGGCCCAGTGGGGTCTCTCGGGCTGGTTCGTGGCGACGGCCCTCGGCTACCTCGGCTTCACGGTGTCGATGGGCTGGCTCCTGGCGTGGAATCTATCCCACCCATTTCTTGCGGGCGACGGGCTCGCCGTTCACCTGGTACTGGGGGGCGTCGGCTGGTTTGCCCTGGCGCTCATGGGGGTGTCGTACAAACTGCTGCCCATGTTCTCGCTGACCCACGCTCAGCCACGGTGGGGCTGGTGGGCCTACGGGCTCTTGAATGCGGGGGTGTGGATCGTCGGGGCGGGCACGTGGTGGTGGCCCCGGCCCGCGGCAGCGTTGGGCGCCCTGGTGGCAGCCGCGGCCCTCGTGCTGTACGCCGGCGACATTCGCCGTCTGTGGCGGCACCGCCTGCGCCGGCAGCCCGACCCCGCTGTCTACCTGGCCTTGGCCGGCACCGTGGGCGGGCTGGCCACGGTGGGGGCGGCCGCCTGGGCGGCGGCCGGGGGACCCTGGAGTTTAGTGGTGTTCTTGTTCTTCTACGGATGGATGGCGGCGTCGGTCCTCGGCTACCTCCAGAAACTCGTCCCATTTTTGGTCTGGCTGCACCGCTACGGGCCCCACGTGGGCCGCAGCGCCGTGCCGCGGATGCGCGACCTCCTTCAGGAGCGCTGGAGCTGGATGGAGGGCGCTCTCTATGCCGCGAGCACGGCAGGAGCCGCCATGGGCTTGGCCACCGCCACGCGGGACCTTCTCCTGGCCGGCCTCTCTGGGATGCTGCTGGCAGTCCTGTGGCTGCTGGCGGTGGTGATTTGGGTGCTGCGGCAGCCCAGCGTGCCGGCCGCCGCGCCGTGAGCGGCGCCGCGGCCCCTCGCCCGCGCGGCCGGCCGGCTGGTGCGGCTCCGCCGCCCACCACCCGAGACCCTCCGCCTGCCATCGACGACTGGCAGAGCTTAGAGCGGGTGTACCGAGCGTTCCCGTCATCCAGCGGCCAGCGGTCCCGGTGGAGGTGGGCGGCGGCTCGGGTGGCCGCGCGACTGGACGCCCATGGCCACCACGGCCTGCCGGCGCTGGTGGCAGGCCTCGTCCACGCGCGGCTGGCGACAGCCCTGTTAGCGGCGGGCTGGCGCGCCAAGTCGGAGCTGCGAGCTCGCTCGGTGCTCTGCCTGGGCTGCCATGCTGGCTTGGAAGTGCGCATGCTGCGCGACTTCGGAGTTCCACGCGTCCATGGGGTGGAACTTCGATCCCTCGTGGTCCGCGAATCTGTCGAAGAGGGGCTGGTCGGCGCGGCGGACATTTCCGTGGGAAACTGGTGGGCGTGGCTGGAGGCGCCCCCGCCTGGCGGCCGGATCGCGTGGGATGCGATTGTGGCACTGGCCCCACAAGACTTGGCCCTGGACCGCCTGTGGACAGCGGCGGAGCCCCACCTGGCTCCGACCGGCCGTGTCGTGGTCGTGGCCCACCCGGCGGAAGTGGTCCGTCCAGCCCCTGAGTGGCGCACGGGCCCAGCCCTGGAGGGCACGATGCAGTGGTACGCCCGTGAGCGGCCCGCATCGGACCGGGGCCACCGATCCCCTGCGCCATAAGTGGCTTGGACGCCGAGTCCCGGGTCACCCCATCGTGCGACAGGGCCCGCCCAATTCCGGGGCCGCGCGGCGCGCTGCGCCGCCATCGGCGATGCGGGCCGCCGCCGGCTCAGCCCAGTGGTGCCGGGATGGCGGGCCGCGCGCGTCCCGCCGCACCGGCGAGCTGACGCCCTCCCTCCTCATCGCCCTAGCCGCCTCCCGGGCCAGCCGCAGGAGCGCGCTCGCCACCGACTGCACTACCCGCGCGGCGAAGCGGTGGCGTTCGGCTGTCACCGGGGGGCGGCCCTCGTCGCTGCCCGTGCGGATGCCGCCGTCCAGTGGAATCTGTGCCAGCAGAGGCACCCCCAAGGCTGCGGCCAGTGCCTGCCCACCTCCGCGCCCGACCGGTTCCCACCGCTCGCCGCAGGGGCAGGCCGCATAGCTCATGTTCTCCATCACGCCTAACACGGCCCGGCTCAGCCGGGCCGCCGCGCCCCCGTGCGTGCCGCCACCTGGGCGGCCGCGGGCTGAGGGGTGGTCACGACGGCGATCTGCGCCATCGGCAGGCGCTGGGGGAGGTCAAGGGCGGTGTCGCCAGTTCCCGGCGGCAGGCCTGCCAGCAGGCAGTCGATCGGCCCCCAAGCCACCCCTTCGAAAAACTTCCGCATCACCGTGCCCAGCATGGGTCCGCGCCACATGATGGGATCGCGCCCGGCGACATCCTCATCGACACCAGTTCCACCCCATGCCTCTGCCAAGGTTCGATGCGGCCCGTCGCATCGGTGCCAGGCAGAGAGGCCGCCCCGAACATGCAGCCCTGGCTGAATCCGCACAGGTCCACATCAATTAGACCGACGCGGGCCCCTTGGTGCGCCAGTGCGGCGGCCACATTGGCCGTGGCGGTCGACTGGCCGACCCCCCTTTGCCGCTGGCAATCCCAATGACCGGGACAGAGGAGCCGCCCGGCCGTGTCAGCGCAGCCAGCGGTGCCCCGCCACCCGATGCCGGCCGGACACTCTCGCCGGCCGCGCGCGCCGCCACCGCCTCGGCATGCCCCCGCTCGGCGCTCGTCATGGGCTGCCCCGCAACGGTCACCCCATCCACTCCAGCGAGGGCACCGACCGCGGCCACGATCGCGTCCGCCACGCCGGGGTGCAACACCCCGCCCGCTCGAACGACCGCCACGTCCAGCGACACCCGCGCCTGCCCAGCGGTGGCTCGCGCGCCGTGTGCCTCTCCACCCCTCCCACCATCCGTCCTCTCAATCGCTATGTTGCGCAGCATGCCCGGCTCCAAGAGACTCCGGTGGAGCACCGGGGCTTGGACAGCGCTCAGCGCGGCGCGCACCTCCCGAACCGTGGGCACAGCCAACCCCTCCCCTTTTTTCTGGACACTCCCTCCGCCTTCAGCTGCGCCTGCCGCGGGCCGCGGCCGTGGGATTCCTGCGCCTCGGCGCCAAATCCGCCGCTGAGCCGCACCAGCTTGGCCGCAGTGCGGGCGGCGGCCACGATCGACGGCTCCTCACTGACCATCGGCACCAAGGCGTCGGTGCCGTCAATCCGGACGTTGGCGGCAAGCGACCACGGCATCGGATGCCCGCCGACGACGCTTTCCACCCGCTGGCTGGGTTGCACCCGCGGCGCCTCCCCCGCCACTGTCGGCGCCGCGAAGTCTTGGGGCGACAGCCCCTTGTGCGCCTGCAGCCGCTCCTGGTGCTCTCCAGGGGATAGGGGCCCCTGGCCCGGCAGCCGTGACGTCACTCATTCCCCCCTCTTCACGTTCACGGTCCGTGGACGCGCCGTGTCGGATTCTGCTGTGAGGGTTGCCGGCTCAGACCGGTGGCACCGTGTCGCCGATCACAATCGCCAGCGCGCGGACCGGCATCATGATGGGTGGAGCGATGAGTCTCAGTGCCTTGGCGCGCCTGGCCGAGTGCAGCGCCCATCGCGAGAACACCACCGAACGCTTTGAGAATGGACGGGGGTGCCGTGTGGCCGATCAGTTGCGCCAGCCTGCTCGCTATCGGCCCAGCGTCAATGTCGCCCGAGCGCCGCAGGCCAGCGTGCCTCTGCCCTTCTTGGCCGGCGGCTGGGTGTGGCTGCTGTGGGCGCTGGGCCAGCTGGCGTCGGCTCGCGGCTTCGTGGCCGCTCGGGACTGGGGGGCCCCTGCCCTGATTGCCGCCGTGCACGGCGTGACGCTGGGATTTCTGACGTTGACCATGATGGGGTTCCTCTATCAGTGGGTGCCGGTCGTCTTCGACGTGCCCGCCTTGCCGCGCTGGTTTAGCTGGTCGGAGGGCGGCGTGTATGCCGCTGGGCTGGTGCTGTTTGAGGAGGGCTGGCTCCGGAGTCGGCTGCCACTCCTCGCGGTGGGAGGCGCGCTGCTGTCTTTGGCGCTGCTGGCGCTGGCCAGTGGGATCGCCGCCCGCGTGGCCTCCAGCCGCCGGCCCTGGGATACGGTGAGCACCGGCGTCGTGCTGGCACTCCTGGGCCTCACGGCGACCTGGCTCTTGGGGTTTCGGATGGCTTGGACCATCGCGCATGGCCAGTCGCCCAACCAGTGGCTCGCCCTGCACATCGCTGTGGCGCTGGTAGCCTGGGTGGCTACGCTGGTGTCTGCCGTCCAGCTAAAGCTGGCCCCCATGTTTGCGATGGCCCGGGTGCACGGGGCGCTGGCCGCTCTGCCCACGGCGGCGCTGTGGGTGGGCCTCAGCCTCGAGGGCGCATCGGTTTTGGCCCGCCTGCCGTGGGCCGCTGATGTGGCTGCTGCCTGCTGGCTAGCGGCCTCCGCCCTGGCCATGGGGCTCATCATGCACCTGCGCCGGGGCGGCCGCGCCCCCCGGCGCGATACGGTGCTGGCCGCGGCGCTGGCAGGCTGGGGCCTATGGGCCGGCGCCGCCGTGATGCTGCCCTGGGCCCCGCCGGTGTCTGTCGTGCTAGGGCTCGGCGGGGCGGCCGCCATGGTCCTCGGCTATCAGTCACGGCTCGCGCCCTTTTTCTTGGCGCTGGTCACCGCCCGGCGGTCCGCCGCCGTCGATCGGGCATTCTTCCTGGCACGGGCCATGAGCTCGGCCCTTGCGCCCCGCGTGGCGGCCGCCGCCTGCGCGGCGGGGGCCCTGCTGGTGGCGGCCGGCGCCGCCTGGCACCAGGCGGACTGGGTGGGAGCCGCCGCCGCGGTGATGGGCCTGGGCTGGGCCCGGGTCGTGGGATCCATGGTCGGACAGGCGAGGAGGGCCCGGCGGGCGGCGCCCGCCCCGCGGCCTCCGGAGCCCCCTTCGCCGCCGGCATAGATTGCCCGCGTGTGATCGCGATCACGGAGGGGACTGGCAGCCCCGGGCATAGTGGCGCGGGCGCCGGGAGCCGCCAGCGGCCACCGGCGGGAAAGGAGGCAACGCACATGACCGACAGCGTGACGGGCTCCTGGACGCGCGAGCGCGTGGAAGGCCTGCTGGAATCTGTGCTGGACCCCGAAGTGGGGCTCAACATCATGGAGATGGGCCTGGTGTACAACGTCGCGGTCGACGCCCAGGCCAACGTGGAGGTGCTGATGACGCTGACCACGCCGGGGTGCCCGATGCACGGGTCCATCGCGGAGGGCGTGCAGCATCTGCTGGAGGATCAGCCGAACATCGCCGCCGTCGCGGTGGAACTCACTTTCGACCCACCCTGGGAGCCGACGATGATAAGCCACACGGCCCTCAAGAAGCTGGGGTGGGAGTAGGTGGTGGCCCAGGCCAGCCACGGCACGGGGATGGGAGATGTGATATCCATGGAGCCTAGCCTGTCGCCCGGCCGCGACAGCCCGATTGCCGCGGTCATCGCTGGCACCTGGGAGGACCCGGACAGCTGGCGGGCGCTCCGGCGCCGGCTGCGTGGCCTGAAGACGCCAAGCCGTGCTCATCGAAAGTCCCCAGGCGCCCACCCGCCTGCTCGCCTGGCTGGCCCCCGAAGCGCCCGAGGCGGCCGTGCAGGTGCTGGCAGCGCCCGATGGGCCCTTTCGGGGTGTGCTGTGCGCTCGGCCAATGCCCTCGACACCGGACGCCGCCGCGCGAGCCGTGCAGCAGGTGCTGTCGTCCAGCCCGCGCGGCGCCCTGGTGAAACTGTCCGCGTTTGACAAGGAGGGCGGCGCCCGCCTGGCGGCCGCGACCTGCGTACGGCTGCCCCCTGAATCTTCCACTCGCGGCGGCTGGATCGCCTCCTGCAACGGCCCACCCACGCTTTTCACGGCCGCAGGTCCTGACCGAGCGGCGGGCGCCGCTACGCGCCGCCCCGGGGCGTAAACGTCACCAGCCAGGACTCATCGGGCCACTCCACCGCCTCGGCGGCGTAGCCCTGGCCGCTCAGGAGATTGATTAAGGGATCAGGTCGAAACGTGGCCACCAGCTCCCATGGCTCACCCGCCGCCAGGCCCGCCTGAAACGCCATGATGCTCTCGAAGGGCTCCCGCCCATCTTGCAAATCCTGCCGGACATCCAGCCGCCGTGCCATTCTCTGCGCCTCCTTGCTGTAGGCGCGCGCGCCGCCGGCGCGCCGCCCGCCCATCATCGGCCGACGCGGATCGGCCGGCCGTGATCCGGATCACACTGGGCCGATGCGGCATCTCATCAGGTCGGGCTGTGCCTCACGGATTGGGCAAGTGTGACCGGCCGCACGGTGGGCCGCCCCGCCCGGCCGCTTGATCGGCTCAGGGGGTGCTTGCAGCAATGCCGCTTCAAAACGTAGGGGGCACAGATCGGGTGCTCCGCATGGCCGGTGCGGTGGTCCTGGCCGCACTGGCGATCGCGGGCGTCGGCGGCCCCGCTGTCCGCATCGTCATGGCCGTCGTGGCGGCCGTCCTGGGTGTCACCAGCCTGACCGGCTTCTGCCTCGTGTATCAGATCACCCACTTCCGCACATTACATCGCGGGGGCGCTAAGTCTGCGGGGCTGCTGGGCCGGCAGCGTCGGGGCAGCCCACCGCCAGCTCTAGCGCCCGTGGGGGAGCGGAGGCATCCCGGCTCCCACCGCTGGCCGAAGGAGCGGCGGGCGAGGCCTGGGTGGCCGAGGTGCGGTCCACCCTCCAACGCGGGGAGCGCCCGTGGCGGTCCCCAATCGTAGCAGCCATCGCAGTGCGCGGACCCCGAGTCGGCCATGCTAGCGACAAGCCCCGATTGGGCGGCGCTCCCGGACGGGAGCGGTCGTGAGGAGGAATCGCATGACAGCCGCGAGCCCCATCGCCGACCAGATCGCCCGCCACCACGCCTCGATGGTGGCGACGCTGAGCGAGCACACGAAAACCTTGGCCCGGACCCGCACACCCGAGGGGCAGCAGGGCGCCCTCACCCAATTGGTGCACTATGTGGACGCGGAGCTGCTTCCCCATGCGGAGGCGGAGGAGGGAACCCTCTACGCCCGCGGCCGCGAGCTGGTGGCGCTGGCGGTCTTGGTGGCCAGCATGACGGCCGAGCATCGCGTGCTGCGGCGGCTCCGCGAGGCATTGGAAGACCCGGCGCTCGATCCGGACGCCCGCGTGCTGGCGGCCGGAGCGCTCGCCGGGGTCTTTGAAGCGCATGCCGCCAAGGAGAACGAATTTCTGGTGCCCGGCCTCCTCGCCGCGCGCGTCGACGTGGGCGGCCTCTTGGGGTCAATGCGGGAGCAGCTGGCGGGGCGTGCGTGACCGCCCGGCCACGGGCGGTGCCGCACACGGCGCTCCCGCCGGTCGACCGCCCCCAAGCCGGACGCGATGCGCCCCGGATGCTCTCCAGGCCGGATCGGACCTCGGCCCGTGAGCATCCGGCAGGGCAGCCAGTGGCGCGGTGCGAGGCCCCCTCAGGGGGCCTTTCGCTTTGGCTGCCCCTGCCGGCCCCGGGAGGCATGAGTAGCCACACTGGCTCGTACCTTGAGAAAGGCGTGCGCCGAGGGGCGGCCTCAGCCGCCCGGCCGAGAGGGGGACTGGCGCATGGGCCAACTGATGCAGGCGCTGGTGCGCCTGGGAGCCGCCGCCCTGCCCCCCACCATCCATCCCATGGTGGTGCACTTTCCCATCGCACTGCTGTATCTGGCGGCTGGCGCCCAAGGGATGGCGCTCGTGACGCGCTCGGCTCAGCACGACCGCTTCTGGGACCGGGCCGCGCTGTGGCTGCTCACACTGGCGGGGGCCGCCATTGCCGTCGCCGCTGCCGCTGGCGTCATTTCCGCCGAGAGCGTGCATTTGACTCCGGACACCCGGGCCCTGCTGGACGCCCATCAGCGGGACGCGGTGCTGACGGGACTGCTGGCACTGGCGTCCTGGGTCCTGCAAGTGTCCGCGCGCTTTCCGGCCGCTGGCCGCAGCTGGCCCGACACCTGGTCTCTCTTGGGCACGGGCCGCGGGCGCGTGACGGGGGCCGCGTGCATCGCCGGCGTGGCCGCAGCTGTCATGGTCAGCATCACCGGCACGCTGGGTGGTAGCATGGTGTACCGGCACTGCCTGGGCATCCCGACGCGCACGTGCCAGACTGCGGCGCCGCCCACCAGGGCGGCCCCGCCCTGAGGTGGCACGGAGACATGGCTAAGAGGGCACCCTCACTCCGGCGGCGGCACTTGCCCGGATTCCGGCGCACCCGCGCGCTCCTGCGCCTGCTGGGCCGTTCGGCACCGATCCCCGGCGTGCCCCCCGTGGCGGCCTTTTCCGGGCTTGGCCAGCCGGTGTCGGTGGCCTGGGATGCCCGGGACGTCCCGCGCCTCACGGGTGATTCGGCGGCCGACGTGCTGTTTGCGGAGGGCTACCTCCATGGCCGCGAGCGCGCGTTCCAAATGGACGTGGCCCGGCGGGCGGCCTATGGGCGCCTGGCGGAGCTGTTGGGTCCCGGCGGACTCCCCTTCGACCGCTTCACCCGCCGCCTGGGCCTCGCGGCGATTGCGCAGGCCACGCCTGCGAGCTGGCCTGCGCCGGTGCAGCGCCTGGTTCAAGCCTATGTGGGTGGGGTCAACGCGGCCTTCGCGACGCTGCCGGCACCGACCGAGCATCGGCTGCTGAAGGTGGCGCTGGAGCCCTGGACGGCCGCCGACACCGCCAGCGTCGCCTTTCAGCTGGGCTGGCTCCTGAATGACACCTGGCAGGCGAAGTGGGCCCGGCACCGCTTGGCCGACCGGCCTCAGGTGTGGGACTGGCTGTATCCGGCCGACTTTCCACCGGCCCGCGCCGTGATTGTGCCTGGCACCGGCTCCGCCCGCTCCGCCGGCACCGCCGGCATCGGGTCCAACAACTGGGTCGCGGCCGGCCGCCACACGGCGTCCGGCCACCCTTTGCTGGCCAACGACCCGCACCTGCCCCCACAGCTGCCCTCGGTATGGTATCAGGTGCACCTGGACGCCCCGGACCTGGCCGTTTGGGGGGTGAGCCTCGCGGGCGTGCCCGGCGTCGTGATTGGCCAGAATCCCTATCTGGCCTGGGGCGTCACCAACGTCAACCCCGACGTGCAGGATTTATATCGGGTGGTGCTGGATCCCGACGGCCACCACTACCAGGTCGATGGGGTGCGGCACGAGCTCGGCCGGCGCCAGGAGACCATCACCGTCCGGGGGGCTGCCCCCGAGTCCCTCACCTGCCGCGACACTGTATGGGGGCCGGTGGTCGCCGAGGACGAAGCCGGCAGCCCGGTCTCGCTGGCGTGGACCGGGCTCGCGCCGTCGCCTCTGGCCGGCGCTATCCTGAATCTAAACCAAGCCCGCGGCTGGGACAGCTTCAACGCCGCCCTGGCGGATTGGTGGGCGCCGGCGCAGAACTTCGTGTATGCGGATAAGGACGGCCACATTGGGTACGTGATGGCGGGGCGCATCCCGGTCCGCGCCGCGGCGGCGGAATCCCTCGCGGATGGCAACTCGCAGCGGCACGCCTGGACTGGATTCATCCCCTGGGCGAATGGGCCGCGGGTGCTGGACCCGCCCAGTGGCTTCATCGTGACCGCCAACAATCCCGTGGTGGGAAAAGACGCCGCCACGCCCATTCCCGGCCGATACAGCCAGGGCGACCGCGCCGCGCGCATTCAGCGCCTGTTGGAGGCGACCGGGCCCCACACCCCTGAGACGTTTGCCGCCATTCAGCGGGACGTGCACTCGGACCCGCTGGCGGCGCTGGCCCAGCGGCTGTTGGCGCACCCCGCCCTGCCGGCGCGGGCTGCGTCCCTGCTGGCCTCGTTTGATGGCAGCACGGCGCCAGACCAGGCGGCTCCCACACTCTTGTATCTATTTTGCCTGGCCGCCCTGCCGCCAGTGGTCCGAGAGGGATTGGACCGGCCCTTCTTTGCCGACATCCCCCTCGGCCCGCCCGGATCGCATCCGTTTCCCGAGCGGATGTGGGATCTGCTGGGCGACCGGCTGCCCACGCTGACGCTGCATCACTGGGATCGGGTGGACATCCGCACCGCCCTGCAGGAGGCACTCGCCGAAGGGGCGCGGGCCTTTGGCCCCGACCTGCACGAGTGGACCTGGGGCCGCGCGCGCCGGGCGCGCGGCGCCCATCCCTTGGGGACCGTGCCGCGGCTCGCGCCGGCGTTTCTCCGGCCCGCGCTCGATCTCGGGGGAGACACTACCACGCCGCTGCAGTCGGTGATGAGCTTGGCGCCCGGGCCGTGGCCCCGCCCGGTGCGCATTATGCCCAGCTATCGGCAAATCGTGGACCCGGCAGACCCCGCCGCGGCCTGGGGCGTCCTGGCGGCCGGGCAGAGCGGGCACCCGCTGTCGCCCCATTATGACGACATGACCGCGGCGTTCCGGGCGGGCACCCTCTGGCCCATGGGCCCCGGCATGGCCACGGCCAGCGGCTTCACCCTGTCGCCGCTGGACGCTCCCTGAGGATCCGGTCCCCACCTTGAGGAGGGTGCGGCAGCCTCCGCGATGCGCCCGGCCTATAGAGGGAGAGGGGACGTGTGGCCGCTGCGGCCGAAGCCTTCAGCGTCCACGCCTGCCTCAGCCAGCGCGGCCAGCGCCTCGGCATCCACAATCCGAACGTGCCGATAGGCGCCGTCCACCCATCCCCGATGGTGGAAGTCAGACAGCACCCGGCTCACCGTTTCGCGGGTGGTGCCTACCATGTGCGCCAAGTCCTCATGCGTGAGCGCCACATCGGGTCCCTGGCGGGCCATGAGGGTCGAGAGAATGACCGCGAGCTGGACGGCCACGGGGCGCCCCCGCGTGTCGCTCACCAGCTCTTGGATATACCGCAGGCGCTGGGCCAGCATGCGGCTCACCGCTTCCGCAAAGGCGGGCACCGTGCGGTGGAGGCGGAGGAAGCGCTCCCGCTCCACCCAAAACAGGCGGGTGTGCGGATCCAGCGTGCGGGCCGCGGAGGGGTAGCCCGACCCATCCCAAATCCCCGCGATGCCCACGATGTCGCCCGGCTGCCACACGCCGGTCGTGTGGATGACGCTGTCCGGTCCGGTGCGCTCGATGGCGGTACGCCCCTCGAGGATGACCCACAGGCCGGTGGTGGGCTCGCCCTGCTGAAATACCCACTCGCCGAGGCGATAGGTGCGCATGACACCGCTTTCGGCCAGGAGCGGTGCAGGCACCCCCGAAAACAGCGGCAGGCTCTCAGGCTTAATAGCGGCCGGCGGCGTCATCGGCGCGTGCTGTGCTTTGTCCATAGCGCCAGTGTAGCGCGTGCGGGCGCCATCGTGATCGTCCGCACGGCAAGGCCTGACCACCGTGGCATGATGGGGGCCGGCGCCGGTCAGGCGCGCAGCGGTCTAATGGCCCGATGGGGGACAAGGAGTGAGCGTATGGCGCTGGACGTGAATGGCCGCCTCCAAGTGGCGCGGCTGGACAGCGTCCCCGATGGCGGGGGCCGGGCGGTAACGGTCAGTGGCCGCGACGTGGCGCAGTGGCGCCGCGGCCAGGCAGTCTTTGCAACGGATGATGTCTGCTCGCACATGCAGGCGGAATTGGCCGCGGGCACCGCGAACGGGTTCGCCATCACCTGCCCGCGGCATGGCCGGCAGTTCGCTATAAGGACGGGGGCGGCCATCAAGATGCCCCATTGCGGTGTTTGCGGTCACCGTGCTCGACGGGCGCGTGTACATCGATCCATCAGTGCTGTGACGCCACCGGCCGGGGCACCAGCGGCGCCACACGGCCTCAGTGAAGGACCCTTGAGGATGGCCGTCGCCAACACCAGGTCCCCACACACTTGCCCCACTCGCTGAAGCCTTTGTTGGACGTGAGCGCCAGGCTGCCGGTTTCGTACCGCGCGCTGACCGCGCGGAAGAACCGGTGCGCCTCCAGCCGGTCGAGCGCCAGCTAGCCCACTTCATCGATGCAGAGGACCTTCGGCCGTGTGTACACCGCCTCGGCCCACCGGCCCACTTCGCCGAGGTGAAGCCGAGCACCCAAGTCGTCCCGCGCCGGGGTCATGACGGCATCACCGCCGCGCAGTGCTCTAAGGACCGCGCCGCGACGTCGGGTGCGGCCAAGACCGCCCGCCTCGGGCCCGGGGTGGGGCGGGCCCGTCCCCGGTCACCACGGCGACGGGCTGGCCGACGTGGGCCGGCGGCACCCGCCAGGCGTGGCCGTCCGCCTGCCCCAAGCCGTCTGCGCCCACTTGCCGGTGCCGCTGTTCCCTGTAGGCGTACGGGTGGCCGGGGCGCCACGGCGCCAGCGCCGGTGTGTCTGCTGCCCGCCGGCTGGCGGGCGTGGCGTGGCGTGGATCCGCTCGTCCGCGCCCGTGGCCACCCCGTGGGCCCCCGGGCGATTCCAGGCGCGGTCGTCCACCACCGTGCGCACGCGGGGCCAGAAGTTCCCGCGCAGATACCAAATGGGGCGCTCCGCCTGGCCCTCGGCATGGGTGTCATACGCTTGCGCGGCGTTCGGCACGAATCCCGGGAAGCGGGCGCAGGCGAGAAAGCGGGGAGGCCCGGGGCGGCCCATCCCCCGCAGACGGGCCCACGCCATGGGGCGCCTGTGGTCCGGCGCCATTGGGGAGTGTACGCCTGGTGCTTGCAGCACCGGCGACGATGACCCGGGGGCGCCATGCACTCCCTCGTCTCCGCACCCCTCGCCGCCAAAACCGTAGGGCCAGCGAGCCGCGGTCCAGCCGCCGTGGCCCCTTTCCAGGCCGATCCCGACGGCGCACAGGTCCAGCGCCACGGCGTGCCCCCTCCTCGGGGCCTTGATACGACGTTCCCGCCTCAGAGGTGGGCTCACCCCGCGGTGGGCGTGACCGGGCGCCCGCATCATCTCGTCAAGGCGCCGCCGGACTGCCGGCCTTGGTGGCAGAGGCTCCGGCGACGAGGCGGTGGCGCCCCACGCCTCGGCCAGCCCCTGGCCACATCTGCCAGCCGGTTTACACCAGCGTAGGCGGCCATCACCGGCCGGGACCGCCTCAGCAGATCCGGGTACCCCTAGCTTTCGCGCCTCGCGCCGAAGGTCGCGCCCCCAAGAGACCCGGCGCAGCGCCTCGGCTAGGTCCACCCGCCGCCCTCTTCGTGCCATACTGGCGCTAGATGGCCAAGAAGGAGGACGAGCTTCCGATGGCTCATGACCTCATCACCGCGCGCCTGCGCGAACTGCCCCGGGGCGGCCGCTATCGGGTGCTGGTGGATCGGCTGTGGCCCCGGGGCGTCCGCCGGGACGCGGAGCTTTGGGAGGAGTGGCTGAAGGACGTGGCTCCCAGTGCGGGCCTGCGCCAGTGGTACGGCCATGACGTCGAGCGCCATGGCCGGTTCGCAGCGCGCTACCGCGAGGAGCTGGACGCCGCCCGGGGCGATCCGCCCTTGGCCCGCCTGGCGGAGCTGGCGGCCATGAGGCCGGTCGCACTGCTGACGGCCACTCACCGCCTCGAGGACAGCCATGTGCCGATATTGGCGCAGTTTGTGCGCGAGCGGCTGTCCTCTCCCGGGTAGGCGGGCCCGCGCTACGCGCGGCCCAAATACTGGCCGGTGCGCGTATCTACCATAATGCGGTCGCCGGTTTCAATGAAGAGCGGCACCTTGACGACGGCGCCGGTCTCGGTGGTGGCGGGCTTGTTGCCCCCGCTGGCGGTGTCGCCGCGCAGTCCGGGGTCGGTTTCGGTGACCTCCAGCTCCACGGAGTTGGGCAGCTCCACCGAAATCGGGGCTGCTCGATACAGCACGATATAGCACGTCATGTTTTCCTTGAGGTACTTGACGCCATCGCCCACCTGCTCCGCCGACACTCCGAGCTGCTCGAACGACTCAGTGTCCATAAACGTGTACTCGCCGCCGCTCTCGTACAAATACTGCATCTCCCGCCGCTCCACCTTGGCCGCCGACACTCGCTCCCCCGCGTTGAAGGTCCGCTCCACGGTGCTGCCGGTCAAAAGGTTCTTCATTTTGGTGCGCACAAAGGCTGACCCCTTGCCGGGCTTCACATGCTGGAACTCAATCACCTGCCACACCTGTCCGTCGTACTCGATCGTGACCCCGTTGCGAAAGTCGTTGCTGGATATCATGGCTGTCCGCCCCCTTGCAAATTTTGCCCCGCTTGGCTGGCCCAGGCCCCGCCCTGGAGGCGCGCATACAGCGCTTCCAGCGCCAGCTGATAGCCGATGGCCCCGAGTCCCGTGATTTGGCCCACCGTGGCGGCCGCCAGCACCATCCGATGCCGAAAGGGCTCCCGCTGAAACACGTTGGTCAGGTGCACCTCCACCACCGGGTACGGCAGCGCGGCAATGCAGTCGCGCAGCGCCCAGCCATAGTGCGCCAGGGCGCCGGGGTTCAGCACCGCCCCATCCAGCCGCCCAACCCCGGCCTCAAAAAAGTCGATGAGCGCCCCTTCGCCATTGGCCTGAAACGCTTCGATGGCCACGCCGCGCTCGCGGCCCCACTCCACCGCGGCCGCCTCAATTTCGGCCAGCGTCGCCGTGCCGTACAGGGCGGGCTCGCGCTGGCCCAGCCGCCCCAGATTGGGGCCATTGGCCAGTCCGAGCCGCGTCACGCTCCCACCCCCGGCAGCGGAAACCGCCGCGCCAGCCGCTCCACCTCTCTGCGCACCGGCGCCGCCGCGGCGTCGTCGGCGGCGCGCAGCGCGCGGCCAATCAGGCGGCCCAGCTCGTCCATCTCCGAGCGGCCAAAGCCCCGCGTGGTGACGGCGGGCGTGCCGATGCGAATCCCCGATCCCACAGCTGGCTTTTCCGGGTCATACGGGATCGTGTTTTTGTTCACCGTGATGTGCGCCTTGGCCAGCCGCGCCTGGGCTTCCTTGCCGGTCAGGGACAGCCGCCGCACATCCACCAGCATCAAGTGGTTGTCCGTGCCCCCCGACACCACCCGCAGCCCTTCAGCCACTAGGCTGTTGGCCAGCCGCTGGGCGTTTACCACCACCTGCTGCTGGTACCGCCGGAAGGCCGGCGTCGCCGCCTCGTGAAACGCCACCGCCTTGGCCGCAATCATGTTCATCAAGGGCCCGCCCTGGAGCCCTGGGAACACGGCTTTGTCCACCGCCTTGGCCCACTCCGCCTCGCGCGTCAGGATAAAGCCGCCCCGGGGACCGCGCAGGGTTTTGTGGGTGGTTGAGGTGACAAAGTCGGCGTGCGGCATGGGGTTCGGGTGCTGGCCGGCCGCTACTAACCCCGCAATGTGCGCCATGTCGACCATCAGGAGGGCGCCCACTTCGTCGGCGACTCGGCGGAACGCCTCAAAGTCAATCATCCGGGGGTACGCCGTCGCGCCCGCCACAATCAGGCGTGGGCGCTCGGCCAGCGCGCGCTGGCGGACGGCTTCCATGTCGATGCGCTCCGTCTCGCGGTCCACCCCGTAGTCCACGACGCGATAAAACTTCCCCGAGAAGTTCACCGGGCTGCCGTGGGTCAGGTGGCCCCCTTGGGAGAGCGCCATGCCCATCAGGGTGTCGCCGGGCTTTAGGGCCGCCAGATACACCGCTGTATTGGCCGGCGCCCCCGCATGCGGCTGGACGTTGGCAAAGTCCGCCTGATACAGCCCCTTGACCCGCTCCTGCGCCAAGCGCTCGACGACGTCGACCCACTCGCATCCGCCGTAGTACCGCCGCCCTGGATAGCCTTCGGCATACTTGTCGGTCATGACCGATCCCATCGCCTCGCGCACGGCCGGGGAGGTCCAATTTTCGGACGCAATGAGCTCCAGGTGGGATTGCTGGCGCGCCAGCTCCCCCGCGATAGCGGCATGTACTTCCGGATCCACTTCCGACAGCATGGATTGCTCCTTTCTCTCCCGCCCCGTCAGGGCGCGGCCGGGCCCCCACTCGGATCCGCCGGCGGCGCCCACCGGATGCGGGGCCGCCGCGCGGCTTCTGCCTCGTTCAAGCGGCGCACGGGCGTCGCGTGCGGCGCGTCGTGCAACAGCTCCGGCGCCTCCTCAATCTCGCGGTCGATGGCGGCCAAGGTGTCGGCAAAGCGGTCCAGCGTCTCCTTCGACTCCGTCTCGGTCGGCTCCACCATCAGCGCCTCTTTAACCACCAGCGGGAAGTACACCGTGGGTGGGTACACGCCGTAGTCAATCAGGCGCTTGGCCACGTCCAGCGCCGAGGCGCCCCGGACCTTTTGGCCCGCCAGCGTCAGCACCAACTCGTGCATCACCGAGCGGTCATAGCGCGTTGGATAGCGGTCGGCAAGCCGCGCCCGCAGGTAGTTGGCATTCAGCACGGCGGTGTGCGCCACGTCCCGAAGCCCCTCGGGGCCGTGACTCAGAATATAGGCCAGCGCCCGGAGCACAATCCCCACATTCCCATAATAGGACCGCACCTTGCCAATCGACTGAGGGCGCTGGTGATCCCAGGTGAGGCGCCCGGACGCGTCCCGCTGGAGGCGCGGCCCTGGGAGAAATGGCTCCAGCACCGCCTTCACCCCCACCGGGCCCGATCCCGGCCCTCCTCCGCCGTGGGGGGTGCTGAACGTCTTGTGCAGGTTTAAGTGCACCACGTCAAAGCCCATATCCCCGGGCCGCACTTCGCCCAAAATGGCATTGGCATTGGCGCCGTCGTAGTATAAGAGGCCCCCGGCGGCATGCACCGCCTCCGCGATTTCCAGGATTTCGTCCTCAAACAGGCCCAGCGTGTTGGGGTTGGTCAGCATCAAGCCGGCGGTGTCGCTGTTGAGAAGTCCCTTGAGGGCCGCCAGATCCACCCCGCCGCGGGCGTTCGAGGGCACCACCGCCACGCGGTAGCCGGCCATGGCGGCCGTCGCCGGGTTGGTGCCGTGGGCCGAGTCCGGCACGATGAGGGTGTGGCGCTCCTCCCCCCGCGCGCGAATTAGCGCCCGCATCAGCAGGACGCCGGTGAACTCGCCCTGGGCTCCCGCGGCCGGCTGCAGCGTCACCGCGTCCATTCCGGAAATCTCGGCCAATATGCGTTCCATGGACGCCATGAGCTCCAGCAGCCCGGGGATGGTTTCCTCCGGCTGCAGCGGGTGCACCCGCGAGAATCCGGGCAGCGCCGCCACCCACTCATTCACCTTGGGGTTGTACTTCATGGTGCACGATCCCAGCGGGTAAAACCCGGTGTCCACCCCATAGTTCAGCTGCGAGAGGCCGGTGTAGTGCCGCACCACATCGCTTTCTGCAACTTCCGGCAGCCCCAGCGGCGCGGTGCGCTGGAGGGCCGGCCCCAAGAGGGCCGCCTCATCCAGGGGCGGCACGTCGGGCGCCGGCAGCCGCACGCCGCGGCGGCCCGGGTGCGACCGGTCATAAATCACGGGAATCCGGTCCTCCGACCGCGGGTCCGTCCCTATCGCCATGCGGCCACCGCCTCCACCAACTGGTCTAACTCCGCCCGGGTGCGCTGCTCCGTCACGGCCAGCTGCCAGCCGCCCGCCCACGCCGCATCCCAGCGGCCCATGTCCCAGCCGCCCAAAATGCCCTGCTTCAGCAAGTGCCGGTTCAAGTCTGCCACCGACCCCGGCACCGACAGCGCCACCTCAAACAGGTAGGGGCCGGCGGGGGACAGGCGCCCGAGGCCGCAGCGCTCCCCAAGCTGGCCCACCAGGTAGTGGGCCTTGGCGGCGGACAGGCGCGCCACCTCGCGCAGGCCCTCTGGCCCCAAGAGGGCCAGGTACACGGTGGCCTGCAGGGCGTTCAGCGAGTGGTTGGAGCAGATGTTGGACGTCGCCCGCTCGCGCCGAATGTGCTGCTCGCGCGCCTGCAGCGTCAAGACATAGCCCGTTTTGCCGCCCATGTCACGCGCGGCCCCCACCACGCGGCCCGGCAGCCGCCGCACCAGCGACTCGGCCACGGCGAAGTAGCCAAATGTCGGGCCGCCGTACTGGAGGCCATTGCCCAGCGGCTGGCCCTCGCCCACCACCACGTCAAATCCCATCGCGCCCGGGGGCTCAATCAGCGCCAGCGCCACCGGGTCGGCGGCGGCGATCGCGAGCGCGCCGCGCTCGTGGGCCCAGCCCGCCAAGCTTCTGAGATCAGCCACATTGCCAAACACATCGGGCTGCTGGACCACAATGCCGGCCGGCGGCTCCACCAGCGACTCCAGCAGCTCCTCCAAGGACTGGCCCTCCGCCGGCACCACCACGTGGCCGCCCCGGGCCGCGACGTAGGTTGCCGCCACCTGGCGGCTTTCCGGAAAAACGCCCCGCGACAGCACCACCGCTTGCCGGCGCGTAGTGTCCATGGCCATCAGGGCCGCCTCCGCCACGGCCGACGCGCCGTCATACATCGACGCCTGCGAGGCGGCGAGCCCGGTCAAGCCCGCCATCATGCTTTGGAATTCATAAATGACGGCCAGGGTGCCCTGCGACAACTCCGGCTGATACGGCGTGTAAGACGTCGCAAACTCCCCCCGCCCGGCCAGCGCGGGCACGGCGGCGGGGATGAACCGATCGTAAAACTCGCCCCCCAAGAAGCACACCAGCTCGTCGGTGCTTTGGTTCTTAGCCGCTTCCCGCCGCATAGTGCGCTGCAGCTCCATCTCCGTCAGGGGCCCCGGCACGTTTAGGGCTCGCCCCAGTCGGGCCGCCTGAGGGATGTCCGCAAACAGGGCGCCGGTGTCCGAAATCCCCAGTGCTGCCAGCATGGCCGCCCGGTCCTCGTCCGTGTGGGGAATGTAGCGCAAGTGTCGATCCCCTTTGCGAGTCAGATAGTGTGGCCGCCACCCCGGCGCTAAGTGGGAAGCTCCCGGTATCCGGCGGCATCCAGCAGGTGGCCGCCCGCCTGCAGCTGGTCGTCCGTGTCAATGCGCACCAGCCACCCCCGGCCGTAGGGATCCTGGTTCACGAGCTCGGGCTGGTCTTTCACCGCCTTGTTCACGGCCGCCACCGTGCCGGTCACGGGCGAAAACAAGTCCGACACCGACTTCACCGACTCCACCACGCCAAACACGGCGCCGCGCTCCACATGGCGCCCCACCTCCGGCAATTCCAGAAACACCACATCGCCCAGCGCATCCTGCGCGTGATCCGTCACGCCCACCGTGCCATCCGCCGCAATCCACTCATGCTCGGCGGTGTACCACCGATCGTCCAGCACGCTTCCCGTCGCCATGCCGATTCCCTCCCCGCAAAGCTTCTGCAACCCTCACGGCGCCTCACCCACTGCCCGGCCCCAGGCTGGTGCGGTCATGCCCGCCGGTAAAACGGCAGCTTGACCACCATCGCCGGCACTTGCCGGCCGCGCACCTCGACCGATACCTCCTCCCCGACTTTGATGCCCCACGCGCGCGGCACCAGCGCCATCGCAATCGGCACCTCGAGCGTCGGCGAATGGGTCCCGGACGTCACCACCCCAGCTTCGGGCTGCCCCACGCGGGTGACCGCGTAGCCGGCGCGCGGGATGCCGCCCGAGGCTCGGAGCCCCACCAAGCGGCGCCGCGAGCCTGCCTGCTTCTGGGCCGCGAGGGCCTCGCGGCCCAGAAACCCTCCCGGCTTCTCCCACTTCACGAAGCTGCCCAGCGCCGCCTCCAGCGGGCTGATGTCCAGCGCCAGCTCATGGCCGTACAGGGGCAGCCGCGCCTCCAGCCGCAGGGTGTCACGGGCACCGAGCCCGACGGGCTTCACTCCCTGGCGCGCCAGCGCCTCCCACACGGACAGTGTGCCTTCGTGGGGCAGGTACAGCTCAAATCCATCCTCCCCGGTGTAGCCGGTGCGTGACACCAGCGCCGGGACGCCCGCCACCGGCACGCCCTCTCGAAAGTGATAGTAGCCGATATCGGCCACCGGCGCGCCCGCCAGCGCCTCGACGGCGTCTACGGCGCCGGGCCCCTGCACGGCAATCAGGCCCATGGCGTCCGACACGTCCGATAAGGCCACCGGCGGGTCCGCGCCGGCCGCCTGCTGTTTCATCCAGTCCCGGTCCGCCGCCCGGTTGCCGGCGTTGGTCACGAGGAGGTAGCGCCCCGGGCCGCGCCGGTACACCAGCAAATCGTCCTGGGTGCCGCCGTCCGGGCGGCACATGGGCGTGTACAGCGCCTGGCCCTCGGCCAGGCGGCTGGGCCAGTTCGTGACCAGCTGATCCACGAACGCGTCGGCCCCAGCACCCTCCACCAGAAATTCGGCCATGTGCGACACATCAAACATGCCCACGGACGACCGGACCCGGCGATGCTCCTCCATAATCCGCTCGTACTCGATGGGCATCCAATAACCGCCAAATTCCGCCATGCGGGCGCCCGCCGCCTCATGCCACGCCGTGAGCGGCGTGGCCAGCCCCCGCGCACTGGCCGAGCCCCCCTGCTCCATGCCGGCCCCTCCTAAAGTGCTCACGTTCTCTGCGTTTGGACCCTGCCCAGCCAAGCCGCGCCCCCGGCCGCCCCCACTCGCTCCAGTCTACGGCACCCCCGGGTCCAGCGCCCGCGCCAGCGCCTCGTCCACGAGCGCCGGTGGCACAACCGACATCCGGGGCTCTCCGGGCGCGGCCAGCAGCACCCAGCGGAGGCCCTCGGCCGTCGTCTTCTTATCCTTCGTCAAAAACCCGCGCACGGCGCGCGCATCCAGCGCGGGCACCGCCGTAGGCATGTCCCACCGCTGAAGCAACGCGCGGACGCCGGCCTGGACCGAGGGGTCCAGCCCCAGCACCGCCTCGGACAAAAAACATGCCGCCAACAGCCCGATGCCCACCGCCTCGCCATGCGCCAGCGGGCCCATCCCGGCCGCCGCCTCCAATGCATGGCCCAGCGTGTGGCCCAAGTTCAGCGTCGCCCGCCCGCCATCCGGCTGTCGCTCGTAGGGGTCCGCCGCCACCACCCGCACTTTGTGCCGCGCCGCGGCGCCGGCCAGTTGCTCCAGCGCCGCGCGGCCCGCCGGCGGCGCTGGCAGCGCGGCCAGTGCCGCCCACGCCTCCCCACCCAGCAGCAGCGCCGCTTTGGCCACCTCGCCGGCACCAGACCGCCACTCGCGGGCTGGCAGGGTGTCGAGCCACCAAGGGTCGGCCAGCACCAGGAGCGGCGGGTGAAACGCCCCCACCAAGTTTTTGCCGTGCGGCCCGTCCAGGGCCGTTTTGCCGCCGATGGCGGCGTCCACCTGGCCCAACAGCGTCGTGGGGACCGCCGCCCAGGACACCCCGCGCAGGTAGACCGCCGCCGCAAAGCCGGCCACATCGGTGAGCGCCCCGCCCCCCACCGCCACGAAAAACCCGTGCCGCCGCACGCCATGCGCCAGCGCAGCCTCGACGATCGCCTCGATGCTGGCCCAGGTTTTGCTGGCCTCCCCACCCGGCAGCACCAGCCGCGCCACCTGAGCGCCCGCCGCCGCCAGCGGCCGCTCCACCACCCCCAGCCGATGCGCCACCGCCGCGTCCGCTACCACAAGACCCCGCTGGCCGCGCCACGCGCGCGGGAGGCGCTGCCCGAACGCCTCGAGCGCGCCCCGCCCGCCGACGACGTGGCCGGGCGGCAGCGCCTCACTCCACATCGCCCGCCACCGGCCCTTCCACATACCCCTCGTCCTTGAGCCGCCGGGCCAGGGCAGCGGCGACGTCGGCCGCCGGCGGTCCGGCGTCGACCCACCACTGGGCCGCCGCTTGATACGCTGCCCTTCGACCCTCCAGCAGCCGGGCCGCCTGGGCCGCGCCGGCGGCCAGCAGTGGCCGCGCACTGCCGGCGGTGCGGCGCTGCATCTCGGCCCAGTCCACCGCGAGCCACACCACCAAGCACCGCGACTGCGCCAGGGCGGCCCGCGCCTCCGCGGTGCAGGGCGTGCCGCCGCCGAGCGCCCACACCCCAGGTCGCTCCCGGAGCAAGCGGCGCAGCGCCGCCACTTCGGCCGCGCGAAACACGCCTTCACCCTGCCGAAACAGCTCGGCAATGGGCTGCTGCTGCTCTGCTTCGACACGCTGATCCAAATCCTCGAACCGGGCGTGCAGCTGTTCGGCCAACAGCCGTCCCACGGATGACTTGCCCGCCCCCATAAAGCCAATCAGCGCGACGGGTTTTAGAAGCTTCGGACCCTTTCGAACCACAGCTGCCATCGCTCGAGAATCTCCTCCAGTGAATCGCCGCCAAACTTGTCCAGCACCGCCGCGGCCACGACATGCAGCGCCATCGCTTCCCCCACCACCACTGCTGACGGCACCGCCGTCACATCCGACCGCTCCACCTGCGCCTGGTACGGCTCTTTGGTGGCAATGTCGACGCTCTCCAGCGGCTTCATCAGCGTCGACAGCGGCTTCATGCCGACGCGGATCACCAGCGGGGCCCCGGTGGTGATGCCGCCCTCAATGCCGCCTGCGCGGTTGGTGTCGCGGTAAAAGCCTTGGGCCGCCGACCAGCGAATCGGGTCGTGCACCGCAGAGCCGGTGGATTCCGTCTGCCGAAAGCCGGTGCCCATCTCCACGCCTTTCATGGCGGGAATGGACAGCATCGCCAGCGCCAGCTGGGACTCCAGCCGGCGGTGCCACTGCACGTAGCTCCCCAGGCCCGGCGGCAGCCCAAACACCCGAATTTCAAATTGGCCGCCGAGCGTGTCGCCGGCGGCTTTGGCGGCGTCAATGGCCGCGGTCATGGCGGACTCGGCCTCGCGGTCAATGACCCGCACCGGCGACGCGTCCACCCGCTCAAAGTCGGCCGCCGCGTAGTCGCGCTCCGGCACGGTGTGGCTCCCGATGCGCACCACGTGGCCCGCCACCGTGACCGCCAGCGGCGCTAAGAAGGCCCGCGCCACCGCCGCCGTCGCCACCCGCATCGTCGTCTCGCGCGCCGACGCCCGCTCTAGAACATTGCGCAAGTCGCGGTGGCCGTACTTTAAGCCGCCCACGAGATCGGCGTGCCCGGGCCGCGGGCGGGTGATCATGCGGTCGGGCTGCCCCGGGTCAGGCGACATGCTTTCGCGCCAATTCTCGTAGTCGCGGTTGCGCACCAGGAGGGCCACCGGACTGCCCAGCGTCCGCCCGTGCCGCACCCCGCCCAAAATTTCCACCCGGTCCTGCTCAATCTTCATGCGGTTGCCGCGCCCGTAGCCCTGCTGCCGCCGTGCCAGGTCGCGGTCCACGTCCTCCCGCGTCAGGGGGATCCCCGCGGGCACCCCTTCCACCACGCCGACCAAGGCCGGGCCATGAGACTCCCCGGCCGTCACCCACCGCCACTCGCCCATTCGCCTCGCTCCTCCTGAATCTGAGTCCGCCCACCGGCCGCCAGTCGGTCGGGCGTGGCCGTGCCTTCCACGTTAGCTGTCCCCGGGCCGCCTGGCCAGAAGCCGCGCCTCCCTTCACCCAGCCTAGGCTGCCTGGGTGAAGGGAGGAGGCGCCTCAGCTTGTCGCGGGTGGGTTGAGGGCGGCGGCCAGCGCCGCCCGGTCAAACACCACCCAGCGCTCGGCGATGCGGCCCTGTGCGACCCGCACCCACTCAAACAGCTCGATCGCGACTTCGCGGCCCGTCGGCGGCACGCCCTGAAACGGCCCCCGATGGGTGCCCACCACCCGCTGGCGGCAGGCCACCCGATCCCCTTCCTGAATGACGTCGAGAAATTCCGCCCGCTGATCAGGGAAGGCGGCCAGCACGCGCGCGCGAAAGGCCGACAGCGACGCGATGTTCCCCGGGGGCAGCACCGCCTCGAGATCGTGGGCCACAAAGTCGGGCGCGAGCAATTCCTCCAGCCGCTGGCGCCGCTCCCGGTCGTCGGCGATGGCCAGCGCGCTCACGTAAGTCCGGTACAGCGATTTCTCATCCAATGCTCTATCACCCTCCTGACATAGCCGTCGGTCCGAGAAGTCATTCGGCGCCAGGATGCCGGAGTCCTGCCGCTCACATCCCTCAAGCGCCCGTCCTCGCACCGGCGACACCGCCCGGGTGCGCCCATCTGCGGCCCACAATGCAGTAGCATGCTGGTGGGCCGCCAAGAAGCTCGGCCCGCGGCGGAAGCGGGCGCGGGAGGACCGGAGGATCCGTGAGAGCCGCGATTGACAGGAGGATGCCTCGGTGAAGGTTTTGATTTCCGTGGACATGGAGGGCATTGCCGGCGTCAGCGGGCGCGACGAGGTGGCGCGCGGCACGTCTGAATATGAGCGCTTCCGCCGCCTGATGACGGAGGAGGCCAATGCCGCGGTCGCGGGCGCCGCGCTGGCCGGCGCCGACGAGATTTGTGTGAATGACTCCCACGGCGGCATGCGCAATCTTCTGTATGAGCACCTGGACGCGCGCGCCGAGCTGATTTCCGGGTTCAACAAGCCGCTCTGCATGATGGAAGGCGTCGAGGGCGCCGACGCCGTCGTATGCATCGGCTACCATGCCTGGGCGGGCACGGCCCGAGCGGCCTTGGACCACACCATCTCCGGCGCGCAGGTCCACAACTGGTGGCTGAATGGCACGCGGGTCGGCGAAATCCAAATCAACGCCGCGCTGGCCGGCCACTTCGGCGCACCCATCGTGCTGGCCAGCGGCGATGACAAGCTGGCGCAGCAGGTGCAGGCGACGCTGCCGGGGACGGCTACGGTCGTGGTGAAGCATGCGCTGGACCAGCTGACCGTGCGAAGTCGCCCGCTCACGGCCGTGCGGCGGGACATTCAGGAGAGCGTGCAGGCCGCGGTCCAGAATCGAAAAGCCGTCCAGCCGGTGCGGCTCGAGGGTCCGGTGACGTTCCAAATCGAAATGGTCCGTGCTAATCACGCCGAGGTCGCGTGCTGGTTTCCCACCGTCCAGCGCATTGACCCCCGCACGATTGCCGTGACGGCGGACGACGTGGCCACCGCGTGGCGCATGGCCATGGGGGCGCTGCTGCTGGGCTCTACCGCCGACCGGTGAGGCAGAGCCCGCAGCGGACCGATGCTTGACACCGCCTCCGCGAGCCCAAGGCTCGCCCGAACCGCCCAGCGGCCTCCGGGGCATCACGCCGAGAGGCGGCGTCGCAGCGGCCTCGTCCAGCGGTGCCACGGCGGATCCCGCTTGACCCTCGGCGAGCCGGGCCCCTCCTCGCCTCGGCAGGCGCCTCCGGGGCGCCCGCGACAGCCGTGGGGTGGCCAGTGCGGCGGCCACAGCACAAAGTGAGCTGGCCGCCTCGTGAGGCGGAGCACCACTGGCGGCGCGCCGATGGGCTTTACGACCCGACCCCGCATCACGAGAGATGCGGCGGCACAAGCGCTCGAGGCACCCACTGTTTGCGCCCCTTGGATATAGAAGATGCCCGGGGCCGGCCTCCCTCGCGGAACAGGTAGCTCCGTCAAGGCAAGTCGATGCCTTGGGTGGGAGGTGAGGTAGCCAGGGCCTGGAAGGCCGACGGGTGTGCGGCTACCGCGGTTACGGATGCTCGATACCAGCGCTGAGTGTTTAAGTTCAACGTGAGGTTGTTTGCGAAATACAGCAAGTGCCCCGCATCGGTGCCGAAGAAGGCTAACGGCCTCCCCGAAACCGGCGGCGGCACAACGGTAAAGGCAACCAAGGCGTGAGCCGTATCGGGGCTGAGACATCCCGCTAGGTTGGTGCCCAGGCACTTTTCCACCGCGACCAAGGGCCCTCCAGGGGTCATGGGTGGCGGGGTAGCCAGGCTGGTCTGATTTTGGCCATTCCCCAGCACGACCCACCAGTCGTGGTATCGAAAAATGGTCACCATACCGTACTCGGCTGCGAGAGGGCTCTGCACCGATGCCGTGAAGAAGCCCGGCCCGGGCTTGATGAGGCTAGACGAGGAACGGCTCGCGGCGGTGGGCGGTATGACCGGAGTCGGTGTGCTCTGCGACCGAATGGCCGGACGACCGGTAAGGCTGCCACACTTCTGAGATGACACATTCGGGGGACAGGCGAAGCGTCCCTGCCATGTCGTTGTTGCGCCGACCTGAAGATGCGGACCTGCCACCCAGTACGCTCCCGCCAGTACAAGGACCCCCCCCGCCGCAAGGAGCCATTGATAGCTCCGGCGCACCCGGTCGCGCATGATTGCGCCTCCTTGTATATCAATCGTGAGAGACGTGTCTCTCAACCGTCGACCAGGACCGAAAACCTGCGAACCGGGAAGCGCAAAGCAGGCCGGGGTCGAGGACGGGATCCAGGAGATCGGAGGAGCGGCGCCGAATCGGATGGTGACGTCCGATCGAGGGACAGGCTGCAGCCTCCTTGCGCCCGAGCGCTCGCAGCGATTGCCGCCTCGCCCCGGTCCGCCCATTGCTGACCCCCACGGTGCGCCCGGCGCTGCGGGCTGCGGGAGCAGCAGCCCGCAGCACGCCCCGCGGCGTCGCCCAAGCCCTAATCGGACAGCAAGGCGGCGAGTAGCCAGCCGGGCGGCGAGGCTCCCCGAACGATGACGGTCCCCAGGACAGCAGGTGATTCAGATGGAAACCATCGTGGTGGGCCTCGATGTAAGTCGCGCCCGCGTCCAGGTGGCCGTGACCGATACGGCCGGTCAGGCCCGCTAGGGGCACGGCCGCTTCCCCAATACGGCGCCCGGGTCGGCGAGTCTGGTCGCGGCGTTGACGACCTGGATCCCGGCGGGCCGGACGGGCGTGCGCCTCGGGTTGGAAGCCACGGGCGTCTACGCCTGGCCTCTGGCCCTGTTCCTGAGCCAGGCGACCGCCCTGACCCCCTACGCGGCGACGGTCTACCGGCTCCAGCCCCGCGCCGTCCATCGCCACCTCGCGGCCTTTGCCAGCCGCCGCCAGACGGACCCCGAAGACGCGTGGCACATCGCCGCCGTGCTGGGCCAGCCCGCCTGGCTGCCCCACCCGTTCCAGATCACGGAGCGGACGGTGGCCCTGCAGCGGCTGACCCGGCATCGGCGCCACTGGGTGCAGACCCTGGCGCAGCTGAAAAACCACGGGGCGAGCTACCTGTTCTGGCAAGCCAGCGGCCTGGTCACGGCGCCCCCCGGGAGTGACCCGTGGGGGGCGAGGGCCACGGCCCTCCTCACGCGCTGTGCCACGAGTGAGGAGATCGCGGCAGCGGCGCTGGCCGACTTGGCACAGTGCCTCGGCGCCGGGGCCCGCGGCCACCTGGCCGGCCCCGCCGCCGTGGCCCACGCGATCCAGCGGGCCGCGCGCGACTCGTATCGCTTGCCCCCCGTGTTGAAGGATCCCGCGCACCAGATCCTGAGGCTGGACGGTGCAGGACATCCGGTCCCGGACGGGCCAGATCCGCACCGTGGACCAGCGCATCGCCCGCGAGCCCGCCGTCACTACCACGCGCTTGCGGACGGTGCCCGACCTCGGCCCCGTGTTCGCCGCCGGCCTCCTCGCGGAACTCGGCAACAGCGGCGCCTTCCCCTCGGATGACCCGCGGGCCCCGTTCGCCGGCCTCACGCGGCCCGCGGCCCCGTCCGGGCCACGGACCCGCGAGGATCGCCCGCTCGCCCGGACCGGCAACGCCTAGCTGTGCTACCACCTGGTGGAAGCCGCCAACAGTGCGGCACCATGACCCGCGCTCCGCGGCCTACTATGCCAAGAAGGCCGCCGAGAGCACCCCGTTCGCCCACCGGCCGACGCTGGTCCTGACGGCGCGGAAGTTGACCCGCTTGGTCTTCGCTCTGCTGCGCGATGATCGGGCGTACCACCCGGAGCACCAATCGGCGCTCCCCCATCGGTCTGCCTAACGGCCGCCCGGGGCCCCCCTTGGCGGGACCCCGGATCCTGTGAACCGCAGGATCGGGGAGGGGTAGGCGACCGTGCCCTTCTTCGCCAGACCGAGCCCAACATCCTCTTGACATCTACACCCCACGCTTCTGATCGCCAGCCAGTCAAGAAACGGCTGCCCTGGAGCAATGCGCAACAATGCACCACCGCCCGTTCCCAAAACCTCAGTCAAGTATAGGATGGCGCCTCTGCCCAACGACGTCACGTCCCGGGCGCTCTCCCAGTGGCGCCGTTGGCCAACAGGCGGGTCGCACCACCAGTGCCGGTTCCATGAGTCCTATCGTCGGCGGCATGGCAGGATCGCTCCGCTGCGGGGCTCGCCGACTCCAGTATCACGCGACATTCCCAGCACCTGCAGGCCTCTGCACCGCACGAATCGGATGCGCGTGGTTGAGGCCGTCTTAGGTATCTTCACTCACCCGACCAGGACGACCCCGACGCGGGCTGGCCCGTGCACGCCAATCCACAGCTGGCCCTCAATGTCCGCCGTGGAGCTCGGGCCCGAGATGATTTTGACCATCCGCGGCATCCGGGAAGGTGGGGAAGCTGCTCCCGCGGATGGCGCGGGGGTCTCGGACTCCCCCCGCAGCAGCCCGAGCCCCTCGGCTACATTGGCCACCACCTGGCTCGCGCGCACCACCATCAAGTGGGCTGGGGGCAAGAGACTCGGCCAGAGACCTCCGCCCGGCCCGCGGTACAGCGCCACGGACCCGGTGTCCGCCACGGCCCAGGCGGATCCGGTCACGCCCAGGGCGGCGCGGGCGGCCAGCGCGCGGATGGCCCCCTCTTCCGCCGGGCGGCCGTTCAGATAAAGGCTGCCAGCCTGCCACTCGACCGCGGCCCGCTCCCACGCCGGCCCGGTCCAAGCCGGCGCCCAGGCCGACGCCGCAAAGCCGTGGCCCGGCCACAGGAGGACACTGGGGGTCGTGCCGGCGCTCCGATCCACCAGCGCGTCCGACGCCGCCGCCAGCACCTGCGGCAGCGCGGACGGGCCCGCGGCCTCCCAGTAGTGCCCGCCGAGCCCCTCCCAGCGCGCACGAAATTCCTCCACTAAGGCGCGCTTCATGGTGCGCGCCGCCGTGCCCACCACTCATGGAAGGTCTCGGGCGCAATCGGCGGCATGTCGCGGGTGGCAAACCAGCCGCGCCACAGCCCAGGCGAGCGCACCAGCTTGCCGCCCCGCATCATGAGGGGCTGGCCCCGGCGCGCCCACGCCACAAATCGCTGATAGCGCCGCGGCGACGACCACATTCGCCCCCAGGCCCGGTAGGTGAGCCGGGTGGCGGCCGTCTCCATGCCCGCTTCGGCCGCTTCGCGCCTCAGGCTGATAAAATGGTCCGGCAATGCGATGTCCATGGGGCATGCCTCGACGCACGCATTGCACAGGGTGCACAGCGACCGCGGCAGTTCGGGCAGAAAGGTCAAGCCCGCCAAGAGCGGCGTCGACACCGCGCCGATGGGGCCGGCGTAGGTGGACCCATAGGCGTGGCCGCCCACTTGCCGATACACCGGGCACACGTTGTAGCACGCGCCGCAGCGAATGCAGGTGAGCACATCGGCATACGGGCCCGCCTGCACCGCGCGGCGGCCATTGTCCACCAAAATGACGTGCAGCTCCTCGGGGCCCTCCAGCTCGCCGGGCTGGCGCGGCCCGCTGATGAGGGTCGTGTAGGCCGACAGCCGCTGGCCCACGCCAGAGAGCGCCGGCTGCTGAATCAGCGCCGCCAAGTCGTCCCAGGTGCCCACCACCTTGTCGAGACCCGCCACCACCACGTGCACCGGCGGCAGCGACACCACCATGTCGGCGTTGCCCTCATTGGTCACCAGCACCACCGTGCCGGTTTCCGCCACGAGAAAGTTGGCCCCAGTGATGCCGAGATCCGCCGCCAAAAAATCTTCGCGGAGCCGCGCGCGGGCAAACGCCGTGAGCGGCCCCACGTCACTGGAGGTGGGCCCCGTCACGCCCGCCGCGTCGGCCGTGTGCTGAAACACCTCCCACACCTCCTGGCGGTTGCGGTGCGCGGCGGGCGCCAAGAGGTGGCTCGGCCGCTCGCCCAGCAGCTGGATGATATATTCGCCCAGATCCGTCTCCCGCACCGAAAGCCCCACCGCCCCGAGCCTCCGGTTCAAGTCCAGCTCCTCGGTCATCATGGACTTGGACTTGACCACCCGCCGCGCGCCGCGCCGCTGGGCGATGCGGGTGATGTGCTCCGCCACTTCAGCCGGACCGTCAGCCACCACCGCACTCACGCCGTTCGCCGCCAGGCGCGCGCACAGCTCCTGGACCATCCCGTCCATCTGGTGGATGGCGCGCCGCTTGGCGTCACGCGCCTCCGTGCGCATCGCCCGACCGGTCGCATAGTCCGCGTAGGCCCTCTGGCGGGCGCCGGCCAATCGGCGGGTCACGTTCTTCACGTTGGCGCGCAGCACGGGATTGGCCAGCGCGCGGTCCCGACGGACCGGCCAGGTGGCCGCATCACGCGTCAGCACGCCGCGCATCACGGGACCTCCGGCACAAAGCGGCCGGCGCCGGCCACTCCGGCAGGGGTAGCCGCCCCGCGATCCGCCAAGTCCACCAGCTCCGCCAGATGCAGCACCGGCCAAGGGTTCTCGGTGCGGGACAGGCGGCCGCCCAAGTGCAGCAGACAACCCCAGTCGCACCCCGCCAGCGCACTGCCGCCCACGGCCTGGAGCGCCGCCAGCTTTTCGTCCGCCAGCGCGGTGGAAATCTCGGGCTCGGCCATCGCATAGGTGCCGCCAAAGCCGCAGCACTGGTCCCGGTCGGCCGGATCGGCCGCCGCCACCCCCAGATCCGCCAGGACCCGCGGGCCATCGCCCTCGGCCCGGAGCACTCTTCTCATGTGGCACCCCGTATGCCACGCCACCTCCAGCAGCGGACCGCTTTTGGCTTCGGCGGGCGCCTCGCGCGAAAGCCACTGCGACAGCTCGACCAGGCGGGCCGCCACGCGCTGGTGCCGCGCCGCCCATTCGCCCGCCTCCGCCCCGAGCTGGCCCTGGGCCCACGCCAAAAGCTTCGGGTATTCCTCCAGCACCATCGCCACGCACGACCCTGACAGCCCCACAATGGCGTCGGGAGCGGGGCGGGCGTCCAGCGCCTGCAGCAGGTTCTGGGCCATGGCCAGCGCCTCCGGCCAGTGGCCGGCATTGTAGGCAAACTGGCCGCAGCAGGTTTGCCCGGGCGGAAAGCCCACCTGGGTCCCGCGCCGCTCCAGCACCGCCACCGCAGCCACCGCCGTGCTTGGCTTGAACAGGTCGACCAGGCATGACACAAACAAGTCAACTGTCTGGCCCGGGGCTTCTCGCTCAGACATCGGCTACTTCCCCCCGCTCCGCCAGCGGTCCCACGCGACGCCTCCCAGCTGGGCACTCAGGCGCTGGACGGCCGCGAGCAGCACCGGGGCGATTTCATCTTCGCGGTGCGCGTCGAAGCGCTCGCTGGCCATCGTCACCGACACCGCCGCCACCCCCTGTCCGGTGTGGTCCACCACGGGGGCGGCGAGGCACCGCACCTCGGCCGAGTACTCGCCTAAGTCGCGCGCGTAGCCCCGCTCGCGCACGCGCCGAAGCTCCATCTCGAGCGCCGCGCGGGTCCGGAAGGTGTCGGGCGTGCGGGCCGGCAGCTCGGCAGGGACCAGCGCCTTCACCGCCGCCGGCTCGAGGCCCGCCAAGAGCGCCTTGCCGAGCCCGGTGGCGTAGGCGGGCAGCCGGCTGCCCACGTGCGACGCCAGCTGCAGCGGATGGCTCGATGACGCCTTGGCGACGTACAGCACGTCGGCGCCCTCCAGCACCCCCATCTGCACCGTCTCGTCAAACGTGTCCCGCAAGCTTTCCAGCAGAGGCCAGGCCACCGGCACCAGCTGCAGCTGATGTGCGTAGCCCATCGCCAGCTCCCACAGCTTGGGTCCAGGAGTGTAGCGCTTGGTGGCCGAGTCCAGCCGGATGACGCCCCGGTCGGCCAGGGTGTGCACCAGGCCATGCAAGCTGCTGCGGGGAAAAGCAGTGGCCTCGAGGAGTTCGGTGAAGGTAAGTCCGGATGGACGCCCGGCGACCGCCTCCAGCACTTCCACCACCCGCGCGGCCGACTTCACGGCCGCGTCTCCCTGGCGCTCTGCCACAGCCCACCTCCCCCCTGCCTCGCCTGCCGCCTTGGGCCCATGGTACCAAACCGACGCGAGCGGGGGGCCGCGGGCTCCCGCGGCCCCCCGCTCGCCGTTCCGGCTAGGCCGATGCGCTGGGAGCCTGGATCGCCTCCAGCGACTGCCCCCCGGTGCGGGGCCCAGCCAAACCTCCGACCACCAGATTGTAGGTAAACATCACGCCCATGATCACGGCCACCAGCTTAAAGCCCGAGGCGCCGTCCAGCACCGGCAGGAACAGGCTCCAGCCCCCAATCATGATGCGCATGACCGCCCACAGCGAGCCCTGTGCGGTATTGCGCACACTGGTGGGAAACAGCTCGACGGACCAGACGCGCTGCAGCGGCCACAAGCCAATGCCCTGCCCGAACCCAAACAGCAGCACATTCAGGATGGCCACCGTGGGATCGGTGATGGGGAACGCCACCAGCAGGAAAAACGCCGCCGCGCAGAACGCCGCGCTGATGGCATAGAGAATCCGGCGGTCCACCCGGTCATTGAACGGCATGAAGATGACCAGCACCGCCACGATGGCGGACGCAAACCACAGAATCTCCAACAGGTCGCCCCCCGCCGCCGTGGTGGCGCCCTCCGTCTTGAAGATGTACGGCAGAAAGAACCCATACGTGCCCGCCGGGATGCCCCACAGCACATAGATAGGCGTGATGAACGCCAGCCGGCGCCAGCCGCCATTCCGAAACATCTCCCGCCATGGCGCGGCCCGCCGTGCCTCGGCCGTGCCGGCCGCTTCGGCCGTGAATCCTAGCTGGCGCGCCGCACTGGCCACTTCCGCCGTCTGGCCGTGGGCCATCGCCCAGCGCGGCGACTCGGTCAGCGACCGGCGGAGAAGCCACGTCACGATGGCCACCAGCAGGAGGCTGCCAAACACCAGCCGCACCCCGGTGAGGCCCAGATGGCTGAACGCCAGCGACAGCAGCAGAATCACGATCGGGCCGATGTACCAGAAGATGTTGGTGAAGCCCATCATCTTCCCACGGTCCCGTTTGGGCGAAAACTCCGCAATCAGGGACCACGACGTGGGAATGTCGGCACCCACCGCCAGCCCCATCACCACCAAGCCTACAATCAGGACCGGGACGCTGCCCGCCAGAATGACCACCAGCGCGCCGAGCGCGTATATCAGCAAGTCAATTGAGTAGATGAATTTCCGGCCGTAGTAGTCCCCCAGCCGGCCGCCAATAATGGCGCCGACGGCGGTCGAGAAGCCGTTCGATCCTACGGCCGCGATGAGTCCGACCGTCGAGGTGTTGAGATGAAACAATTGCGTCCACAGAAGAACCGAGGCGCCGCCAGCCACAATGGATCCCGCGTCCAGATAGTCTCCCAGCGCCGAAAGGATGGTCCAGCGCCAGTGTGCTCCCGTCAGGCGGGCCTCATCCACTTGGGCCAACACGCCACCGCCAGAGCCAGGTGCGGTGCTCAACGTTGCCAGCTCCCTTCACGAGGATGCCAATTTGGTCGAATCCAGAGCCTTCCCCCCAAGATCCGAGGCGAGTTCATCTACACGAACTCGTGTTCATTACTATTCGCGTCTCTCACGGCGAAGTCCTGCCGGCGCCCTGTGATTTGCGAAAAAATTTTGACGGTTAGGGGGCTGGCACCAACTTCAGCGCGCGGTTCAGCTCGACGCCAAACCCCGGCGCCTCCGGCACGGTGACCACGCCGTCTATCGGCACCGGCTCGCCAAGCAGCAGCGGGTCAAACATCGGCCGAATCCCGGTGGCGGTCGGATGCATCATCAGGAACTCGGAAAACGGAGTAGCGGCCTGCGCTGCGGCAAAGTGATAGCTGTACACACTGGAGCCATGCGGAATCACCGGCACCTGCCACGTGTCCGCCAGCGCCCCAATCCGCCGCAGCTCTGTCATCCCGCCGCACCAGGTGACGTCCGGCTGCAGCACGTCGGCCGCCTCCAGCTCAAGCAGCAGCCGAAAGCCCCATCGCGTGGCTTCATGCTCGCCGGTGGCGATGCGCACGCCGGCTGGCCGGCGGCGCCGCAGCTCCCGGTACGACCAGTAGTCGTCGGCGGGAAAGCACTCTTCGATCCAGGACACGCCCAGGGGCGCCAGCCCCGCCACCAGCTGCTCAGCGTAGTTCAGGTCCAAGGCCATCCAGCAGTCCACCATCAGGAGAGCGTCGGGCCCGACGGCGCTGCGGGCCTGTGCCACGGCGTCCAGGTTGCGGCGAAGCCCCGCCGCGCCCTCGTCAGGCCCGTGCACCAGCGGCAATTTGCCGCCCACAAATCCGGCGGCCACCGCCCAGTCCGGGCGGGGCCCGGTGGCGTAGCATGGCAGCTGGCGCCGCACGGGGCCCCCCAGCAGCTGAAACACGGGCTCCCCGCGCTGGCGGCCCCACAAGTCCCACAGCGCCAGGTCCACCGCACTGATGGCATTTAAGGCCAGCCCCTTGCGGCCGTAGTACAGGGACGACTTGTACATCTGGTCCCACACCAGCTCCACCTGGCTGGGGTGGCGGCCCACCACGAACCGCTCCAGGTGGTGGGCCACCAGCCAAGCCGCGGGCACCCCACCGGTGCTGACGCCCACGCCGATGCGGCCCGATGCATCTTCCACCTCCACCACCACCGACCCCAGCGCGTCGAGGCCCCAGGACGACCGGGTGGCCCGATACTCCGGGTAGCGGGACATCGGCGTGGCAATTTGGCCCACAATCCAGTGATCCTCCCCCTGGTCGTGGTAGTCGGCGCCGCCCCCGCGCACGGTGAGCGCGCGCACGGCGGCAATCGTCTCCCGACTCACGGCTCCACCTCCGGCGTCAGCACAATTTTGGCAAAAGGCGCAGGCCCGCGCGCCTGCTCCTGAAACGCAGCGTCGCCGGCGGCCAGCGGGCGCTGGTCTAGCCAGCCGGCGCCCGCCGGCAGCGCACCAGCTTCCCACAGACGCTTGGCCACGGCAAAGTCCTGGTCTCGGTAGCAGAACGAGCCCACCACCTCCAACTCATCGCGCACCGCCCGATTGCCGTCAAGATCGGTGGCGGGCTCATGCAGGCCCACCAGCACCAGCCGCCCGCCCCGCCGCAGGAGATTTAAGCCCCCGCGCCGGGTCTCCGCCAGGCCCACGGCATCGACCACTCGGTCCGCGCCGTCGGGATGCTCCTGCCGCAGCGCGGCCACGGGGTCCACCTGGCTGGCATCCACTACGCGGCCCGCCCCCCATCGCGCGCCCGGGGCCAAGCGGGCGGCGTTCGCATCCACCAGCCACACGGCCTCGGCCCCGCGCCGGCGAGCCATCCAGGCCGACATCAGTCCAATGATGCCGGCCCCGTAAATCAGCACCACATCGCCGGGCTCAATGCTCGCCTGGCCGGTGGCCCGCACCGCACAGGCCAGCGGCTCCACCAGTGCCCCGGTCCACAATCCCTCGCCCGGCGGGTGCACCGGCAAAAGGCAGGACGCCGGCACCACCACTCGGTCGGCAAAGCCTCCGGGAAAGTCAATCCCGATGATGCGCCGAGCTTGGCACAGCTGGCGTTGGCCGGACTGGCACCAGCGGCACTCCCTGCAGGTAACCAGCGGGTTCACCACCACGCTCTGGCCGTGCCAGCGCGGGTCCACCTGCGCGCCCGCCGCCACTACCACCCCGGAAAATTCGTGACCCATCACCAGCGGCGGCCGCCGCAGCTCGTTGTGCCCGAGGTAGGCGCCAAGCTCCGAGCCACACACCCCCGCGCCGGCCACCTTCACCAGCACCTCGCCGGCGGCGGGGCGGGGGGACTCCGCCGTCCGGCACACCATCTGCTCCGGGCCCTCCCACACCAATGCCTGCAAGCCCTCGTCCCCCTCTTCTCCGCTAGTCCAGATGGTATACCTCTCTGTAGCTATTGGCGTCCGCGGGCGGATCGCCCATGACCGGCTCCATCCAGGCCCACCACCGATGCATCGCTGGATCTTCGGCCAGCTGCGCCTGGGCTGCCGCCGGGTCCTCCGCCTCAAAGTACGCCAAAAGCTCCCGGCCGGCCGCAAAAATGCTGTAGCGCGAAAACCCCGCCCGCACGAGTGCCTGCTCGACCTCGGGCCACACCGCCCGGTGGCGCTCGCGGTACTCATCTTCCATGCCCGCCCGAATGCGCATCCGAAACATCGCGCGGTTCATCGCTGCCATCGTCACCAGCCCCTTTCGGCCGCCGCCGTCACTGCAGGTTCACAAACAGGCCGCCGTCAACCAGCAAGTCGGCGCCGGTGATGTACGCCGCCTCGTCCGAGGCCAAAAACGCCACCGCGCCCGCAATGTCGCGCGGCGCGCCCAGGCGCCCGACCGGGATGCGGGCTTCGTCGCGGGCCCGGAGCCCTGGCTCTTCATAGTGGGCGCGGTTGATGTCCGTCAGGATCGACCCCGGCATCACGCTGTTGCAGGTGATGCCATAGGGTCCCAGCACAATGGCCAGCGACTGCATCAGGGATCGCACGCCTGCCTTAGTGGGCGTGTAGTGGGTCTGCAGCGCCCCACCCACCAGCGCCGAAATCGAGGACATGCTGATGATGCGCCCGCCCGCGCCACGGTCCCGCATCATCTGCGACGCGCGGTGGCTGCACAGAAATGTGCCTTTTAAGTTGACCGCCGCCACCCGGTCCCACAGGGCCTCGGTCATGCCCCACCAATCTTGGAACGGGCAGATGCCCGCATTGTTGACCAGAATGTCCACCTGCCCGGCCTCTGAGGCCACCGTGTCGAACAGGCGCGCCACTTGGTCCGCATCGGACACGTCCGCCTCGGCTGCCAGCGCCTTGCCGCCGGCTTCTTGTATCGCTCGGACCACGCCGGCGGCGTGCGCTGCCTCCCCAACCTCCCCGGGGAAGTTGACGATCACCTCGGCGCCGGCTTCCGCGAGCCGGAGCGCGACCGCACGGCCGATGCCCCGCCCCGCGCCGGTGACCACCGCGACTTTTCCACTCAGCTGTGCCACTCGCTTCCCCCCCTGCCCGCTGATTCGTGTGCTCGCCCTTGGCGCCGTCAGGCGCCGCCCTGACTGACCCATCCCTCCGGAAACCGCTCCAAGGTGCGGGGATCGTACAAGGACACGAAGCGCCCGCCGGCCGCTCGGATGCGGCGGTAAGCCTCGCGGCACTCCGCCAGACTTTCGTTGATGCCGAGCGGACGGTCGTCTTCCAGGTTTTCGTAGTAGAAGGCGACGTCGGACAGGACCACCAGACCCTGTGCGGTCTCCACCTCCACTGCCAGCGAGCTCCGGTGGTGGGTGCCGGCCCACCAGGTCCGCACCCCCGGCATCACCTCGTCGTACGCATCGTCTAGAAGCCGGAGCCGGCGCTCCCACCAGCAGGTTTCTATAAGGTAGCGCAGGTGGCGGTCGGGCACCGCCATCCGCCGCCGCGGGTCAAAGTACGCCGGCGCGACTAGGTCCTCCCACCCGCGCCGGCTGATGCAAATCTCGGCGCGCGGGAAGCGATCGATGTTGCCGATGGCGTACGCTTGCAGCGGCGTCACCACGATGGCGTCCACCTCGTCGGGCGCCACCCCGGCTCGTGCCAGCCACCGGTCCACGGCCTGGGGCCCCTCCACCGCAATGTGTGCCCGCGGCCCCAGCTCCTCGCGCCACACGGCGTTCATGACATCCAGGTAGTCTTCCGGCGGGCCGGTGTTCACCAGCACCGTGTGCCCGCCCCCCCGGATAACCCCCACAAATACGCCGAGCGGCAGCCACTCGCCAAAGTGGCTCATCCAAAACACCTCGGGGCCGGGCACCTCCCCCAAGTCAGCCGCTTTCACCATCCGCACCGTATAGGCCACTGCTATCGCCCCCTTTCGGTTCACCTACGAGAACAACAATTCACAATCCCTCCGCCACGGTATTCGGCATTGGGCCGGCAATTCCTTGTCGCCGGGCGCCACCGCGCAAACTTAGTGGCCGGGGAGAGGTGCCGCCGACAGCGGCAAAAACACGACCGCCGCCAAGCCCACGGCCAGAAAAGGCCCCAGAGGAATCCCGTCTTGGAAAGAAGCGCGGCGGGCGGCCACCAGCCCCAGGCCATAGATCCCGCCCGCCAGCAGGCCCAGCACCACGCCGGTAAATCCGGCCGGCCACCCCAGCACCAAGCCCATAGCGACTCCGAGCTTCACATCCCCCAGGCCAAAGCCGTCGCGCGACAGCAGATAGGTGGCCAAAAAGAAGAGGCCCAGGCCCAGCGCCAGCAGCAGATCGGGCTCCCAGGCCACAGTGCCCGTGGCGAGGCGCACCACGGCCGCCGCCAGCATCACCACGAGCCACCGGTGCGGAATCACCCGCTCCACCAGGTCGGCCCCGGCTGCCAGCACCGCGGCCCACACGGCCACCGCTCCCGCGGGATGGCCCAGCGCCACCCCCAGGGAGAGTGCCGCCCCGGCCATTACCGCCAGCAGCCCCCGCCACCGCGGCAGCTCCGACCCCTCCAAGCCCCAGCGATTCGGCTGCGCGGTGGCCCACCAGGCCACCAGCACCCCTACCGCCCCGGCGGCCAGCGCCCATGCGGTCATCGGCGCCGCCCTTGGGGGACGGTGACGCCCACCGCTGCCGCCATGGCCGCGAGCGGCGCGTCATCGCCAAACCACCGCACCCAGGACCCCGCCGCCTGGCGCACCAGGAGCTCCCGGCCATCCACCACCTCGGCGCCATCCGCCAGCGCCTGCTGAAGCAGCGCTGACGGCCCATCGCCATACACCCAATCCACCACGCACTGGCCGGGATGGGACCGGGGCAAGGCCCCCCAGGACACGCCGCCCGGCTGCCCGAGCGGCGTCGCGTTGACCACCAGGTCCGCCTGCCGCCACTCGCCCTCGGCCTCCGCCCAGGGCACGTGCGAACAGTTTCGGATCTGCCCGGCGATCCACGAAACCGGGCTCCTCGTGGCCACCACCACCGCCCCTGCCAGCGACTCCAGCGCCAGCGCCGAGGCGCGGGCGGCGCCGCCGCCGCCCAGCACCAAGGCGCGGCGCGGCGCCAGATCCCGGTCGGCCAGGGCCGCATAGAGCGCCGGGCCGTCCGTGTTGAACGCTTCCCACGACCCGTCTGGCCGGCGCGCCAGCGTGTTGGCCACCCCCGCCCGCAGCACCCAGGGGTCGCGGCTGTGCATCCCGGGCAGCTCCAGTACAGCCGCCTTCAGCGGGATGGTGATGTTGACGCCGCGGCCGCCTAAGGCCGCCACGGCCCTCACGACCTCCTCCAGCTGGCCGGGCACCGTGTCGATGGGCACGTAGTAGCAGTGCGACCACCCCCGGGCCTCATAGGCGGCGCGGTGAATCGCGGGAGAGCGGCTGTGCGCCACGGGATGGCCGAGCACGCCGTAGAGGGCCGGCTTAGGGAGTGGCGCCATGGCTCGCCCGGGATGCGGCGTCGGCGATTCGTCGCCGGCGCATCGTCTGCGGCAGCACGAGGCGCTCGACCCGCCGCACCAGCCGCGTCGTCCAATACTCATGCTCGGTCATCGGCAGCACCAGGATTGTATAGCAGTGGAGGCGATTGCCGCCCAGCACATCCGTAAACACCTGGTCGCCAATCACGGCGGTGGTGCGAGGCTCGGTGTCAATGAGCTCCATAGCGCGGCGAAAGGCGCGGCGGCGCGGCTTGGCCGCATTGGCCACCGCCGGGACGTCCAGCCACTGCCCAAAGCGGCGGACGCGCGCCGGAAAGTTGTTGGACACCAGGCACAGCCGGAACCCTTGCTGCTTCGCCTGCTGCACCCAGCGGGACAAATCTTTGGAGGCGCGGTCATTGTTCCAGGCCACCAGCGTGTTGTCCAGGTCCAGCACCAGTCCGACGATGCCGCGCCGCCGCAGGCGCTCCAGGTTGATGGCATAGATGGACGGCACATAAAGGCGCGGCCGAAGCCTTTCAACCAAGCTGCGGCCTCCTCCCGGTGGATCCCAAGTGCTGGAGTGCCTCTAATTATACCATGACGCCCACGGCCCTCACCTGCCCGGCGGCAGCGAGCGCTGGCCCGGCGAAGGTGATCCGTGCATCGAAGCCGCCTGGGGAACCCAAGGTTCGGCCTGCGCGCCTCCATCGCGGGACCGGCCCCCCCGCCCAGGGGGCCTTATCGTTGAGGGAGTGGAGCGGCGGCGCACGGCCGAGAGCATCGAGCCCTGGCTCCACGATATCCGCGACCTGACCTGCCGCGAAGAGCACCGGTGGGTGCGCACCCGCCGTGTCCCGCGCATCGTGGCCTCTTGGCGCCGTGCCGCCGTCGCCTGGCTCCGGCCGCGGCCCGGCACACCCTCATCCGGGGTGAATCACTTGCGCTGGCATCCCCACCCGGCCCACTCTCTCCGTCTAGCCTGAAGGGCCGCGCCCTTCCGCGGCATCGAAGCCTTCTTCGTCAGCACTGCCGCCTGGGGTCGACATCGGCCCGCTCGACCCACGATCCAAACGGTCCCGGGCCGCCTCAACTTTGCCGACCTGTTCTCCCGCCCCACCGGGGGCTTTACACAGGGCGGCAGTTCCCGTAGGGTGACGGTCATCCCTTGGGGGACCGCGTGCGGCGGCATCCTGGGCGACACACGCGTCTCGGTGGAGTCTCATCTTCTCACAAGCAGACGGACCAGCGCGACAGGACATTTGGGCGGCGGCTATACCGCAGCCGCCCCGGCATTGGGCGAGATGGAGCCCAGTCACTGAGGAGGGACATGCTCATGACTACTGCACCTCATAGACGCTTAAAGCCAGCCATCGGAGTCGTGCAAGCGGTGGCTTTTGCATTGGCGGCCACCTCACCGACCGCCTCCGTGTTTCTGACGTATGGATCCGCGTGGGCGGTGGCGGGAACCGGGCTGGTGATCGGATTTCTCATCGGAGCCGTCATCGCGTTTGGCATTGCGCTCTCGTACGCGGAAGGTGCGAGCGCTTATCCGTACACCACCGGTGGTGACTACTCCATCGTGGCGCAGGCCCTGGGCCGCCGAGTGGGCAGCGTCTACACCTCGCTGTTCACCTTCAAAGGCATCGTCATTCCGGCGGTGTTGAGTCTCGCCACCGCCGCGTACATACAGGCCGTCATACCCACCTTGCCGCTGGCGCCCACCGCAGTCGTGGTGCTGCTTCTGGTGCTGGTCTTGTCGTTCGAGGGCATTCGGGTATCCAGCGGCGTCGCCACGGCCATGGTGGCATTGGAGTCGGTGGTGCTAATTGGCTTCATGGTGGTGGCGGCGACTCACATGCATCAGCCGCTCAGCGTGTTGGTCCACCCGGTGATGTCCACTGGCCACACGTTAGTCGCTGCAACCAGCGCGGGCATCATCGCATCAGTGGTGTCGGCGCTGTTTGCGTTCAATGGCTGGGAAGCCAGCCTATATGTGAGCGAGGAGACGAAAACCAATCCCCGCGGCATCGGTCGAACGGTGGTCGTGAACATCGGCCTCATCGTCGGGCTGGAGGTGGTCGCCATCGTGTTGGCCACACTGGCCCTGCCCCACCTGTCCCTCGCGCAGCACAGCGTCATTCCGCTGGCCGTGGTCGTGCGCTCCTCGATGGGAGTGGTGGGTGCGACGGCACTGCTGGTGGGTGTGGTGGTGGCCACGTTTGACTCGACCCTGGCCTCGACGGTCGTGTACGGGCGCATCTACTACGCGATTGCGCGCGATGGCCACTGGCCAGGCGGCCTCAATCGCTTCTTTCTCAAGCTGAATCGGCAGGGAGTGCCCTACGGGGCCTTCGTCGTCCTGGGCGTCATCAACGTAGCCATCTGCCTCATGAGCACGCTGACCTCGCTCGTCATCTTTACGGGGGCACTCCTGATGGTGCTCTATCTCGGCGTCTCGATCTCCAGCTTCGCCACCCGTCGCCGAGCCCACCCGCAATTTCGCATGCCCTGGTGGCCGATTCCTCCCGCCATTGGGATCGTCGGCATCTTGATGGTGTTTTCGCAGCTGAAACTGGCGGCCCTGGCCATCGTGCTGGGCATGGTGGCCGTGGGGCTGGTCTGGAGCTTCGCACATGAATCGGACGCGGGCCAGCGGACGAGGGACTCAGGCGGGGAGCCAGTGGAGTCGCCGCACTGATGCGGGGCCGGGCGATCCGCCCAGGCCGAGGTGGCCAGCCCTCGCCCCGCACCCGAAGCATCGCGCGCCCGGGCGGCTCAGCCGCTTCGCTAGGGGGCTGCGCTGCGGGTGGGCCGTGCGGCGGACCGGACGGGCGGGGCCACAGCCAGGTAGATGAGCAGGATGCCGAGCACCTCCGACGCATAGAACAGAGCCGGGATCCCATAGGCCGCCAAGGTGTCGGCCAACGAAAAGACAATCCCGCCCAGCGCCAGCTCCAGATGGGCGAATTTCCTCGTGCGCCACCAAGACAGCAGGGCACCCGCCACGAGCGCGGCACCCCCGAGGGTCCCCAGAATGGCAAAGCCGGCAATCACCAAGCCACTGGGCAACACCCGCGTCACCTCTCGGCTGGCCAGCAGCACCTGTCGCAGGGCAGAGGGGTTGAGCGGGCTGCCGGCCGTTCCCATCACCATCAGCTCCAGCACCACCAGAATGACGGCTAGGTAAGGCCAGGCCCAGCGCTTCCACAGCAGAAACATGGAGCCCGCGCCCATGGTGGCGGGGATGGCAGCAGCCACCACCACATACGTACGGTACGACACGGGGCTGAAGGTCCCGCTGACGAGGGCCAGCCACTGGAGCGCCGTGCCCACGGCAATCAGCCAAAACGAAAGGCTCCACCATAAGCTCGGACGCAGCCGGCGCTCCAGATAGTGCCGCGTGAACACAAGTCCAAGCCATGCGGCAATCACGCTGGTTGCGAGTGCCGCCCATGCGTCTACGGACATGCCCACCTTGCCTCCCCGGAGTATGCTGCGATTCCTGCGCGCCGCACAGGTGCGGCTGTCGCGCCCGCCATCACGGGCGGCCGGTGCGGACTGGCCTCCACCGGTGACGCCTCCTGCACGGCGCCCCTAATCATAGCCGGGACGGGCCCCGGTGGAAACCGGGGCCGCTCGACGGGTGCGGGACGCCGCCGCGCCCCGCGATTTGCCGACCCCTCGACGGTGCCCTTGAATTTCGTGGGCTGGTGGGCGAAGCGCAGTCCAGCTTGGGCTGCCTGGGGCCAGTGGGTCGCGCGGCTCAGCGGGGCCGCGGCTGTCCAGCCGTGCGCGCCCCATGTGACGAGGGCCAGAGGCAGCCCCCCCCCCCCCACGGTGAAAGAGCGGATCGCGGCGCTGGGGAGCTTAGCGGCGCAGCCGCGGGCCCTCGACATGCCCCCTGCTATATCGGGCACATGACTGCGGCTGAGGGCCGCTCCCTGAGGCGCCAGCCGCCATCGGCGGGCAGCGCAAGTGCGGGATGCCGGTGGTCCAGCGAGCAGGGAATACGGGGATCGGGATCCTCGCCGGGCCACCGCCCCCACTCCGCTAAGCATAGGGCCCTTCTCCGTGCGAGGCAGCGCCACCCGTGTTCGCCCCATTTCCACCCCGCAGCAGACATCAGGTGACTCGCGGCCAATACGGTCGACCCCCGCCTCGCTGTGCCGTTGCCCCGTCCACGCGGATCCCGGTTGCCACCCGCGCGGCCGAATATGATACCCTCATTCCGACCCACGGGTCGGAATGAGGGGGCAGGCCATGCGCACCTTCACCAAGCAAGCCTCGGAGGTCCGCCGGCAAGCACTGCTGGAAGCGGCGAGCCGCCTATTCCGCGCGCACGGATACGCCGGCACCCAGATGTCCGCCATTGCGGCGGAGGCGGGCCTCAGCAAAGGCGGCGCCTATTTTCACTTTCCCTCCAAGCAAGCCGTGCTGCTGGCCGCGCTCGCCTTTGAAGCCGAGCAGTTCGACCAGCGGCTCCGTGAGCGGGCCGAGCAAGCCCCCGACGCGCCCACGCGGCTCATGCTTTACATCACGGGCCACCTCGACGCCTCTGACACGGACCTGCCGCTGGACCTTTGGGTGGAAGCGCTGCGAGTGCCGGAGGGGGTTGCCTTGCTGCGAGAGGCCTACCGGCGGGTTCGTGAGCAGGTGGCGACGCTGCTCGCGGACGGCGGCCGCGGCGCACCGAATGCCACCCACCGCGCCGCGGCGGCGCTGGTCGTGGCGCTGCTGGACGGCCTGGACTTGCAAGCCGCCATCGATCCCGAGGCGGCGCCCAATCCGGCCCTCTTGAAGGAGGCGGCCCTCAAGATGGTGCGGGCTCTTACCCATGTTGATGAATGAGCCCCGCGGCCGGGCTCGCATGTTGAGCGTCGCCCTGCTTGGGTTTTTGCTGCTGGACGATCTGGTCCAGATGGTGCTGCTGCCGCTCATGCCGCCATTTATCCAGTTTCGGCACTGGGCGCCGTGGCAGGCGGGGGTAGTCATGGGCGGCACCGCCGTCGGGCTGATTCTGCTGAGCCCGGTGATGGGGCATTGGCTGGCGCGTGGCGCCCGGGCACGCCTCTTGTTCGCTGCCAGCGCGCTCGCGACCGTTGGCGCCGTATTAGCCCTCGGGCAGTCACAATCCTTTTGGGCATTTGCCCTCGCAGTGGGGGTGCTGGGCCTCGCGCAGGCCGGCTTGTCGCCAGCCCTCTTTGGCAGCCTGGGGGCCATCCTGCCGCCGGCAGAACGCACCGGCCAACTCGTGCTCGTGAACCGGGTGGCCATCCTGGGCACCTTGCTCACGCCCCTGCTGAGCGCCGGCCTTTTGGCGGTGCTGGGGCCCCGCGCCACGTTTGCCGCCTTGGCCGCAGCGTTCGCGGCGCTGACGCTGGGCGGCCTGTCCAAGGTCCCCGGCCGGACTCCCCGCCCGCCATCCTCGCCCGCGAACGACCCTCCGCGCCGCGCGGCCTTGTTTTGGGCCACACTGGTCATGGCCGTTGTGGGACTCTTCGAGGTGCTCCTGCCTCTTCGGCTGGCGAAGCCCCTGCACTGGACGCCGGCCGACACGGCGCTCTACTACTGCGGCCTAGGGATCATTGTCGCCGCCACCGAGTGGGTGGCGGATCACTGGGCCTCCCTGGGGTCTCCGGTGCACCGCCTGGTCATCGCCGTGCTGTGGCTGCTGGCCGGGACAGCGGCGCTGCCATGGATTCACGCGGCGTGGCCGTTTGCCATCGCGGCCTGGGCCACCGCGCCGGCCATCGGGCTTCTGTTGGACCTGGTATTCGCGCAAGCCGGGGGGACCTCCGATGCCGCGGTCGGATTCGGCTGGCTGGAGGCGGCCCTAGCCGCCGGCAGCTTGGTGGGCACCGCCGGCGGCGGCGCCCTCATCTCGTGGGGGGGATGGCCTCTGCCGCTGTGGGTGCTGGGCGCAGGGCTCGTGGCGGTGCTGATGGTGCTGGGATTGCACCCCCCGGCGTGCGTGGCTGCAGCCCAGCCCGACCGCCGGCGCCGCGGGCACTCCTGACGCGGGCGGCCATGCGGGTCCCCCATGAGGCGCTGTCGCCTGCCGGTGGATTGGTTCGCGCCGGACAATCCCTGCCAGCCGATGGCCGGGCCCGGTCATGCCCGCGCCACCGCCGTGGAGATCAAGTGGCCCTGGCCTCGGGATCAGCCCGACAGCTGCCCGCCGAGATTCACCAGGATCGCTTCCACCGTCGGCAGCGACATGCCCACGCCCGTCACATCAAACGACGTGTTCGCCACGTCAAATTGAGCATAGTTCACGCGTACGCCGCTGGCGGTTCCGGCCCCTCCAGCTCGCGACGACGGCCTGACGGCCCTCAATCGTGACGGTTCGCGGATTGGGCACCCCCGTTGAATAGCGTCCCGGCGCTTCCAGGATGTTGGGCGACCAAAAAGGCCTCCCCGAACTGGTGTAGTTCAGCGTGACGAATTTCCTCGAATCCGTGCCATGGACGTGCGCGAAAAACGTAAAGCGTCCCGGCAACACCGCGTGGCCGGGCGTCACGATGTGAAAGGGCAGTTGCTGTTGCGCTTGGCTCAAGGTGAGCGCCGGGATAGCACCTGGCCGGGATCCGGACGTTTCGCCTGGCGGCACCCTTTAAGCAGCCCGGCTGACGGGATGGTGGATGCCTGTCGCATGCGCGGTGGGCGTGGCCCATGAGCGGACCAGGAGCCCATCCGGGGCGAGTGCTGCCACGGCCATGACCCCGAGGGCCAGCCTAACGTGCGATCGCGTCATGGCAACTCCCTCCCTGGCGCGTCGAACGGACATGCCTAAATCTCATCAGATCATCAGGGTTTCCCTCGATTATAAACCCGTTTGAACCCGAAGGGCCCGCCAGCAGCCGGAGCGCGGCGGCACGCGCGCTGAGGATTCGGGGGCCCCTGGCCTCGAAGGCGCTCCCCTCAGCGGTCCGCCAGCAGCAGTTCACCGAGACGGCAGGAAAACCCCGGCAGCACCCCATCCTCCACGGCCGCGTCCGGATCCGCGATGACCCGGGCATTGTCGCCGGGCCGATGCTGCACCAACGTGCGCCGCTCAGGATCCACCACCCAGACCGAACGGACGCCCGCGGCCAGGTACTGCTCAACCTTGCGGTGGATGTCGGGCTCCGACGAATCGTGAACCTCCACGGCCAGGTCGGGCGGGACGTGGACGAAGCCGGTTTCACCCCCGAGCTGCCGCACCCGCGCCACGGAGTAAAAGGCCACATCGACGCCGCGCAGCGTCTCGGGGTTATCTTGGAGATACACACCCAGCTCAGCGCCGTTTACTTCACCAAGTTGGTGGGCGGTGACAAACACGTTCAGCAAGGTGGCAATGTGCACCACCAGCTGACCATGCCGGCGGCCGGCCGGGGCCATGATGATCAACTCTCCCGCGTCGATCTCATACCGCCAGCCGGCCGGGAGCCGGGCCAGCTCCTTGGCGGTCCACGGCTCGGCCATTTTGGCCATGACACACCTCCGTCGCACGCCTCTATCCAATTATAGGCCGTGCCGGCGCGCTCTTCTACCCTCGCCAGCCCAGCCTTAGGGCCTCTGCCCGCGCGGCGAAGAATGGACGATGGCGTGCCGCCCCACTCGTCAGACACCCCGGATCGGGTCGGCCCCGACGCGGCCCACGCCTCGGCGGTCTCGCGTTCCCGCGCGGGACCTGCTCGCCGCAGCGCGAGGAGCATAGTTCTGGGCGTCGGCCCCGCCGCGCTAGCTCGGCGGGCAGGGTGCGGCAAGGTGCCCTGGCAACGGGGCCGCCCGCTGTGGCGTTGACTGGTCAGGGCCAATCTCGAGCGGGAGGGGATGAATCCGCGTGCAGACAGCTGGCCGTGTCACCGGCCTGCTCCTCGGCCTCGCGATGCTGACCGGGTGTGGCGCGGGGGCCGGTGCGTCCGCCCGCCTCCCCGCCGCCCAAGCCACCCCATCCGCGCCTGCAGGCCACACCCCGGGCCGTCGGCAAGCGCATGGGCGGTCCGGCACCCCCACGGCCGACCTTCCCTATGTTTATGGCTTGCAGATGGCCACGCCCACGACAGGGTGGATCGAGGCGGGCGCGCTCTTTCGGACCACGAACGGCGCCGCCAGCTGGCACCAAGTGTTCCAGCGCCCGGGCGCGGTCCTGGCCTGGGCAGCGCCCACCGCGCAGCGCGCCTGGGTCGTCATGCAGACCGGCGCCGCAAGCCATCTGCAGGTGTGGGCCACAGCCGATGCGGGCACCGAGTGGCACGCCCAGTCCCTGGCCGCGCCGTGGCCCGTCACCTCGGTTCACCTCCAGGTCACTGCCGGCGGCATGGGATCCCTCATCGCCTTGGGGCCACTCGGCAACGGCATGCAGAGCGGAGGCGAGCGCCTGTGGCAAATTATTGGCGGCGCCCTCGTGACCTCACCGGCCTACACCACGCGCAGCGGGCATCTATTGGACGCGTCGTGGGTCAGTTCGGCCGACGGATGGGCCACCGCCGCGTCAGCGGCCGGCAACGACACCGCCTCGGTCTTGCGGCAGACCACCGATGGTGGGCGCCAGTGGACGCCGGTGGCGCTGCCTCTGCCTGCAGGCATCCCGTCTCCTCCGGCCGGATCAAGTCACTTCCTGCCCAGTCTCGCACTGGGACCGGCGCCGGTGTTCGTGGAGCCCCAGGACGGCTACCTGGCCGCTGCCCTCTCCACCGCGGCCCCGCCAGCCACGTATCCCGTGCTGTACCACACCACCAGCGGCGCCGGCTGGACGGTGCAGTGGCTCGGTCCCATCCACCACACCTTCACCCAGCTCCGATGGGTCACGCCGCAAGTCGTTTGGGCAGTTCTGGCCCCAGGGTTCGGCCCGTCGGCCACCCAGATTGGGGTGTCGGCCAGCGGCGGACGATCCTGGACCCTCGAAAGCGCCCCGGTCCCGTCCGCCCGCGTCTATGATTTGGTGCCGGTGTCCTCATCCGAGGCAGTGCTCTTTGCGCTCCTCCCCAGCCAGCAGCTCGCGGTGTATGCCACGGCCAACGGGGGCCGCACCTGGCAGGCTCGCGGCTAGTCACCCGGTGGTGCTGCGCGGGATGCCGCAGCCCCTTAGCGCTGGCGGGGCTTAGACGCGGCGAGCCGGGCCAGCTCAGCCGTGAGAGATTCTCGGTTCTGCCAGAGCCACCGCAGGGCGGCCCCGCGGAGCCGCACCAGCCGGGTCCACGGGGATCGGACCTCCCCGGTGTCTTAACGGATCTGAGCCGGCCACGAGTTGCCCAGCCGCGAGCGCAGACGCAGCGGAACTTAGTGGCGGGCGGGGGCCAGGCTCCCGCGCCGCTCTTGCTGGTAGGCCGCGACAAAGGCCGCCCCCGCCGCCCTCCACGCGGGCTCAGCGGCGTCCCCGGCGGCCAGGAGATTCCACGCGGTCAGCACTTCCACTTCGCGGTGGGAGTAGCCCGCGTTGTCGAAATCCACCACCCACCGGCGGTCCCCAGACGCCAGCACATTGCCCCCATGAAAGGCCCGGTGGCACAAGCCCCACGTCCCCGTAGCCGCTGCCAGCCGCTCCAGCGCGGCTTCGGGCAGCGTTCGCACAGACTGCGCGGTCTTTGCGATTCCCCTGTCAAAGGCGGTCGCGGGCGACGCGGCAAGCCTGCTCCTGAAGGGCGGCCCAGTGGTCCCGGACCGCTCCCACCTCGAACGGGCGCGGCTCCGCCCTGGGCACTCGCCAAACGCAGACCCTAGGTCATGCACGGCGGCCAGCAGGCGGCCAGCCTGCGCCGGATCGGCCGGGGTCACACGGGCAGGATCCAGTGACTGGCCCGATACCCACTCCATCACCGCCACGACATGGCCGCCGGCGCGGGCCAACGGCTCCCCGCTGACCGAGCGCGCCACCTTCGGCACCGCGGCGCCTCGCTCGGCCAAAAAGGCGTGCAGGCGGATGGACCGCTCCGCCGCGGCCGCGGGCACGGCCGCCGTGTCATACACTTTGACAAACCAGTCTCCTGCGCGATGCGCGCGGTTCACCAAGCCACCGGGCACCGCGGTCAGGTCTCCCGCGGCCAAGCCGTACTGCTGCCAGAGTGCGGCTTTAAGCCAGGCGAGCGGCTCGCCGGCGCTTACGCTGCCACCGGACATGCTCTCGCCCCACCCCCAACATCTCTCGCTCATCTCATGCGGGGCTGCCTGGAGCTTGCCATACTTGACACCCGCGCATACACCTCATATTCTATGGCATAGGAGGGATAGGTATGAAAGGTTCGCCCTGGATCCCTTTGGTGGTGCTGAGCCTCCTCCAAGGTGGGGAGCTGCACGGCTACGGCATCGCGCGCCGCGCGCGGGAGCAATCCGAGAACCTGATCACGATGAATGAAGGCCTGCTGTATCCCTTGCTGCACGACTTGGAGAAGCAGGGACTGATCGCCTCGCGGTGGGACCGCCCCGAGGCCGGTCGGGACCGCAAGTACTACCGGCTGACGGATCTGGGCCGCGGCCGCCTGGCCGAAGGCCGCCAGGAGTGGCGGCACCAGGTGGGGGTGCTGAGCACGCTCTTGGGGGTGTCGCAGTGAGCGCCGAGCGCTGGAGCGGGTATTTGAATCAGGTGCTGGCTCCCCTGCCCGCCGGCGAAGAGCGGGACCGGTGCCGCCGGGAGCTCGAAGACCACCTGGACGCACTCTACGCGGCGGCGCGCGGCGAAGGGCACCCGCCCGACCGGGCGCGCTCGGCCGCGCTGGAAGCATTCGGCGCGCCGCCGGAGCTGGCGGCCGGCTGGGCCGGCAGTGTGCATGCCGCGCCGCTGTGGCCCGTCGTGGTGTGGCTGGTGGGCTTGGCGCTCAGTGTAGTCCCGCTGGGCCCGCCCGGGGCGTTCAGCATCGGAACCGGAGCGGGAGCCCTCCCGCTCGCCGACTGGCTTCGGGTTTGGGCGCTCATCTGGGCGCTGGGCCACTGGCCTAGCTTTCGGGCGCTGCCGCAGCGCATCGGGGCGCGCTCGCTCAGGGGCCGCGGGCTTGGCCGGGGCACCTGGCGAGCCATCTGGCCGTTTGGCGCGTACGGAGCCGCCGTCGGCGCCCTGGCGCTTCAGCTGTGGCCCGCGTATCACGCCGGCGGGCCGCTCTGGCCCCTGTTCGCGGTGGGCTTGTCCGGGCTTGCCGCCTGCTGGTGGCGGGCCGGGCGCCTGCCGGCCACCTACCCCCTGGGCGCGGGGCTCGCCACCGCCGCCGCCTTTGCGGTGATGCTGGTGGGCTGGACGCTCTACCCCGCCTGGATCGCGGCACCGTGGGGCGAGCCCCTGACGCCCCTGGGCCTGACGACGGTGCTAGCCGCCCTGTTCTTTACGCTGCAGGGCGCCCTGCTGGCCATCGGGTCCCACGCGTGGCCAAAGGCGCCGGCCGACAGCCCCCCGCCGCGCCGTGAGAGGGCGCCGGCTTGACTGCCGCACCTCCAGGCCAAGAGCGCCAGCTGGGGTTCTTGGCCCTCATTCGCCGGGTGCATCCGGACGCCCAGCTGCGGGAGGTGCGGCCGCTGGCTGGCGGCACCTCCGGGGCCATGCTGCGCCTGGACTTTCCAGCCGAGGGCCGCGAGCAGTCGCTGGTCTGCCGCCAGCCCGCGGATGCGGCCTTCAAGTGTCAGGTGATGGCGCGCCTGGCCGCGCGGGGGCCCGGCGGGGATGTTGCTGCCGCTGGTGCCCGGGCAGGAACATGTGCCCTCCGAAGCGGTGGGGCTCGCCATGCGGCGCGCCGCCTGCGTGCTGGCCCAAGTCCACGCGGTGGACTGGCGCCACGCGGATCTTGCGCTGCTGCCCGAAAGCTGGCCGCTGGGCCGCGGCGGTGCGCCCGATGCGGTGCTGCTGCACGGCGACTACTGGCCCGGCAAGTGGCTGTGGAGTGATGGTCAGCTCCCGTGGGTGCTGGATTGGGAAGACGCCCACGTGGGCGACGGCGGGAGGACCTGGCCAACACCCGTATGGAAGTCTGGATTCGCTTCGGCGCGGCGGCGGCGCCGTTTACCGACGCCCATCTGGCGGCCGCCCTCCTGCCACAGCGGTCCGGCCTCGCCGCCTGCGACGCGTGGGCGGCGCCCCGCGGGCGGGCGCGGGTCCCGCGCTGGACGGCCGACCCCGGTGTGCGCGAGCGGCTGGCGGCGGCCATCAGCGACTTTGCGGCGTGGGCCAGCTCGCCCGGCCGCTAAGGCCGGCGGTAAAACGCGAGCCGCCGCTGGCCACGCTGCAGCACCGGCGACGGCACGGCGGCATTCAGCTTCTTGACCAGCTGGTTGCGCTGGCCCAACAGCTCCTGGGCTTCGCCATCCCGGCCCTCGGCCACCAGCTGGGTGAGGCGCTCATCGGCCGCGTCGACGGCCTGGCCGATGACGGCCCAGTCCGGGACGAACCCTTGCTCTTTTAAGATTTTCGCCATGAGAAACCCGCCCTCGCCCTCGCGAAGATACTCGGCCGACAGCGGCGCGCCCTTGCCGGCCACGTCATCGAGCGCACCGGTCCGCACCGCCTGGTCCAGCACCGATTCGATGCGCCCCTCCCCCACCGACGGCGGCAGGTCCTCGCGCAGCGAGGCAGGCCGTGCCGGCGGAGGCTGGCGCTTGAAAATGCCCACGGCGCGCCTCCTCCTGACTCGTCTCCGTGCAATTTCATTCTATCTCATGCGGGCACCTCGAAGCGCGGCCTGCAAGCCAGCGCGGGGGCGGGCGCCGCTCGTGTGGCGGCGCCTCTGTTTGTCGACGGCGCCCGATTCGCGCGTTGACTTTTGGGGGCGGTGGGATACACTGAGCTCAGAAACCCGACTAAAGTACTAGGGTATGGGAGCGAGGAGGCAGCCATGGCAGGTCCGGAGTTGGCTATTGACAATCTGCACGTCGCGGTAGACGGCACGCCCGTGCTGAAGGGACTGACGCTCACCGTGCGCGGCGGCGAGGTGCATGCGGTGATGGGCCCGAATGGCACCGGCAAAAGCACTCTCGCCCAAACCATTATGGGGCACCCGCGGTATCGGGTGACAGCGGGCACGGTCACGTTGGACGGCCAAGATGTGCTGGCGATGAAAACCGATGCCCGGGCGCGGGCAGGCCTGTTTTTGGCCATGCAGTACCCGAACGAGGTGTCCGGCGTCACCACCGCCAACTTTTTGCGCACGGCCCTCAACGCCCGCCGGGACTCCAAAGACCCGATCCGGCTCAAGGAGTTTCGCGACGAGCTGGACCAGGCCATGGACATCCTGTCCATCGACCACGGCTTTGCCAACCGGTATCTCAACGAGGGATTCTCGGGCGGCGAAAAGAAGCGCAACGAAATTTTGCAGATGCTCATGCTGAAGCCCCGCATTGCGGTGCTGGACGAGATTGACTCGGGACTGGACATCGATGCCGTGCGCATTGTGGCCCAGGGCGTCCAAGCATCGCGAAATCCCGAGGTGGGCATGCTGCTCATCACCCACTACCAGCGCATCCTGAACTACATCACGCCCGACCGGGTGCACATTGTGTACGACGGGCACGTGGTGACGTCCGGCGGGCCCGAGCTGGCGGAGACACTGGAAAGCCGCGGCTACGAGTGGATCCGGGACGAGCTGGTGCCCGCCGGCGAAGGCAGCCGGGCATGAGCGCCTCGAGCGTGTCCACCCGGCCAGAGGAGCCGGCGGTGCTGGCGGACCGCCGGCGCGCGGCTTTTGCCCTTTATGAGAGCCTGCCGATTCCGGTGCGGCCCCGCACCCCCTTGAAGGCGCGCCGCCTGGAGGCCATCCCGTATCGGGAGCCGGCGGCGGCGAGCCTCGCCGAAGTCCCAGCGGCGCTGCGGAGCGCCCCCGACTCGGCGGGCCACGCGGTGCTGTCCAACGGCCAGGTGGTGGCGTGCGCGCTCGCGGCTCGCTGGCAGCAGGCCGGCGTCCGTTTGGAAAGCTTGGCGGGGGCCGCTCGTGAGGCGCCAGACTTCGTGGCCCGGCACTTAGGCGCCCTGATCCCGGCCGACCTGGATCGCTATGCCGCCGCCAACGCCGCGCTGTGGCGCGACGGAGTGCTGCTGGTGATTCCCCGCGGGGTGGTGCTGGACGCGCCCATCACGCTGGTGCACTGGGTCGGCGCGGCCGCGGCCGGCGTGTTCCCGCGGACGGTGGTAGTGGCCGAGGAAGCAGCGGAGGTGTCGGTGGTGGAAACCTATTTGGGCGACCCCGCCGACACCCACCGCTGCCTGGTGTCCGCCGCCACCGAGGTGCTGGCCGGACCCGCAAGCCAAGTGACGGTGTCGGCGCTCCAGCAGCTGCCGCCTGGCGCCGAGGCGTTTCTCCGCCGCCGCGGCCGGGCGAGCCAAGATGCGCGCATCGACTGGGCCACCGCCGAGTTTGGGGGAGCGCTGTCGGTCGCAGGCCACCACACGGATCTGGAGGGGCCGGGCTCGGCCACCACCAGCCACACGGTGACGTTCGGGTCCGGCGCGCAGCACTTTGACTATGACGCGGAAGTCGCGCACATTGGCCCCCACACCACCAGCGACATGCGGGCGCGGGGCGTGATGAGCGGGCGCTCGCGCAGCATCTTCACCGGCCTGTCGGAAATTCGCAAGGGCGCCCGCCGCGCGGACGCCCGCCAGAAGGAAGAGACGCTGATGCTGTCCGCCGACGCCCGCGCCGACGCTATTCCGTCGCTGCTCATTGATGACAACGACGTATTTGCGGCGCACGCCGCCAGTGCAGGGCCGGTGGATGAGCTGGCGCTGTACTACCTGGCGAGCCGCGGCATCCCCCGCGACGACGCGGTCGATTTGCTGGTGCGCGGATTCTTGGGGCCCGTGGTGGAGCGGATTGCGCTGCCGGCGGTTCAGAGCCGCATCTGGGAGGCCATTGACCAGAAGCTTCAGGCCGAAAGGGGGCGCGGCGCCGTATGACCACCACCCCGGCCACCACCGCGCCGCCCACTTGGGCAGCGGTCGCCCAAGCGTTTCCGGCACTCCGGCAGACGGTTAACGGCCATCGGCTGGTGTATCTGGACTCAGCCGCCACCAGCCTAAAGCCCCAGGCGGTCATTGATGCGGTGGTGGAGTACTATGCGGACTACCCCTCCAACGTGCACCGCAGCGTGCACACGCTGGCGGGGCGCGCCACCGAGGCGTACGAGGCCGCCCGGGCCCGGGTGGCGGCCTTCGTGGGGGCGGACGCCCAAAGCCTGGTGTTTACGCGGGGCACCACCGAGGGCCTGAACCTGGTGGCCTCGGGCTGGGCGCGCCGGCACCTTAGGCCGGGAGACGAAATTTTGCTGACGCCGGCCGAGCACCACTCCAACCTCGTGCCCTGGCAGCAGGTGGCGAAAGCCACCGGGGCGCGCCTGGTGTTCGCTCCGCTCACGGCCGACGGCCGCCTGACGGCCGAGGCGATTCGGGCGTCCTTCACCTCGCGCACCCGCCTGGCGGCGGTGGCTCACGTGTCCAACGTGCTGGGCACCGAAAATCCGATTCGCGAGCTGGTGGCGCTGGCCCACCGCCAGGATGCCGTGGTGGTGGTGGACGGCGCGCAGTCGGCGCCTCACCTCCCGGTCTCCGTCGCGGCGCTGGGCGTCGACTTCTTCGCCTTCTCGGCGCACAAGATGTGCGGCCCCACCGGCATCGGAGCGCTGTACGGGCGGCCGGAGCGCCTGCGGGAAGCTGACCCCCTGCTGTTTGGCGGCGAGATGATCGCGGAAGTGGACCAGGAGCACGCCACCTGGGCCGACGTGCCCTATCGGTTTGAGGGCGGCACGCCGCATGTGGCGGGCGCCATTGGCTGGGGGGCCGCCGTGGCCTTTCTGGAACGTCTGGGCATGGATCACATTGCGGCCCACAGCCGGGCGCTCGCCATGGACGCGGCGGCCCGGCTGGCCGCCCTGCCCCGCGTGTCGGTATATGGCCCCGCGGGCGGGCGGCAGGCAGTGGTGGCGTTCAATTATGACGGGGTGCACCCTCACGATGTCGCCCAGGTGCTGGACAGCCAGGGCATCGCTGTCCGCGCCGGCCACCACTGCGCCCAGCCACTGATGGCCGCGCTGTCCATCCAGTCGTCCGTACGGGCCAGCTTTTACTTGTACAATACAAGGGAGGATGTCGACCGGCTGGTGGACGGCCTCCGCGAAGTGGGGCGTTACTTTGGGCGCTAATCTCGACGAGTTGTACCGCGAGGTGATTTTGGATCACTGCCAAAACCCGCGGCGAATGGGCGCGATGGAGCATCCCACCCACTCCCTGGGGCTGCACAACCCCACCTGCGGCGACAAAATTGCCGTGGATCTGCGGGTGGAGGACGGCCGCATCGCGGACTACCGGTTTTCCGGCCATGGCTGCTCCATCTCGATGGCGTCGGCGTCGATGCTCGGCGACGCGGTGGTGGGCAAAACCGTCGCGGAGGCGGAGCAGGTGGCCCAGGGGTTTGTCCGCTTTTTGACGGGCGACCCCAGCACCGCCAGTCCGGCCGGGGACTTAGAAGCGCTGGCGGGGGTCAAAAACTTTCCTGCGCGGGTGAAGTGCGCCACCTTGGCGCACAACGCGCTGATGGAGGCGCTGGAGGGTGCCGCCCGGCCGCCCGGGCCACACTAGGCCCGAGGAGCCCCGACCTTTCCAGCACCCAAGCAGCCAAGGTTTCGAAAGGAGGCGCGTGATGGCAACCAGGCAGCAGCTGGTGTCCGATGACTACGAGTACGGGTTCAACGACGGGGACGTTGGGGTGCTGAAGTTCCAAAAAGGCCTGACGCGCGAGGTGGTGGACGAAATCTCCCGCATCAAGCAGGAGCCGGCTTGGATGCGAGACTTCCGCCGGCACGCCTTGGATGTGTTTTTCAAGAAGCCCATGCCCCACTGGGGCGCGGACCTATCCGCGCTGGACTTCGAGAAAATCGTGTACTACGTCAAGCCCTCCGATCGCCAGGGGAAAACCTGGGACGAGGTGCCGCAGCAAATCAAGGACACGTTTGAGCGCCTCGGGATCCCCGAGGCGGAGCGGAAGTTCTTGGCCGGCGTGTCGGCTCAGTATGACTCCGAGGTGGTGTACCACAACATCCACAAGGATCTCGAGGAGCAGGGCATCATCTTCACCGACACCGACACGGCGGTGCGAGAGTACCCGGACTTGGTGCGGGAGTACTTCGGGACGGTCATTCCTTCCGAGGACAACAAATTCGCAGCACTGAACACGGCGGTGTGGAGCGGCGGGTCGTTTGTGTATCTGCCGAAGGGCGTGCACTGCCGGATTCCCCTGCAGGCATACTTTCGCATCAACTCGGAAAACATGGGCCAGTTTGAGCGCACCCTGATTGTGGCGGACGAAGGCTCTTTCGGCCACTACGTCGAAGGGTGCACCGCGCCCTCGTACAACTCCGAGTCGCTGCACTCGGCGGTGGTGGAAATCCTGGTCAAAGAGGGCGCCCGCATGCGCTACACCACGGTGCAAAATTGGGCCTCCAACGTGTTCAACCTGGTGACCAAGCGGGCCGTGGCGGAGAAGAACGCCACCATGGAGTGGGTCGACGGCAACATTGGCTCCAAGGTGACGATGAAGTACCCGTCGGTGTACCTGGTGGGCGAGGGCGCCCGCGGCATGGTGCTGTCCATCGCCGTTGCCGGCAAGGGCCAGCATCAGGACACGGGGTCGAAGATGTATCACTACGCGCCCCACACCACCTCCACCATCTTGTCCAAGTCGATTTCCAAGCACGGAGGCAAGACGACGTACCGGGGCTTGGTGCACATGGCCAAGGGCGTGGAGGCTGCCAAGTCCAACGTCAAGTGCGACACCTTGATTTTGGATGAGCAGTCCAAGTCGGACACCATCCCCTACACCGAGGTGTCTGACAGCCGGGTGGAGATGGAGCATGAAGCCACGGTGACCAAGGTGAGCGAAGAGCAGCTGTTTTATCTGATGAGCCGCGGCCTCTCCGAAGAAGACGCCACCCGCATGGTGGTGATGGGCTTCATCGAGCCGTTCACCCGGGAGCTGCCGATGGAGTTTGCCGTCGAGATGAACCGGCTCATCAAGTTCGAGATGGAGGGAGCCATCGGCTGAGCATGGCATGGCAGCGCGTCGCCGCAGTGAGTGAGCTGACGGAGGGCTTTCCAATGGGTGTCTCGGTGGCCGGTTACGAGGTGTGTCTCTTGGCGTGGCAGGGCAAGATTTTTGCCATCGACGACGTGTGCAGCCACGCCGAGGCCACCCTCTCCGACGGCGAGCAGCAAGGGCCGATTCTGGAGTGCCCCCGGCACGGGGGCCAGTTCGACATTCGCACCGGGAGGGCGGTCCACTATCCGGCGTTTGCCCCGGTGGCCACCTATCCCACCAAGATTGAAGAGGGCGCCATCTACGTCGACCTGGCGTAGCGGCGCCCCTTTTTCGATCCACTCCGCCCCGGAGGAGGCTTCATCACGTGGACCAGGCCCCCGCACTCGCGCTCGCAGCGTTTCGCCCCCGCTCCATGATCCAGGTTGCGAGCCGCGCCCTCGAGCGCGCGCTTTTCGTCCATTGGCCTGAACAACCACTCGCGGGCGCTGGCAGGTTACGGACGTGCCCGCGTTAGTGGCCGAGATGGACGCGGCCGGCGTGGCCGCCATGGTGGACCTGGACGGCGGCAGCGGCGCTCGCCTCGCGGAGCACCTGCGCCGGCTTCGCGGCCCCTATCCGGACCGGTTTGCCATCTTTGCCACCGTCGACTGGGACGGGGCGCTGGCTCACGCCGACTTTGGCGAGCGCTTGGCCCGCGAGCTGTCGGATGCCGCCGGGGACGGCGCGGAAGGCCTCAAAGTGTGGAAAGACGTTGGGCTCACCCGCCGCACGCCCGAGGGGTTCCGGCTGTCCGTGGCCGACCCGCGCCTCAGCCCGCTGTGGGAGGTGTGTGCCGAGCGCGCCCTCCCGGTGATGATTCACGTGGCCGACCCGATCGCGTTTTTTCAGCCGCTGGATCCCTCCAATGAGCGCTACGAGGAGCTGGCCAGCCACCCCGACTGGCACTTTTGGGGCCCCGGCGTTCCCACCCACGCTGAGCTCATCGAGGAGCTGGAGACCTTCCTGGCAGGCCATAGCGGCGTGCGCTTCATCGGGGCGCACGTCGCCTCCCGCTCCGAGAACGTGGGGCTGGTGGCCACGCTGTTAGCGCGCCACCCGAACCTCACCGTGGACATCGCTGCTCGCACGGCCGAGCTGGGCCGCCACCCCTACACCGCGCACGACTTTTTGGAGCAGCACATCGGCCGCGTGGCCTTTGGGCTGGACGACTGGCCGGCTCAGCGCGAGGACTACCGCGCCGCGTACCGGATGCTGGAGACCCGCGACGAGTACTTCGACTACAGCCCCGCCCAAGACCGTTACCCCGGCTTGCAGAGGCGCTGGAAGATTTACGGCCTAGACCTGTCCGACTCGGCGCTGCGCTCGATCTACCAGGGCACCGCCCTCCAGATCATCCCCCGCTTTTGCACCGCGCTGGCCGGCCAGTAGGGCACCCGGCGTGTCCCCTCGTACGGCCCCAATTCCGACGGGCCACTCCGGTTTACCACTCGCGCTTCCTCGTGCTCCTGCCATGGCGTTCGACGTCAAAGATTTTCGTGAGTTGGTTGCGATCATCGACAGTCACCCCGAGTGGCAGCGCGAATTGCGGCGAGTAATGCTCACGGACGAGATCGTGAACTTGCCTGAGTCATTGCACCAACTGGAAAGAAGTCAGCGGCTGCAGATCAAGCACATGGAGGGCTTTGACCTGAGGCTCGCGGCCCTCGCGGAATCCCAGGAGCGCAATACCGCTCACCTCGCCCAGCTCGACCAGCACTTGGCCGAACTGGACCGGCACATGGCCCGGCTGGAAGTCCGGGTCGAGGAATTGGCGGCGGCACAGGCACGTACCGAAGTCACGGTAGCCCGCCTAGATAACGCCGTCGGGGTGCTGGCGGGGACCAACCTAGAGTTGCTTTTTGCGCAGCGGGCCGCTGCGTACTTGCTCATCTGTGGATTCCGTGGTGTCCACGTGCTGTCGCCGAACGACTGGATCGATTCCGTGGACCAAGCGATCGCCGACGGGCGACTCGCGCCGGGAGACCGCCAGAGCATCCTGCGCGCCGACGCGGTGCTTCGGGCTCGCGATGCCGAGGGGCCGCTGCATCTGGTGGTCGAAGTGTCGTCGGTGGTTGATCGCCACGATGTCGAGCGGGCCGTCACTCATGCCGGGCTGCTCGGTCAGGGACTCGAGGGATTGCGCGTGCGCCCCGTCGTGGCGGGGCACGCATACACCGCCGGCGCGGAGGCGCTGCTGGCGTCATCACCCGACATCACGGCCGTGCGCATGAGCAGCTAGCGCACGGTCCGCGCCCCTGCCCGGGTGTCGCTCCGGCCGCCCCTTACCCGTCACACCCCGTTAGCGCATCTCCACGACGCCGATCCCTTAGCGCCGCACGCCCTGCGTCTTGGCATCTTGGTCAGATTTTGGCGTCGTTTGGTTTTGTTGGCGCCCCCCTTCTTGTATGATGGCAGGGATCTCTTCGAACCAACACGGATCTTGGCAATCATCTTGATGCGCAAGCTCGGTGGCCCGGGCGGATCTCCTCGTGTGTGAAAGGTGTGATGAGTTGGCGACGTTACGAAGCCGCAAGGCGCGGTACGGTTTGACTTTGGCTTCGTCATTGATTTGGATGTCGGTGATTCCCCCGGCAATGGCCCTGGCCCAAAGTGGGCCCACGGTTACCCCTGGCTCCGTCACCCTCTCGGGCCCCATCCGGTCGTCCGCGGGGGGCCATGCGTCGTTTCATGCGGCGGCCCAGGACCCCAACGGTACAGCGATGTACCAGTTCTGGGTGCAGGAGCCCAACGGCCAGTGGACCGATGCCCAAAATTATTCGACCAGCCCCAACTTCACGCTGTCGACGCCCTCGGCCGGCAACTACCTGGTCGCCGTCGACGTGATGGATCAGAGCCAGGTGGCCGCCGGCGACTGGTCCGCGGCGCAGACGACGCTCCCTGATGGCGTGTTTGTCCAAAGTGCGGTGACGGTATCGGCCTCCGCGACGGATGCCACCGCCGGCACACCCATCACGCTGACGGCGGCCGCCCACAGCATCTTTGACCCGCTGTATCAGTTCTGGTGGGAGCAGCAGGGCCACTGGCATCAGAGTGGCCCGTATCAGTCGGGCAGCACCTTTACCTTCACGCCGCCCACCAGTGGCGCGGTCACGTATGTGGCCTACGCCAAAAGTCCGGCTGCGGCCAACAACCCCCATGGCGCCCTGATGAGCCCCGCCGGCACCGCCACGGAATACGGGCTCGCCTCCCAGGTGTCGGTGGCGGTGGCGGGTCCCACCGTGGTGGCGGATGGCATGGCCAGCGACACGGTCACGGTGACCGTGCAAGATTCCCTCCACGACACCGTGGCCAACTTCAGCGGCAAGGTGGACTTGATTCCGTCGAGCCCCGTCGTGGACTTCCCCGGCGAAGGCACGGCGGCCGTGACGGTGTCCGGTGGCGTTGGCACCCTAGCGTTCACCGTCGCTCCGGGACACGGGGGACAGTCCTACTCCATTGTCTCCGACCATCTGCTGTCGGCGGCGTCGTCGGCCGGTGGCACGCCTGGCCAGGGCCAGGTGGCCAACGTCAGCTACGGCAGCGCGACGGTGTCCGCGCTGGTGCCGCAAGCCGCGTCCCTCACCGTGACGCCCATGCTGCCCTCATTGGCCAACAATGCGGCCAACAGCGACACGGTGTGGGTCGGCCTGAGTGATCAGGCGGCCAATCCGGAAACCACGCGTGTGGGCCGGTACGTCACCCTGACGCTCACCGGACCCGGAAGCTTCAGCGCCAGCGGCACGCAAGCCACCGAAAGCGAGTACGTGCCGGCAGGCACCACGCAGGTGTCGACCCAGGTGTACGACGTCCAGGCGGGCTCCGGCAGCATCGTCGTGACGGCCGCTGCGTCAGGGCTGGCCGGCGCTAGTGCCACCATTGGCATCGACCAGGTGGGGTCCGCCAATCATCTGGCGATCGCCAGCAGCCAGGTGTTTTTCGGCGGCCACACATACACCAAGTACCAGTTGGAAGTGGTGGATGCGGCGGGCAACCTGGTGACAACCGGATCGGGAGCTCATGCCACCTTTTCGCTGGCGGACAATGCGCGGAAGTCGCAGCTCGCCTACTACCCCGACTCGACCGAAACCACCACGGGGCTTAACTTGGGCACCGAGTATGACAGCTCCAACATCTCAGCCCAGTCCTTCAGCACCACGTCGGGCGTGGCCACCGTGTATGTCGCCACCGAGTACACCCACACCGCCACCAACCCGACCATCACGGCCACCGACACCACCACCGGCTTCACCGCCACGGCCGCCTACAACTTCGCGGCGCCGATCAGCGGCTACGCCGTACTGGCGCCAGCGTGGATGAAGACGATGCACCGGGAGACCACACACACCAGTCCTCAGTACGACGAGCGACACCCCCATGGGTTTAGCGTTCTGGCTGGCCAAAGGGCCACCGTCTCCGCCCAGCTGACCAACCAGTTTGGCACGCCCGTGGCCGAGGCCAATCAGCCCATCTGGTTTGAGCTCCTGCAGCCGACGACCGGCACCGGCATGCTTCCCAATGGCGCATCGCAGAGCGGCGACGTGTACGAGGCGTTCACCAACGCCCAGGGCATCGCCACCATGCAGGTGAGCACGCCGTCGGGCGCGCCGGCCAACCGGCACGACCACTTCCACATTCGTGTGTTTGGCCAGGCCGACCTCGGCAAAACCTTTGGCCAGCTTGATAATGCGCGGCCGGTGCGCCGGGCGTGGAAGACGGACAGCTACACGGTCGTGCCCGCGAGCTCATACGCCACCAGCTTCAAGCTGAACTACAGTGAGCTGGACGTAGACAACGGCAGTGGCAACGATATCCCGTGGGCGGGGACCGGCAATCTGCCCGCAGGCGCGAAGGTTTCCGGATTGGAGTTGCAGGCTCTCAATGCACTGGGTGCGCCTGTAGTTGCCAACCACTACTGGAACAACGGTGGCGACGGCTTGGTGGTCACCTCCAGCAACAGCGGCGTAGCCTCGTTTCACGCCAATGGATTCGATGTCCGCTCGTTTGGCGTGGCGAATCAGTGGTTTGTATCAGACGAGTGGGAATCCAGTGACGGGCGTCCTCGCGCGCTAAACTTGAACCATCTACAATTGGGCCACGCCGGCACCGCCACCATTACCATCCAGGACATTTCCAATCCCAGCATGCCCACGCTGTCGTTCACCGTGACGGTTGTGCCGGGGTCCGCGACGGATGACCCCATGGTGGAGTTGAACGGGGCGCCGATTTCCCGCAGCAATCCGCTCACGCTGAACGCCAACCAGTCGCAGCAGCTGTCCGTCGTGAACGTGGATGCGGGCGGCGACCCCATTCCCAACGCCACCGGCCATCCGCTGACGGTGACGCTGCCCACTCCGCCCACCGGCTTCGTGTGGCGCACCACCGCTAGCGGGCCCACCTCGCCAGGATCGGTTGCGGTGACCATTCCCGTGAATGCCAGCAGCGCTCCCGTATGGCTGGTAGGTACGGTCTCGGGTGCCACCACCCATAGGCGGATCCGAGGCAGCGACTAGCCTTCTTCCCAGCATCACCAACGAGAGCGCCCCGAGAGAATTCTCGGGGCGCTCTCTGGCTCGGCGGGCCGGGGTTGCTCAGGATGGGGCCGTGCCCAGGGCCGTATGAAACTGCTGAACGGCCTCGACTGGCAGCACGCCGACACCGCGGGTGGCTACCGAGGCCGTGCCTATCCCCACTCCCAGCGCGAGCGCGTCCGCCATCGGCGCGCCCAGGGCCAGCGCCGCCAGCACCCCGCCCAGCAGCGCGTCGCCGGCGCCGGTGGCGTTCGCAGGAGTCGCCGGCGGGGCTGGGATGCGGTGCCAGCGCCCGCGCTCGCGCCAGGAAAGGCCGGCTCTGCCGCGTGTTACGGCGACCCAGCGGGGGCCCGCTCCAACCCGTATGCTTCGGCCCAGCGCCCGGTACTCCGCCAGATTCGGCACCGCCAAGTCGGGCGCGGCCTGCCATGCGGCGGCCAACTCGTCGCCCGCCGCATCCAGGGCCATAAAGCGGACGTGCGGCTTCAGCGCCGCAACCCATTGGGCCAGCACGCCAGGGGCGAGGCCTGGGGGCACACTGCCCGACAGCGCCACCAAGTCGTTGGACTGGGCGGCCGCCAGCACCCGCTGCAGCAGCGCGTCGGCTTGGCTGGGATGGACCTCGGGCCCACGGCCCCGCACCTCGCGCCGGCGCGGCCCGTCCAACTCGGTGAGGCAGATGCGGGTCGCTCCCTCCGCCACCCCCGCCAGCACGTGGACGCCCGCCTCCCGCAAGCCCTGCTGCACCAGCTCGCCGACGGCTCCTCCATAAAGCCCGACGGCCGTGGCCGGCTGGCCCAGCTGCCGCACCACCCGCGCGACGTTGTTGGCTTTGCCGCCCGGTGTTGCCTCAGTCCAGGCGGCCACCCGCACGCCCTCCGGCCCCCGTGCGGGATCCAGCCCCATCACCACGTCCCAGGCGGGGTTGAGGCCCACGCACCAAATCATCGGCAGGCTTTGGCCGCAAGCGCCACCGCACCATAAAGGCCCGCCGAATCAGGCCAGCGGGACAGCCGGACGTCGGGCACCGCCGGCAGGTAGGAGCGCCAAGCGTCCTGCCATGCAGGCACGGATGCCATCACTCGCTGCGCCCAGCCGCCACCCAGCACCAAACGCTCCACATCCAGCAGCAGGAGCCACTGGCCGACCCACCATCCAAGCTCCATGACGCGCGACGCCCACGCCGGATCGTCCAGGCGCGCCATCACGGGCCCGCCGAAGCGCTCTTCCAGCGGCGCGCGGCCCGCCGCCAGTCCCGGCTGGCCCGACTCCCAGAGGTACGCCACCTCGCCCGACACGCCGTGGGCTCCCTGCCACACCGCGCCATCCTGCCCAAAAGCCAGCGCCACGCCCGTGCCGAGATTCAGATACGCCCCGTAAGGCACGCCCTGAAGCCGGCCCCACCGCATCTCGGCCAGGCACGCCGCCTTCACGTCGTTGGCCACGGCCACCGAGCGGCCCGGAAACGCGGCTTGAAGTGTGGCGGCGGTCAGCGGCGCCTCGGACCAGCCCGGAAGATTGGGGGCCAGCGCCACCACGCCCTCCCGCTCCACCCCCACGGTGGCCGCCCCGATGGCGGCCACCGGATGCTCCCGATCCCACGCACGTGCCTGCGCCAGCGCCGCGGATACCAGTGCGGGTGCACCGGAGTAGTCGCGGGTCAGCAGCCGCGCCGTCTGGAGAAGCTCGCCGTCAGTCACGCGAGCCAATCCCACTAAAGTTTTAGTGCCGCCAAAGTCAAATCCCAAGACCAAGTTAGCTGCGGCGCTCACGGTCATGCACCACTCTCCACGCAACCGCCGGCGCCTCGGATGCGTCCATGGGCGCCAGCACCTCCCGCCAGTCGGCGCCCGCGATTGCCGGCTCCGCCTCACGGCCCGTCACCAGGATGTCCACATCCTCCCACGCCAGCATGCGATACGTGGCCCGCCGATTAAACTTCAGGTGGTCGGCCACGACAATCACGTTCTCCGCTGCTTGGCTAAACTGCCACCCCACTTCGGCCTCAGCATCGGCGGCGGCCGAGCAGGCAAATTCCTTGTCGACGGCATCCGCCCCGATCACCGCGACGTCCAAAGCCATCGCCTGCAGCGTGCGGAGCGCCATGGGCCCTGTCGTTTCATAGTTCAAGGGCCGCAGGGATCCCCCCACCACCACCACCGGGATGCCGGAGTTGGTGAGCTGCAACGCCACATTGACGGCGTTGGTCACCACTGTTACCGCGCGCGACTCGGCGACCAGCCGCTCGGCGACCCGGGCCGCCGTGGTGCCCCCGTTCAGCCCCACCACCGCCCCGTCCGGTATGAGCCTGACCGCCACCTCCGCAATCGCCAACTTCTCGGCCTCCGCGATGCCCATCTTGTCCTGAAATCCTCGCTCAATAATGAGGCCGCGGACGGCCACTGCGCCGTGGTACCGCTTCCAGTCCGAGCCGTCCCGCGCCAGCGCGGCCAAGTCCCGGCGCACGGTCACCACGGAGCATCCCAACCGCGCCGCCAAATCGGCCACGCCGGCCGTGCCTTCCGCCTGCACCAGCCGCACCAGCTGCTCCCGGCGGTGGTCCACCCGCCGCTGGCGCCGCACTTCTCCGCTACGCATCCAGCTTCACCACCGATGTAAGACTCTCAGGCGCGTCCGGATCTCGCCCGCTGGCCATCGCCCACCACCAGCTGAAGGCTTGCAAGGGCGCGGCCACCAGCGGGCCCGCCCAGCGGTCGTCCACCGCCGCCGGATAGGACAGGAGGCGGACCGTGGCCGGCACCTGGCCCGCGTCCCAGCCCTCGGGGCCCACCGCCACGACCAGGGGCGTTCGCTGGCACAGATCGACTACCAGCTGCCGATCGTGCGCCGCCGTCGCGCGCTGGGCCAGCACAAACACCACGTCCTCCTCGGCCAGTGAGCCCCAGGGCCCGTGGCGGTACTCCAGGGGCGCGTAGGCGTGCGCCACCTGATTGGACATCTCGGTGGCTTTCAGCATGCCTTCCCACGCCACGCCGAGCCGGATCCCCCCACCCAGCATAACGGCGCGGCGTGGGATCGGGGCACCCCCCGCTGGCGCATCCAACCACCCGAGGGCGTTGGAGTCCCGCCAGTCGCTCCACGCCGAGGCGGCGTCAGACAGCGGAGCCATATCCAAGCGCGCCGTGCGCGCCACCGCCGCTTGGAGCATCACCAGCAGTGTGGTGAACGAGCGGATCATCACCACGGTCGCATCCTCGGCATCTTCGGCCGCCCATACGACATCGGCATGGCGCGTCAGCGCAGCGCCGCTATGGCAGGTGAGTGCCACCACCGCCAAGCCGCGCTGCTGAGCGGCCTCAGCTGCCCAGACGGCTTCGCTGGTGTGCCCCGAGCGCGACACGACCACCAGCGCCCGCTGGCCGGACAGCGCCACCTCCGGCTCGGTCACAATGTCCCCCGCCGGCCGGGCGGACACGCTAAGGCCGAGCCGCCGTGCCACCGCCGCGGCCGTCAGGGCGACGTAGTAGGATGACCCGCTCCCGGCCAGCAGCACCGGCCCGGCGGGCAGCGGGCCCACCTGGGCAGCCGCAGCCTCCCACACTGCCCCCTGCTCCCGAATCAGGTGCCGCGTCCACTGCCCGCGCTCCGCCTTCGTCATCGCTAGTCTCCCTTCGAGCCCTGGTCGGCCCTAGCCGTCACCATCGGGCGGATCCATAAATCTTTCGGCGCTGCAGCGGCGGCATGAGCGGCCCGTGAGCCGCCACCAGTTCGTCCACCAGCTGGCGAATTTGATCCAGGGGCAGGACAGACGCTGCCAGTGGGTCCAGCATGGCCGCCTGATAGATGAGGTCCAGGTTCTGGCGCTCCCAGCCATCCACTGTGAGCTGCTCCACCGCAATGGCTTGGCCGTTCAGCGCGGCGGCGGCGGCCGGCAGTGGCCCCACCGCGCTGGGCCGCACCAGCCGGCCCACGACGCTGCACGGCACCTCGACGATGGCTTCGGCCGGCAAGTTGGCAATCAGGCGAGTGCCGCCCCGGTGGCCGACGCGGTTTGGCACGTTGGCGTAAAGCGACAGGGGCTCTCGCGCGGTGCGGGCCGCCACGAGCCGGGGCGCATACTCGCCGCCGGGGGCGCGGAGCGCAGGCACCCGCCCGGCCGCCAGGTTTTGCCGAAGCGCCTGGTAGCGCGCCAGGAGCGCTTGGCTGCGCCGCAGGTACTCCCCGACAGGGATCGCCAATCGCTCGATTTCCGCCGGATGGCTCAGGAACCACGCAAAGTACTCCGCGTTGTGCTCAGAGGACTCGGTCACAAAGCATCCCACGGCCTTCAGCAGCTCAAACCGCACCGGATCGCGGGCAAACGCGGCGGGGTCCTCCGCCAAAGCCGCCAGGCGCGGGTACAGATCCTGGCCGCGGTGCTGAAGCGTCAGGAACCAGGCCATGTGGTTGATGCCTGCCGAGGTCCAGTCCAGCTCCTTGTATGGCACGTCCAGATAGCCCGCGAGCGTGCGCGCGGTTTCCTCGGTGCTGTGGCAGAGTCCGTAAGCCTCCAGCTCCGGCACAGCGCGGTGAATCGCGTCCATGACCATCGCCATGGGGTTAGTGTAGTTGAGGAGCACGGCTGCAGGCGACGATTGGCACAGCGCCCGCGCTAGGTCCACGCACACCGGGATGGTGCGGAGCGCCCGCGCGATGCCGCCAATGCCCCGCGTGTCAGCGATGGTTTGGGGAATCCCATAGCGGGCCGGGATGGCAAAGTCACGTGCCGTGGCGGAATAGCCCCCCACCTGAATCTCATTGATGCAGTAGTCGACGTGGGCCAGTGCCCCCTTTGCGCGCGGGTGGTCAAAGCGGTCCACCTGCCCGGCGGCCCCGGCCTGGTCCACGAGGCCGCGCACCAGGAGGCCCGCCTGCTGGAGGCGGTCGCCGTCAATGTCAATCAGGTGATAGTCGGCCTCCCGCGTGGCCGGATGGGCCAATAAGTCACTCACCACTTGGTGGGTAAACTGCATGCTGCCGGCTCCCACCAGCGCAATTTTCATGAGAGCCTCCGTTTCTGGCGGGGTCTAGCCGCGTCGGGCGCCCGCACCTCCATATCGTGAGGAAGTTCGCATGGAGCGGGTCGGAATCCTGCTAGAAGCAAAATCCCGGGGCGCTTTCGCGCCGCCGGCCGCTTTAGGACTTCATCGCCCACCGATGGACGGGCGAGTCGGCGCTCATCCGGCAGCGTGCCCCGGCAGCCGTGCAGCTGGTGGCCATACGGGCCAACAAAGCGGCGCCTGCGGGGCATAGCCCCGCCGTGCGCCGATGCGTCGCTACCCGTTGAAGCCCAGCCGGTTCACCGGCGTGTAGGCCAGAATCGGGTTGTAGTTGCTGCGGAAGCCCGTGACGAACGTGCGCACTTCCGACAGGGAGTCGGGCGTGGGCACAAACAAGCCGGGCAGCTGCTGGGCCGCGTACACCTGGTAGGCGTTGAAGCGCTGCGTCACCTGAGCCTTGGTGCCGCCCTTGTAGGTGGCCGCAATCAGGTGATTCATGGTGCTGCTGTTGTACGCCCCGAGATTGAACCCGGCCGTGGGGAGAAACAGGCTGCCGCCCGACGGGTAGAAGTCTGGCACGTACACCCAGCCGAAGCCGCCTGCCATCGCCCACTTGGGCGACTGCGCGGCACTGCCGATGATGTCACCAAAGGCTTGGCCACCCATAGGCTGAAGGCTCACGTCGATGCCTTCCTGAGCCCAGTCCTGCTTCAGCAGCTGTGCCATGTTGTCAAAGGTCGTGGACCCGGTCGAGCACAGCATGTTGAAGGCCAGCTTTTGGCCGTTTTTGGTCATGACGCCGTTGGAGAGGGCCCACCCGTGATTCTCCAGGAGTTTCTTGCCCTCCTTGGGATTGTACGGGTACGGATTTTTGAGCGCCGCGTCGTAGTACGCGTTGGGGGGCTTCACCGGCACCGGCCCGATGCTGGGCAGGGCGAACCCATGGTACATGCTTCTGATGATCGCCGGCTGGTTGATCCCCATCTGCAGGGCTTGGCGGACATACAGGTTGTTGAACAGCCCCCCGACCCCATACGCGTTGGACCGAAAGTTCAGCGGCAGGTAGAAGAACGCAAACATCGTCCGCGAAATGAGGTTGTATCCCGTCAGCTGACCCCTGGAGCCGTACAGAGACAGGGGCAAGTAGCCCAGGTCCACCTTGTGCGTCCGCATTTGAGCAAACTCGGCGGAGGTCGACGTTTCGTACAGATAGGTCACCGTCTTGATTTTCGCGGGGTGAGCCCCCGAGTAGTGCGGGTTGGCCACGAAGGTGTAGTACCCGTTGGTGACCGCCTTCTGAATGCGGTACGGCCCGTCCACCACATGGTAGATGGGGTTGTTGGGCTGGTTGGCAATCGCCTTGATGAATGAGAGCTCCTTGGTGATGCTGCTGTGCTTGGCCCAGGTCGACTTGGGCACGGGAATCAGCTGGGAGAGCCCGTTGTGCTCAAACCACACGGGGTTGACCGACTGGTTCAACGTGACCACGACGGTGTGCGGGCCGGCCGCCACCACACTCTTAAACAGGGCGGGCACGCCCCCGGACCCTGCGAAGCAATACGGGAATGGCGAGGTGGACGCGCTGGCGCCTTGGATCAAGGTCCAGTCATAGGCCACATCCGTGGCCGTGATCGGGTGGCCATTGGACCAGTGCCACTTGGGGTTCATCGTGATGGTGTACTGCTTGTCATGGTGGCTGACGGCGATGCCCGACGCAATCGACCGCGAATATTCTATTTGGTCCGTGCGGCTGAACCACAAAAGCGGCATGTACATGTCCGGGCCGGAGATGCCGCCCCCGGTCAGCGTGCCGCAGTCGGTGGACGACACAATCGGCGGCCACCAATTCAAGTTGGTGGCCGCCCCCATCGCAATCGTGAGCACACTCGGTGTGCTGGGGGTGGCCGCCGGAGCGGATCCACACGCCGTCAGGCCGGCCAGCAGAGCCGCGCCGGCGGCTCCGCCGGCCGCTCGCCGCCATCCCTGCCCCCAGCGCTCGATTCCCAACATGGAGCACTTCCTCCTCGTCTCGGCCGCCTCGGGCACCAAAGGTGCCTCGGGCCAGTGCTACCCGGGGCAAGAGACTCTCTGTGGTATCACCTCCGCCAGCCGGTCCAGCTGTACTACCGTATGAATTCGATCTCAGGAGGCGATCTCCTGCCTGATACCAATCTGTTTTCACATTTTTCTGGTTCCGTCGCTGGCCAATCTCGTCCCGGGGGGAATGGGCGGCACCCCACCGGGCATTTCCCAAGCCTGGCGGAGGCTTGGGCGGACGGTTAGAATGGATCAGGACGGCACAAGCTTCGCGCATCACTGGGCGCTGGCCTAGCTGGCGTGCCAGCCAATCCTTCGGTCGTCTGTGAAGGAGGTCCCCCGAAACTTGGAACTCAAAAACTTTATTGCGGGCGAGTGGGTTGCTCCCGCCGCGGCGCGCTACGTGGCCAAAACCAACCCCGCCACCGGTGCTACGCTCGCTCAGGTGCCTCTCTCGGACGCCGGCGACGTGGATCGCGCGGTGGCCGCGGCCCATGCCGCCTTCGCCAGCTGGCGGCGGATTCCGGCGCCCAAGCGCGGTGAGATTCTGTTTCGCGTCGGGCGCCGGCTGGAGGAGAAGAAGGACGAGTTGGCTCGCCTGATGACCTCAGAAATGGGCAAGGTACTCACCGAAGCCCGAGGAGACGTGCAGGAAGCCATTGATATGGCGTACTACATGGCCGGCGAGGGGCGGCGCAGCTTCGGGTACACCACGCCCTCTGAGCTGACCGACAAGTTTGCCATGGCGATCCGCGATCCCATTGGGGTAGCCGGCATCATCACGCCCTGGAACTTCCCCGCCGCCATTCCCTCGTGGAAGATGTTCCCCGCGCTGGTGCTCGGCAACACCATCGTGTTCAAGCCCGCCACCGAGACGCCCCTGGTCGCCGGCGAAATGGTCAAAATCTTGGCCGAGTGCGGCATTCCTGCCGGCGTCGTCAACCTCGTGTATGGCAGCGGCGGCGAAGTGGGCGAAGCGATTCTGGGAGACCCCCGCGTCGCCTTGGTATCGTTTACAGGCTCGGTGGAGACGGGCCGCCACGTGGCCGCGCGGGCGGGCGAGGGCTTAAAGCGCGTCTCTCTGGAGCTGGGCGGCAAAAACGCGGTGATTGTCTTGAACGACGCCGACTTGGATTTGGCGGTGGATGGCATTCTGTGGAGCGCCTTTGGCACCACCGGCCAGCGCTGCACCGCCTGCTCGCGGCTCTTGGTGCAGGAGGGCGTGTACGACGAGCTGGCCGAGCGCCTGGTGGCGCGCATGAAGGGCCTCACCTTAGGGGACGGCTTGGAGCCGGGCACCGACGTGGGCCCGCTCATTAATCGCGGCGCCCGCGACCGGGTGCATGAGTATGTGGGAATTGGCCAAGCAGAGGGCGCGGTGGTGGCGGCCGGGGGATTCCCGGCCGAGGACGGTGCGCTCCAGGCTGGGGCCTTCTACACGCCGACCCTCCTCACCAACGTCACCGCCTCGATGCGAGTGGCCCGGGAGGAGATTTTCGGCCCCGTGCTGTCCATGATTCGGGTGCAAGATTTGGACGAGGCCATCGCCGTCAACAATGACGTGATTTATGGCCTGTCGTCGTCTATCTTCACCCGGGACGTGAACAGCACCTTTCGGGCGATTCGCGACTTGGCCACCGGCATCGTCTACGTCAACGCTGGCACCACTGGTGCCGAGATCCACCTGCCGTTTGGCGGCACGCGCGGCACCGGCAACGGCCACCGCGAGGCGGGCACGGCAGCCCTGGACTTTTTCAGTGAGTGGAAGTCCGTGTATGTGGACTTCAGCGGGCGGCTGCAGCGGGCGCAAATTGACAGCTAGCCACGGTCCGTCCGCGCGGTGTGGCGAGTGCAAGAGGACGGCGAGAGATGAAGGAGGCTCCCATGGCGACTGCAAACAAAACCATTCAACTGAAGACGGCGGTTCCGGGCCCCAAGAGTGCGGCGGTGCTGGAGCGCATTGCGAAAGCCACGCCCCGAGCGGTGTCGATCGGCACTCCGGTCATCGTGGACCGAGCTCACGGCAGCGTGCTGCATGATATCGACGGCAACACGTTTATCGACCTCACCGGTGGGATTGGCGTGCTCAACGTGGGCCACACGAACGACCGCGTGACGGCGGCCCTGCACGAGCAGGTGGACCGCTTTCTGCACACCGACTTCACCTCGATTCCCTATGAGAGCTATGTGGCGCTGGCCGAGCGCTTGAACCAGCGGTTTCCCGGGGGCGGGCCCGCGCGCACGTTGTTTTTCAACTCCGGCGCAGAAGCCGTCGAGAACGCGGTGAAAATCGCGCGCGCCTCGACTGGGCGCAAGGGCATCATCGCCTTCGAAGGCGCCTTCCACGGCCGCACGCTGATGGCCATGACGCTGACGTCGAAGACCCATCCCTACAAGGCAGGCATGGGCCCGTACGCGCCCGAGGTGTACCGGGTGCCGTATCCTTACCCGTACCGCTGCGAGCTGGGCGGCCATGACGCCCACCACGAGTGTGGCACCCCGTGCTACGACCGAATCGAGAAGGCGCTCCTGCTCCAGGTGGCGCCCGAAGACGTGGCCGCAGTAATTGTGGAGCCGGTGCAGGGCGAAGGCGGCTTTGTCGTGCCGCCCGCCACCTTCCTGCCCTGGCTCCGGGACTTCACCAGCCGACATGACATCCTGCTGATTGTCGATGAAGTGCAAACCGGCTTCGGACGCACGGGAACCTTTTTCGCCACCGAGCAGGCCGGCATTCGCCCCGATATCGTTACGATGGCCAAGTCCATTGCCGACGGCATTCCCCTGTCCGGTGTGATGGGCCGCCCCGACGTGATGGACGGCCCGGGCCCCTCGCAAATTGGCGGCACGTACGTGGGCAACCCCCTGGGCACCGTGGCAGGCAATGCCGTGCTGGACGCCTTCGAGGCCGAGGACCTGCTGGGCCAGGCCAAGCGCCAGGGCGAGTTCCTGCGCACGCGGATGACCCAGATGGCGCAGAAAAGTCCGTATGTGGGAGACGTTCGCGGGCTGGGGGCCATGGTGGCCATGGAGCTGGTCGCGGACCGGACCACGAAAGCCCCCGCGGACGAGCTGACGACCCGGGTCGTGGGGCGCTGCCAGCAGCAGGGGCTGCTGCTGCTGACCGCGGGCATCTATGGCAACGTCATTCGGTTCCTGGCTCCCTTGAGCACGCCGCTCGACCTGTTGGATGAGGCGTGCGACGTGCTGGAGGCAAGTTTGCTCCAGGGCTAACGTTGCCATCCCCTAAGCCCCGGGCACTCTGCCCGGGGCTTTTTGGCGCGGCGGACCGGGTGGATTGCCCCGTACCCTGTAGTGCGATGCGTTCTACAATAAACGTCGCGGCCATCGTCCTGTCGCGACGGAAGGGGTACGCATGGAGCAGCAGATTCCGATCCGGGAACGTAATCAGCATACCCGTTCGGTGCTGGACCGTGTGGCCGAGGGCCACGCCGTGACCATCACCCGCGGCGGACGCCCCGTCGCCCGTATGGTGCCGATTGCCGGACGGCCTCTGATTTTGGACCCGTGCGTTGCGCAGGGACTGGCCACGGCCCCAACGGCCGAGGGGGACTTTCAGATGCCGCCGGCACCAGAGCATGGGACCCGGCCGCCGCCGTGGCGGCCCTTTTGGGGCGGACCGCGAGCAGGAGCGCGCATGATTTATCTGGATTCGTCCGCGCTGGTGAAGTTGGTTCGACACGAGCTCGAAACGCCAGCCTTGCTGCCGTGGCTGCACAGCCGGCGTGGGAGTCCGCTCGTTGCTTCGTGCCTGTCGCAGGTGGAGGTCGCACACGCATTGCGGCGCCATGATGCAGGGGCGCTCCCTCAGATGGACAGCGCCATGGCCCATTTATGCCTCGCAGAAATTGGGGGACGCCTACGGAGCCTGGCAGCCTGCTGCCAAGACCGCGAGGCCAGGCGCATGGGCAGGCACCCGAATCCGGCGGTGGCCAACCGTGCGGCCATCCTGGGGCATCGCCCACTCTGGGGCCACCCCCGGCGGCTCCACCCGCTGCTGGGTGCCCGTTCACGCGGGTGCCCCTGGTGTGGAGCGAAAGCGCTGGCCCCTCACATTTCCGCAAGCCATCGCAAGCGGCTCGCGCCGCCAGCCAAGCTGCGCGCGAGCCGCTTGCCTCTGAACACAACCGCGAGGTGGCCCGGACGCCGGCGCCAGATGGCGGATGAAGATGGCACCCGGCTCTCGCCCTAGCCTGACTCTCCCTGCACAAAGGCCGCCAGGTCAGCGCTCTGCTGGCGCCGGCTCGGCTCATGCACGTAGGTCATGTGGCCCGCCTCGTAGTACCGCATCTCAATGTTGCCGCGGAGATGCGCCGGGATGGCCAGGTGCGCAAACGCGTGCTCCGCCGCAAAGTAGGGCGTCGCGCCGTCGTAGTAGCCGCACGCCACGTGGACGCGCAAGTGCGGGTTGTGACGCATGGCCTCTCCCAGCATCGAGGAAATGCTGACGGAGCGCCCCTCAAACTCCGCGTAGCTCCACGGCCGCACGCGGCCGGTCAGAATCTCGTACGGCAGGTCGGACTGATAGCCCAGCTCCTGCCGCACGTAGTGGTTGAACGCCGCCGCGTAGGGCCCGTGGATGGCAGCGAGGCTCGGGTCATACGAAGGCTCTTCGCCAGTGTCGTCCGCGTCATAGCCCACGAATCGGCCGTCGAGCCGGCCAATCACTTGGCCCCGGTCCCGCAGCAGCTCGCGGAAGAACCGCTGGTGCTCGAGCCGCAGGTCCGCCCGGTCCACGTACGCCTCGCGGAGCCCGGCCACCGCCGCCACCCGCGCCACCATCTCCGCCCGCTCCGCAGGCGTGAGCCGGGCTCCGCGGCCCAGCGCCCAGGGGTAGTCGCGCGCCGCCAGCGCCTCGGCCTCGGCCCGCACGTCTTCGAGCGTGCGGCCCGGGTGCTTCCCGTGATAGTGGGCCAGCGCGGCATACGTGGGCAGGTACAGCGCCGCCGGCTGGTCGTTGCCTTCGGTGAAGTCCACAGTGCTTTCGTCAATGACCGAGGAAATCAGGATGATGCCGTTGGGCAAAAGGCCATAGCGCTGCTGCAGGTGGTGGGCCAAGGCGCTGGCGCGAATCGTCCCATAGGATTCACCCGCCAAAAACTTGGGCGAGAGCCAGCGGCCGTTGCGCGAGGTCCACAGCCGAATGAGCGCGCCCACCGACTCCAGGTCCTTCTGGAACCCGTGGTACTCGTCGGCTTTGCCGCCCTCCACCACCCGGGAGTACCCGGTGGTCACGGGATCGATAAACACCAAGTCGCTCACCGCCAAAAGCGTCTCGGCGTTGTCAGCCAG